>JADFRS010000240.1 GCA_022561145.1 Gemmatimonadota bacterium
CATCCGATCGTTCCGCTGATGGTCCGCGACACTCAGAAGACGCGAGATCTCGTCCAGTACCTGTACGACAACGGGGTCCTCGCAACCGGTCTGGCGTACCCGGTGGTGCCCCGTGGAGACGAAGAGATCCGCACCCAGATCAATGCCGACCACACGGAGGCCGACATCGACCACGTGCTCGGACTCTTGGAGGCGTTCCAGGGAAAGGCCTAGCAGCCCGTGGTAGAAGTACAGCGGGCCGCCACCTGGCATCGAGAAGGGTGCCGCGGCGGCGGTGGGATCCGCGTCGTGCAGGAGAACGCAAACCACACGCGTAATGCGGCGACATGGTCCGATGGGCGGGCGCTTCACGCGCGTAGCCGAGCCAGCTCTTGTCCTATCGCACGAGTGCGGTCATGGGACACACCCATCTCGTTGGCAAACCTAGGCCAGTCGGCCACGGCCGCTGTGACCTCCTGGATCACCGAATGGCCTTCCTCTCGGCCCACGCCGGCCGCGGCACCTGCGTCCAATAAGTGCTTCACCCGGGGCCTCTGGGCCTCACCGGCCACCGCCATGGTGTGCCAGCCACCCATACCGTATGAAAACACCAGGTCGTAGGCCGGCGTCCGCGTCCACGTGCCGTCCCTGGCCATGATGAAGGAGAAGTTCTTGGTGTGGTCGTCGCGGTTGTGCGCCAGAACGTTGAACACCATGTGCCGGAAAGCGGCGATGAGTTGCCGGTGGTCCCGCGTTAGAACCATGGTAGCCCGGAGCAGCGCGTCGTACTCCACGGAAGGGTGCCGATGGCTCGCGTGCAGCAGCCCGCTCAGGGTGTGGATGTGGTGGCGGCCGCCGTTCCGGTCGAAACGCTCGACCCCGAAGTAGCGTGAACCATCGGGCGTCTCGAAGAGCCGCGTGTGCGCCATGACGATCCCGGCTTGGCGCGCCATGAGCGCGTACGCCGCCTCGACGGCTCCGATGTCCGGCCCGTCCTCGATCGCACCGAACTTGATCATGTAGTGCCGATAGCCCTCCGGTAAGTCGGTCGCGCCGCTGATGAGGTGGTCATCCTCTTCGCGCACGCCCACGATCACCTTCGGTCGAGCGCCCTGGGGCGAGCCGCCGGCGATAATGAGTTGGGGTAGCACGTCCTCGAGACTGCCCTCCAGGATCCGGGTCGCCTGGCCGGCGAGGTCATCCAGCTCTATGGCGCCTAGCGAGCCGATCTCGTCCATGTCGCGTGCCGGCTCGTACACCAGCGCGCCCATTCCTCGGTTCCCGATATAGGCAAGACGGTCGAGCGGCGAGATCTGATCCCGGACAATCCCCCACTTCCGGAACTGCCGATCCATGAGGAGCAGGCCCCATCCATCGGGCAGCGAGTCATGGAACACACCGAAGAGCCCATCGAACACCAGGTCTTCGTCCTCATGCAGTCCGTCGGTCAGTGGGAGCTTGAACGGAGAGAGCGGCAGAGGGTCGTTCAGGAACGCCACGTCGTACTCGAGGAGAATCCGGCGATCCCGCTCGGCGAGCGTGCCAACCCGGATCTTCTCGTTGCCCCAGTCGAGGAAGACGTCGAGCCTACGCATCGCGGCGCCTCGCGCGCTTCCGCTTCTGCCGGACGCCCAGTTTCTCGAACTCGTCGAGAGAATGCGCTGCGGGCTCCGGGAACAGTCGGTCGAACCCGTCGATCGCGTCCAGGACCTGTGCGAGTCTGATCAACCGTTCCAGCGAGATCCTCCCGGTACGCTCGAACACGCGGTACGTATCGAGCTTTAGGCCGGCGCGTACGGCCACCTCCTTCTGGGTCCAGTTCCGCGCCAGCCTCAGCGCTTTGACACGCGCAGCCAGACCCCGAGCGATCTCGTCGACCGTCCTTGGAGCAAGTAGTAACATAGTAGTGAATATCCTGTTACATATCGATAAGTGATAGTATGATATCACTACATTGGAAGGTGTCAATTCCTAGGGGAAAGAAATCGAACGGAATTGCGGCGTTCTCGCCAGCTCAGCGAAGGCGACGCCATAGCCGTCGCGGGCACCGCCGCCGAAGACGGTGGTCCTAGGAGCCCCAACGACGGAGATGGGGCCGTGCCACCGTAACCCACGACCTGGTATGTAGGTCACACATGGTGTAGGGCGCAGGGGGGTCGCGGCCCTGTCGGATAGCCTGCCGTTGCAGGGCCGACCATCACCACGCCTTCCACGAAGACGCGAAGCCAGTGGATCTGGCGGGTCAATCGCCGGTGCCAATCGTGCTCATCCTCGTGGCGACGGCCGCGTGCCACCTGCCGGCCCGGAACGAGTCCCGCGAGTCACTTCGTGAGCGCGCCATGCGGCTGCTCGCAGAGAGCTCGCACCAGCGAGCTCAGGACGTTCTCATCGCCCAAGTTCGGGGATGCCGCTGACCGTGCTCATCGCCCAGCTTCGAGGACGCCACTGACCGCGCTCTCGCGGATCACCTTCGACGACGTGAATCATGGTCGGAGTCTTCGCGTTGCGGACGTCGGAAGCGGGAAACTTTTGATAAGGGGTTGTGTTATCAAAGGTACATGCCTTATTCTTTGATAAAACGGACTCCCGTCAAGAAGTACGATTGGGAAGACGATGCAGAATCAAAACTTTATCAGATATGTTTTGATACAGGCTTTCTAATCCAAACTTGAGTGGCCCAAGGAATGTCAAACCGAGCTGGAAACCTCGTTCAACAACAAGCAGGTCCTGACGGGTTCTCAGCGTTTATGCCAACGCCCCTTCCACCCAACCCACCGGTTCTCCTCGAGGGTGAATTAGCCCGGCTCCACGAAACCGCCGCCTTCGCCCTCGGAAGACTTGATGGAGCCTCGGCTCAGCTCGATCCGGAACGGCTGCTCTACATGTACGTCCGAAAAGAGGCCGTCCTAACGAGCCAGATCGAAGGAACGCAGTCTACGCTCTCGGATCTGCTAGAGTACGAGAACGCATCCGCCCCGGGTACCCCGGTCGACGATGTCCGGGAAGTATCGCGATACGTCGATGCATTGTTCTACGCCATCGATAAGATAAAGACCGGTACGCTACCTCTCTCCCTCAGGCTCCTGAAACAAGCACACAGCCGACTCATGTCAGCTGGCCGGGGGAGCACCCGTGCACCAGGGGAGTTTCGACGGACTCAGAATTGGGTCGGAGGAACCCGGCCCGGGAACGCGATCTACGTTCCGCCGCCACCCCACGAGGTCATGCCGGCCCTAGACAATCTCGAGCGGTATCTGCACGACGAGTTCGGGTCCACGCCCGTGTTGCTCAAAGCTGGCATCGCCCACGCCCAGTTTGAGACCATCCATCCCTTCCTCGACGGCAACGGTCGCATTGGGCGGCTGCTGATAAGTCTCATGCTCGTCGTGGACGGTGCGCTAGCCCATCCCTACTTCTACATCAGCCTGTACTTCAGGAAGCATCGGTCCGACTACTACAATGCGCTTCAGCGAGTACGTACCCAAGGTGATTGGGAAGGATGGTTGAGGTTCTTCCTCATCGGCGTGGAGGCCGTTGCGGACGAGGCTACCCAGACCGCAGAGGCGCTCTCCAACCTCTTCGTCTCGGACCGGGCGAAGGTGGAGAGCCTGGGTCGGGCCGCGCCGTCCGCGCTGAAGGTGTACGACCTCATGCGACAACGCATCCTCATCTCGGCAGCCCGGGCTGGTAAGGAGTTGGGACTGACGTGGCCCACTGTCCAGGCGGCTTTGAAGCGCCTCCAAGAGCTCGGCATCGCTCACGAGGTGAGTGGCAGGAGGCGCAACCGTCTTTATCAATACACGAGTCAGCTCCAACTCCTCAACCGGGATACCGACGTAGGGGATCCGGGCAGACAAGCCCAATGAATCCGTATTCAAGGCCCCAATGCCTTGTCCCGGCGTCTCGGTGGCGATAACAGCGGTGGTTCGATGCCCGGTAGTGTCCGCGGGACCTGCATCATCATGCACTCGATAGGTCGAGAGACGCTGAATGATTATGACCGAGCAGGCGTCGAACGGCTGCTCCGATACTGTGCGCGTCCACCCTTCGCGCTGGAACGGCTCTACGCCCCCGGCGGCATCGCTTCCCTCACCTCGGGGCACCCACCGGAGGTGGGTCGCCCGGCTCATCTATCGCTTGTCCAAGCCGGCGCCGGACGGCCGCACCAAGCTCCTGCTCTCTCCGATTCAGCTCCTCGAGCGGCTCGCGACCACGCTTCGCGCGGTGCCCTCATCCCGCCGGGCACCGACGCGAAGCGT
>JADFRS010000241.1 GCA_022561145.1 Gemmatimonadota bacterium
ACGGAGTGCCGGGGCCCTGGATGATCCAGCTACGCGTCAGAGGGCTTCGCTCCAATGCCCTAACCAGGCCGAAATCCACGATGACGGGCGTGACTCCGTCCTCTCGGAATAGAATGTTCTCCGGCTTGATGTCTCGGTGGACCAAGGAGTGATCTGCGATGTGCTGCAGGGCATCGATGAGCGGGGCACCCAGAGCGACCAACTGAACCGCGGTGACCAGGCCGGAGCGCTCGACACGATCGCTTAGGGTGCCTCCACCGAGGAACTCCTCAAGGGTGACAACATACGATTGCGCTCGGACCTCAATGGTAGAAACCTGATGGAGGCGACCGATGTTAGGATGGTCGCACAACTCCATCGCCTCAATCTCCCGTTCGGTGCGTTCTGGTGAGGCACCCGGACGGTGGACCTTGAGGGCGAGTGTTGTTTCATCTGGACCGAAGACCTTGAAGGTTTGCTTGAACGCACCTTGGCCCACGAGTTCGCCAAATCGCAGATCCTCGCTAACGCAGAAACTGACAGCAGCTTGGCGCAGGAGGTCGTCAGGCAACTGACTTCTGTGACTCCTCAATTAGCTTCGAGGCCCGTTCGTAGAGCCAAGGCTGCAGGGGCTCACCCTTCTGCGCGTCCAAGAGGATCACCAGCTTCTCGCCATCGAGGTAGCATAGTCCGACCCGCCTTCGCCGGAATTCGTGGAGGCGGGCAAACGCGCGCTCGGCTACGGCCCGCGGTAGGAGAACATACGACTGATTGGCGAAGCAAGTGTTCCGGTAGGCCTGGTTCAACGCCACCCGCCATTTCTTCAGCTTGGCCTCAAATGCGATCAATTCGCCAGAGTCGGAGAGACCCACGACATCGGTGCGCCCGCGCAGGTAGTCGAACTCGCGGGCAGTCTTGAGATTGTCGCCCCACGGGGTCGCGTCCGCAGAGATGACGTCAAGGAAGGATTGAACTAGTGCCTCTTCCGACTCAAATGCCATATGGTTTCTCAGGTTCGGGGCCGCCGAAACATTTGTTTTCGACGACACGCTAGTCAAGGATCATGACCGGGGGGGACGGAGAAACTAGCATGTCCGGGCGACCATGGCCAACCTTCGTGTGACCGTCAGCTCCTGGCCACCAATTACCCGAGAGGGGTCGGTACCTGGGCACGCAATCCATCAACTCCCTTGCCTCTGCTACCTCGATCTGTATCAGGTTCGGTCCCCGGCATTTCACCCTAGTGAACACGAGCGGCTCCGCGTTCGTCGCCGGCCCGATGGTCAACTCCGTATCGTCTGAGTAGAACCGGAGCATCTCCCGCAGTTCGCCGACCGTGATCCGGTTGGCCGCTTCATATTGATTTTCAGCCTTCATTCTTCGTGCCCTCGTTGAGGTGATCATCATAACTTTACCCCCTTCGACACTACCCTCCTACCGGGGCGCCGGGGAATAGTCCGGGACGGATCAGTCCCCTGCCGGACGGCCTCCGCGTATTCTTTGAGGTGAGCCAGGACGCCCTCCCCCAGGGCGTGAAGGCCCGCCAAGGCGTAAACCTCGAGGTCGATCGCTTCATTTCGATCGCGGATCTGTTTCCAGCGCCGCCTGATCTGTCCCCCTGACCGTTCCCTAACGGAAATCTCAGCTCCGAACTGCGCGAAGTACTCGGCATCGGCTCCTGTCGCTGTCGGAGAACAGAAGTGCATGTAACCGGGCCCAGGCCGTTGGACTCGAATCCGACGGAAAACCGAGTCCTTGAATCCAGAGACCCCGATCGACCAGACCTTCACACCGGACCGGTTCGCACGCATGGATCGTTTCAGCGGATCGGTCGCCCCCCCGTCCTGGCCCTTGCATGCCCAGACGTTTCTCCCTTCTCTCGGGCGCACGAAGCGGAAAACCGTCGGTGCCAGGTGGCCGCTATCGATCATACAGGCGAGAATCCGCAGCTCCACTCCGCTCTCCGAGCGGTAGCTCTTCGCCAAGAGGTTTTCCAGCCGGCTCCACACCTCGCCACCCTCGGGGTCGCCGTGTAGCCTGTGGTGGCCGATGAGCCAGGATTCCTCCCCAGCGCCCCAGCCTTTTACCACAAGTTCCAGACGATCACCCTGGACGTCCACAGAGGCTGTCAGGACACCCACGCCGTCCGGCACCTCGGCCGGATACTCCTCCGCTCGAGATAGGAGATCCTCGGCCTTGAAATCGGTGAAGCGATCTTCCCAGGACTCGCCGAGTTGGAGATTGATGAACGTCTTCAGCCGCTCGACGTCGCCCTGTGCCTCAAGCCATTTCTCGGCCAACTCCGGCCACCGCACCCACGGCGAGTACAGCGCGTTAATGTGGAACCCAGGGAAGCGCCCGTCCGGGTTTTCGGCCTTCCACTCGCCCTCTTGGAGCATCTTGTGTTTCGAGCTCTCGTCAATCAGTACGCCACACGCCTCACATGTGTATGCAGCCGTCTCCGGGTGGTGCACCTCCTTGCCGTCGACGAGCTCCTTGTCCCAAGTCACGTTCGGCCAGGCGAGGGTCTGTGCGTGCTCGCAATGGGGGCAGGCCACGTAGAAGCGCCGTTGATCGGACTTCTCCCACTCGGCCTCGATGCGAGACAAACCACGTATCGTGGGAGTTGAGACGATGACGATCTTCCGGTTCCAGAACGTGCTCGATCGCTGAATGGCGAGACTCACCGGATCGCCTTCCGTGCCGGCAGAGAGCGGGAAGCGATCGACCTCGTCGGGCAGCACGATTCGAATGGGCCGTGAGGACAGACCGGACGCCGAGTTGGCGCCGACGATAGTCAGGTGCCCTCCCGCGAACGTCTTGTGGAGTAGTGTATTCCCGGAGTCCCTCGACCGCGGCGAGCTCACCTTACCCTTGAGCGCGGGTGAGTCGCGGAGCATGGGTGCCAAACGGTCTTTGCTCCAGGCCATCGCATCGTCGAGTGTCGGCCGCACCACGAGGATCGGAGCGGGATCTTGGTCGATGAAGTACCCAACCACGTTGTTGATGACTTCCGTCTTGCCCACCTGCGATGCCGCCATCCAGCATACCCGACGGACCAACGGATCCGAGATCACGTCCATGATCTCACGTAGATAGGGGGTACGATCTGTGCGCCACTTGCCGGGCTCCGCGCTGGCCTCCGGCGAAAGCACTCGGTACTTGTCCGCCCACTCTGAGACCGTCAGGCGGGGAGGCGGTTTTAGGAGCGTGCGCCAGATCGCGTCGGCCCGCCGGATCCACTCCTCTTCGGCCTCGGGACGGGTCCGCAGAGGCGCCGACCGCTCAGTCCTGGTCGCCACCGAGTAGGCCCTCTCGCGAGATCGGTTCGAGGAATTCGGCCATCGCGCCGTCGATGATGGCCACGGCCTGCGGCACCTCGAGAGGTTCGGTGAGCCGTGGTGCTACAACTCCAGCGAAAGACAGAAGGCGGCCGCGGAGCCGGGCGAGCGGCTCGGCCAAGAGGTGGTCCAGGTCGGACACGTGGATGTATTCCGCTCGGGCTCGGGCGACCTCGATCTCAGTGAGTTCGGCCTGTGCGGCCATCTTCCTCGCCCGGGCTTCGTTGAAATCCATCACATCGCTTTCGCGCCGTTCGCGATCGACGCGCCACGCGACAGCAACCGGGAGTGCGTATGTCGCACGTCGACCAATCCGCGCCTCGCGCAATCCCTCCTCCTCCCACCTCTGGATGGTCCGCGTACTTACGCCGAAAACCCGGGCGAGATCAGTCTGGGAAATGGTGAGGCGTTTGGCCTTGGTCATGTCATTAGGCGACGACGACACGAGTTGGGGGTGTTGTCGCTAACCGAAGTCTGCCCTTGTGCGTTACCCACTCGGGCCAGGATGTCAGCAGGACCCGCAGGTTCGGGATGCGTGACACACCGCAAAGATCCGGCAGACACGGGGAGAGAGGCCCCTCCAAGCCCTTCACGCAGCCCCGGCCAAGAGGTAGACCGGGATCCGCAACTCCCCGTGCCGACCAAAGAGCTACGACGCCGTGGGTGCAACCAGTCCTCTGCTGATCACCCGCCGGCGTCGGTTGGTCAGATCATTCGAATCGCCGATCGGATTGCCATCTCCGTCGAGGATCAGCAAGGCAGAGCGGTCCACAACGGGTTCGACCTGTGGCGGGAGAGACCCTGACGCTCTCAGCCGTGTCGGCGGCGGCGGGCTGCTGTAATTGAAGGACACGTGCTCGTGGAA
>JADFRS010000076.1 GCA_022561145.1 Gemmatimonadota bacterium
GAACGTGGATTCAGCAGATTTTAACGGATTGTGAAATGCATTAATATTATCTCATATCGGCGATCATCTGTTTAATCCGCGTGAATCCGCGTTCTATTCCCCTCCGACAATCCGAAATCCGAAATCCACAATGAGTTTAATCGTACAGAAATTTGGCGGCACGAGCCTGGCTGATGCCGAGAAGATCAAGGCCGCAGCCCGCAAGGCGATTCGTGCCCAACAGGAAGGGCATCAGGTGGTGATGGTCGTTTCCGCGATGGGCAAGCAGACCGACGCGCTGCTGAGCCTGGCCGCGGAGATTTCCGACAACCCGCCGGCCCGCGAGATGGACATGCTCCTCTCCACGGGCGAGCAGGTGAGCGTCGCGCTGATGGCGATGGCCATTCACGAACTGGGCAGCGAAGCGGTGAGCCTCACCGGAGGGCAAATCGGCATCAAGACCGACAGTTCCCACACCAAGGCCCGCATCCAATCGATTTCCAGCGAACGCATGAAGCGCCACCTCGACGCCGGCAAGATCATCATCGCCGCCGGTTTCCAGGGGATCGACGATAGGGCTTGGATGAAGCCGGCCGTCGCGTTCTCCACCACCGCGATGTTTCGGGCCGGGGCCCCGATCAACTGGCCGATGGATGCGTAGGCCTGGTCGATCTCGGACGCGCGCTGGTCAGCCGCCTCGTAGCCGCCCACACGGGCTTCCAGCTCAAGATGGTCCCGTATCGCATTGAGCACGGACGCCGGCATCAGGCCGGCGCCCGCGTTGTTCAGATGGATGCAGTGTTCGCACCCCGGTGTGTCCGCGCGAACCTTATTCAGGTCCATGGTTGGCTGGCCACCCGAATAGATCAGCCGCCTCCGCCTTGAGTCGTGACGCGCTCCTTGGCTTTGGCCTCACGCACCATTTCCCGAACATCCTCGAGGAGCTGTTTGGCGTCGTAGACGATGCCGTCCTTGATCGTGTACTTGATGCCGCCAACGCGCTCGACCTCGCCCGTCTCCTCGTTGATCTTCACCGCCCCTGTGCCGTAGAGCACCTTGAGGTTCTGGAGCGGATTCTGGTCCACGATCACCAAGTCGGCCTTGAGACCGCGGCGGATCATGCCGAAGTCCGGCTCGACGCCTTTCGGTTTGTGGAGCTGCATGGCGCCGTGCATGGTGGCGGCGCGTATGACCTCGATCGGGTGAAACCCTGCTTCGCGGAGCAACTCGAGCTCCCGGATGTAGTCGAACCCGTACAGCTTATAGATGAAGCCCGAGTCGGAGCCGGTGGTTACGATACCGCCCCGGTTCTTGTACTCGTTCAGGAAGCGCATCCACCGAGTGTAGAAGTTCCTCCACGCAACCTCGTCCTCGGTGGTCCAATAGAACCAATACGAGCCGTGGGCCTGCCGGCTCGGTTGGTAGAACTCCTCCTGGCTGGGGAGCGTGTACTCGTCGTGCCAGTCGGCGTTGCGCGCGCGCATGACGTCACGGCTCGCCTCGTAGATCGTCATCGTGGGGTCGAGCCCGAAGTCGAGCTCCAGGAAGCGGTCCATCAGGGCGTACCACTCGTCGCCGCCCGGCTCGTAGATCTGGTCCCACAACCGGGCGACGTTGCCGAACCGGTTCTGCTCGTCGTTGTAGTTGTAATCGAGCGGCCAGTTCTGGATCGAGTAATCCTTCAGGAGGGACTCGAAGAGCCCGTAATAGTGGGTCATCATGTCCAGCCCCGCTTCGGCCGCGTCCAGAGCCGTCATACGGGCGACCCCGGTCTGGCCCAGGTGCGCCACGGTGCCGAGGCCGTGTTCGTGGGCCTCGTCGATGAGCGCTTCCATGATGGGAGGGTCGAATGAACCGAGCTTTAGCCCGTCGATCTTCTGACCGTCTACCTCCACGTTGGCCGCCCACCGCACCCACTCCCTGGCTTTTTCGGGGTCCGTGATGTCTCCCTCGTCCCACGCCTCGCCTGGGCGCACGTACGTGAACATGCGCGGCGCCACGATCTCGTTCTTGGCGGCCAGGGCTTTTTGTTCGAGGGCCCACATCATGGGGCCGTGCCCCACGCCTCTGGAGGTAGTAATCCCGTGAGCCATCCAGAGTTTATAGACGTATTCGGGCTGGGGGGCCTTCGGAGAACCGCCGGTGTGCGCGTGCATGTCCACGAATCCGGGCATGACGTACATCCCGCTCACGTCGAGAACCCGGTCCGCGTCGCCTGGGCGCTTGCTCTCGTCGATCGGCACTCCCGGGAAGCCGACCGAAGTCACCTCCGCGATGCGGTCACCTTCGATCACGATGTCCATCGGGCCGCGAGGCGGTGCGCCCGTGCCGTCGATGACCATCACCCCCCTGAGGATCAGTCGGTCGAACGGACCCTCCCCCTCGTCTGCTCGACGGGGTGTGGTGGTCTCCATCTGGGCCGCGGCGTGGCCGGCCGTCGCCAGTATCAGGGCGGCTGCCACGCAGGCCAGCGTCAAGAGTCTCATCGGTCTCATCGGTCTTCTCCGAAAGTCAGCGAGGACCGGCGAACGCCTGGAGCCGATCCGGAGGTGCGCGGAAGCCTCTGATATACCTGGTGAATCCTAGCGGGCGCAACGGGGCGGTGCGGGTCGGGTGAGGAAAGCCCTGTACCATGGCCAAGTGTTTGGCCACGTTATGAGTCTTCAACTGAGTCGAACCGGTCCACTCATACGTGTCACTACGGAGTGAACGCACTTGAGCGAACGCCCTGGCGATGGCCATTCCGGTGAATCGAACCGGGAAGTGGAGGCGCTGAAGGCCGAGATTCGGCGCCACGACTATCTGTACTATGTCGAGGCGCGTCCCGAGGTGGCCGATGGTGAGTACGATCAGCTCTACCGGCGGCTGGTCGAGATCGAGGCGGCCCATCCCGAGCTGGTAACACCCGACTCGCCCACCCAGAGGGTCGGGTCCGAGGTGCGCTCTGAGCTTCCCTCCGTGCGTCACACGGCCTCGATGCTGTCCCTGGATTCGACGCAGGACCAGGACGAACTCCTCCGGTTCGACGAGCGGGTGCGAAAAGCCCTCGGGGAAGAGGTGGAATACCTACTCGAGCCGAAGCTGGATGGCGCTTCGGTGGAATTGGTCTACGAGCACGGCGTGCTCGTGCGTGCCGTGACGCGCGGAAACGGCCTCGAGGGTGAGGAAATCACCGAGAACGTAAGAACCGTTCCGTCGCTTCCGCTTCGCCTCCGCGAAGCGGTACGTCCTGCGCCAGCCTTCCTTGCGATACGTGGCGAGGTGATCATGTATCTCTCGGCGTTCGAGGCGCTCAACCAGCGAATGGTGGAGCGTGGCGCCGAACCCTACGTAAACCCACGGAACTCGGCGTCGGGCTCGTTGCGACAGTTGGACCCCCGCGTCACAGCCGAGCGGCCGCTGGAAATCTTGGCGTTCGACGTCTTGTCGGTGCGCGGCGCTTCCTTCGCGCACGATCACGAGGTTGTCCGAGCTCTCCGCGAGTGGGGACTCTGCATACCCGAACGTGTGGAGCGTGCGGTCTCAGTCGACGAGATCCTCGAGTACCATCGTCGTTATGCGGCGGACCGGGACTCGTTGGACTACGAGATCGACGGTGTGGTCATCAAGGTCAACGACCTCGTTGCCCGTGCAGCCATGGGCGCCACGTCCCATCATCCCCGGTGGGCTCTCGCGTACAAGTTCGAGCCGCGCAAAGAGATAACACGCATCGAGCGCATCGCGATATCGGTCGGCCGTACCGGACGCCTCACGCCGGTAGCGCTCATGCGACCGGTCCAGGTGGGAGGTGTCACCGTGTCGAGGGCGTCGCTCCACAATCGCGAAGAGGTCGCCCGTAAGGACGTGCGGGCTGGGGACAAGGTTCGGATCCAGCGTGCCGGTGACGTCATTCCCCAGGTAGTTGAGCGCATCGAGGAAGCCGGAGTCGACCGGGGGCCACCTTTCGAGATGCCGGGGGAATGCCCGGCCTGTGGCACGCCCGTCATAGAAGATGGTCCCGCGACCGTGTGCCCTAACCGCTTCGGTTGCCCGGCTCAGCTGAAGGGACGGCTGGTTCACTTCGCATCTCGTTCCGGTTTGGATATCGAGGGTCTGGGTAATGAGACCGCCAACATGCTCGTGGACCGAGAGTTGGTCCGTGACCTCGCCGACCTCTTCCGGCTGCGGGCGGCGGATCTCATGCCGCTGGAGGGCTTCGCCGAGAAATCCGCTCAGAAGCTTGCGGAGGCCATCGAGGACAAGAAGCACGTCGACATCCACCGTTTTCTCTACGGCCTCGGCATACCCGAGGTGGGCGCCACCGTGGCTCGTGACCTGGCCCTCCACTTCCGCGACTTCCGCAGCATTATGGATGCGAGCGCAGAGGAATTGGAGGTCGTCGAAGGTATCGGACCTATCATGTCCGAGAAGATCACTGGGTTCTTCGAGGATGAGCGTAACCGAGTCCACATCGAGGCCGTGTTGGCGCAGGGAATGGACCTGATCGCGCCGGAGGTGGTGGGTGAATCCACGCTTGCCGGTCGACGCTTCGTGTTCACCGGTGGGCTTCCGTCGATGTCGCGGCCCGAAGCCAAGAAGCTCGTCGAGTCGGCGGGCGGGAGGATCACGGGCTCGGTGAGCCGAGAAACGGACTACGTGGTTGCGGGGGCGGAGGCGGGCTCCAAACTGGAGAGGGCCCGCAAGCTGGGGGTCACGATTCTCGACGAGGCCGCACTGGTCGAGTTGCTGCGGGCTGCGGGCGTGGACCTCCCGTGATCCAGATGCGTCGTGCACTGCTCAGCCGGGAACGGCAGGCCTGAAAGATGGAAAACATCGAGATCGTGGGTGTGTTGGGCGAGTTGGCCGATCTGCTCGAGATCAAGGGATCCAACCCTTTCCGCATCCGTGCCTACCGCAACGCCATCCAGACCATCAACGGCCTGACCCAATCGCTCGAGGGCATGATCGAGGACGGCGAGGATCTGACTGATCTGCCGGCCGTCGGCAAGGACATCGCAGGCCATATCGAGGAGCTCATCTCGACGGGAGGCCTGAGCCGCCTGGAAGAGGTGGCGGCCGAGGTGCCCCGTACGCTGGCCGAGTTGGTGAAGCTCGACGGCGTCGGGCCGAAAAAAGTCAAGAAGCTGTGGAACGAGCTGGGCGTTACCACCGTCGATCAACTGGAGGAGGCGCTCGAGGCAGACCGGGTCGTTTCCCTGGAAGGGTTTGGGGCCAAAAGCGCCGAGAAGATCCGGAGATCGATCGAGGACTATCGGAAGCAGGTGGGACGGTTCTTGCTGTCCGAGGCCGAGGTCCTGATCCAGCCGTTGCTGGACCACCTCGGGGAAATCGATGGGCTGGATGAACTTGAGGTCGCGGGCAGCTTCCGGCGGCGCAGGGAGACCGTCGGCGATCTCGACCTCCTGGCCTGCGCCGTGGAGGGGTCCGAGGAGGCGATCATGGATCGTTTCGTGAACTTTCCGTCGGTCGACCGAGTGGTTTCGGCGGGAGTCACCAAGGGGGCTGTCGTGCTCCGGTCCGGGCTCGAAGTCGACCTCCGAATCGTGCCCAGAGAGTCCTGGGGAGCCGCTCTTCTCTATTTTACAGGATCGAAGGAGCACAGCGTGGCGTTGAGGACCCGGGCCGTCAGGCAGGGACTCCGTGTCAACGAGTGGGGCGTGTTTCGGGCGCCGGATGGGCAGGACGACGAGGAGTCGACCGACGACTTTGGCGAGCGACTGGGCGGGACGGAGGAGGAGGAGGCGTACCGGATTCTGGGCCTGGAGTGGATTCCGCCGGTTCTTCGTGAGAACCGGGGCGAAATCGAGGCCGCGGAGAAAGGATCACTACCGTCGCTCGTCAGATTGGATGACATTCGTGGTGATCTCCAGATGCACTCGATGTGGAGTGACGGCAAGGCGAGCATCGAAGAGATGGCGCTGCGGTGCCGGGAGTTGGGTTACGACTACCTGGCCATGACGGACCACAGCCCGAATCTTGCTATGGTTCAGGGGGTCACCGCCGAAAAAGCGAAACTTCAATGGAGGGAGATTGAAAAGATCCAGGGACGGTTGGAGGGGATTACGGTTTTCCGAAGCATGGAAGTGGACATCCTCAAGGATGGCTCACTGGACATGGAGGAGGAGATTCTGGAGGGATTGGATCTTGTGGTCATCTCTGTGCACACGCTGATGGACATGGCCAAGACGGAAATGACGGACCGCGTGATCGAGGCGATGCGGCACCCCCGTGCCGACATCCTCGCGCACCCTACGGGGCGGCTCCTGAACCGGCGGGAGCCGTTTGCGCTCGACGTGGAGGCCGTTCTGCACGCAGCCGCTGAGTTCGACGTGGCGGTAGAGCTGAATGCGAGCCCTCGGCGCTTGGACCTGAGCGATGTCCACGTTCGCCGGGCGAAGGAGTTGGGCGTCAAGGTGGTGATCAGCACCGACGCCCACGAGCCGCGCGCACTCGGGAGCATGCGCTTCGGCGTCGAACAGGCGCGGCGCGGATGGCTCGAGCCCGGCGACGTGTTGAATACGATGTCCGTGGAGGCATTCCGTTCCTGGCTCGGCCGCCGCTCGGAGTCGCAGGCTTGACCACCGACATCCTCAAGCTCATTGGCGGCGTCGGAGTCATTTTCTTCGGCGCCGAGTGGCTGGTTCGCGGCGCCGTGCGGCTTGCCACTAGGTTGGGTGTGCCTCCCGTCGTGCTCGGCCTGACGATCGTTTCGCTGGGCACGTCCGCGCCGGAGTTGGTCGTAGCTGTCGTGGCCTCCGCTAAGGGTGCGAGCGGGCTCGCGCTCGGAAACGTCATGGGCTCGAACCTGGCTAATGTCGGCCTGATTCTGGCGGTGAGCGCGATGATTCGGCCCCTGGAGGTCTCGGGACGCGTGGTAACCAGAGAGGTGCCGATCATGCTTCTGATCACGTTCCTCATCTATCCCGTACTAATGAACTTCCACGTGAGTCGCATCGAGGGGCTCGGCCTTGTAGGCCTGCTGATCGTGTACCTGGTGTTCGTGTTCAGGGTGGCCCGCGACGAAGACGAGAAGGTTCTGGGCGACTTCGAGAGGGTCGCGAAGGAGACCGCCGGACTGGATGCTCGTGCTGCGTTCCGAATTGCGGCGTTGCTGATCATGGGGTCGGTGGGACTCGCCTTGGGTGGCTTCGCTGTGGTGGAGGGGGCCACGGCTATAGCCACGAAGCTGAACATTTCCGAATCAGTGATCGGATTCACCGTGGTGGCCATCGGCACCTCGATGCCCGAGTTGGCCACATCGGCCGTGGCGGCCTACCGTAACGAGGCGGATATCGCGGTGGGGAATGTGATCGGGTCCAACGTGTTCAACCTCACCGCGATTCTGGGCATCGCCGCGCTGGTGCGTCCCCTCGATGTGGAGGGGAACGTCCTCAGCGTCGAGTTCCCGGCTGTCGTGATCATTTCCGTGCTGCTGGTTCCGATCGTGAGGGCCAACTTGACGATTCGGCGCGCGGAGGGGGCCCTCCTGTTGGCCGCATACGGGGTACTCGCGTTCTGGGTCGTGTCGAACTGAAGGAGATCGGTAAGTCAATGCTGAGAATCGACCTGACGGGAAAGCGGGCGCTCGTAGCCGGTGTGGCCGACGACCGCGGTTACGGCTGGGCGATCGCGCGGTCCCTCGCGGAGGCGGGCGCTTCGGTGTGCGTTGCCACCTGGCCTCCCACTTTGAAGATCTTCACCAAGAGCCTCGAGCGCGGGAAGCTCGACCGCTCGTTGCCCGGTGGAGGCACGCTGGAATTCGAGAAGATCTACGCCATGGACGCCGTGTTCGATGAGCCGGCGGACGTGCCTGAGGAAGTTCGGGAGGCAAAGCGCTATCGTGACCTGAAGGGGTACACGATTCAGGAGGTCGCTGATACCATGCGAAGCGACTTTGGGGAGCCGTGCCTCGACATCCTGGTCCACTCGCTCGCCAACGGGCCGGAAGTTCGGAATGCGCTCTTGGACACGAGCCGAAGCGGTTATCTGGCCGCCGTGAGCGCGAGCGCCTACTCCATGGTCAGCATGGTGCAGCGCTTCGGGCCCCTCATGCCCCCGGGGGCGGCTGCCGTTTCACTGACATACTTGGCGGCCGAGCGCGTGGTGCCGGGTTATGGAGGAGGGATGAGCTCGGCGAAGGCGGCACTCGAGAGCGACACGCGCACCCTCGCGTACGAGGCAGGCAGACGTTGGGGCATCCGGGTCAACACCATCAGCGCGGGTCCGTTGGCCAGCCGGGCGGCCAGCGCCATCGGCACGATCGATCGCATGGTGGACTATTACCGTGCGAATTCCGCGCTGCCCGAGGTCAACAGTGCCGAGGATGTTGGACACGCCGCGGCGTTCTTGTGCTCGCCCCTGGGCGCTGGAATCACCGGGGCCACCATCCACGTCGACAAGGGGTTCCACGTGATGGGAATGGCGACGACCGACCACCTCACCGAGTCCTGACGGGATCCCTCACCTCCGGGCGGACATGAGTCAACTGGGTGCGCTTTTGCCGCAGCTTCGCACCGCGGTGCCCGGGCCACGCTCAATGGCCTTCGCAGAGCGGCTGCGCGGCGTAGAATCGCGGAATGTCACCTATCTTTCGCCCCACTTTCCCGTGTTCTGGGAGGAAGCGGCGGGCGTGAACGTTCGCGACGTGGACGGCAACGTCTACCTCGATTTCACGGGAGCGTTCGGCGTGTCGCTGGCGGGACATGCCCACCCCGCGATCACCGCCCGGATCCGCCGGCAGGCGCAAACGCTCACCCACGCCCTGGGCGACGTGCACCCCACGGCGCTCAAGGTGGAGCTTCTCGAGCGGCTTTCAGATCTCTCACCGTGGCCCGACGCCCGCGGCGTCCTCGCTTCGACCGGATCAGAGGCGGTGGAAATCGCGCTCAAGACCGCCGAGTTGGCGACCGGACGATCCGGCATTCTCTCGTTTCAAGGCGCCTATCACGGTCTGACCTTGGGAAGCCTGGCCGCCACCGCCCGACCCGAATTCAAGGAGCCGTTCCGCAAACGCGTTTTCGAGGGCGTGGTGTTCGCGCCTTTCCCGGCTGGGGGTGGATTGGCAGACGCCCTTGCGGCGGTCGAACGGGCCTTGAATGAGGGTGCGCCCGCCGGCCACCCGATCGGAGCCGTGATCGTGGAGCCGATCCAGGGGCGTGCCGGCGTCCGCATTCCCGAGGAAGGTTTCCTGGCCGCGCTGGTGGAGATGGCGCAGCGGGCGGGCGCCGTGGTGATCTTCGACGAGATCTTCACCGGTCTTGGACGCACCGGATCCATGTTTGCTTTTCAGCACGAGCGTGTCGAGCCTGACCTGCTTTGTATGGGCAAGGCACTCGGCGGCGGTCTTCCACTCAGTGTGTGCCTGGGGCCCGAAAGGATCATGTCAGCTTGGCCGCAGTCTACCGGAGAGGCGCTGCACACCAGCACGTTTCTCGGGCATCCCCTCTCGTGTGCGGCTGCGCTGGCCTTTCTCGATGTGTTGGACGAAGAGAACCTGGTGGAGCGTGCCGACGCGTTGGGTGGAGAGATCGCCGGCCGACTCCGTAGCGAGTTGGACGGTGTGGTAGGCGTGGCCGAGGTCAGAGGGCGGGGCCTCCTCATCGGCATCGAGCTTGCCTCCGCCGGAGGAAGGCCGTTGGAGGGCGGAGGCGCAGCCGTGGCGGCCGCCGCACTAGCTAGCGGACTGCTGACGCTCCCGGCGGGTGACGCAGGCAACGTGGTCGAGCTGGCGCCTCCCGCTACGATGACATCCGAGCAAGCCCAGGTTGGGGTCGAGCTCTTGGCCGTGGCGATCCGCTCCGTCTTGGATGGTGCGCCGGCATGACACGGTCGCCCGAACGGTGGAGCGCCGTGCTGTTCGACCTCGACGGGACACTGGCCGATACGACCGAGCTGATCCTGACCTGTTACCGCCACACCATGGAGCTACACCGGGGCGGCCGGCTGCCCGACGACCTGTGGCTCTCCACGATGGGCAAACCTCTGAGGGTACAGATGCAGGCGTTCGCATCATCGCCGGAGGAACATGCCGGCATGGTTGAAACGTACGTCCGGCATCAGGAGGAGATCCACGACCGCATGGTCCAACCGTTCCCCGGAGTGCTCGAGCTTCTTGGGGATTTGGAGCAGGCAGGGGTGCCGTTGGCCGTCGTTACGAGCAAGGGTCGCCGCATGGCCACGAGGACACTCCGGTGCTGCGGCCTTCTCGACTTCTTTCCGCACATCGTGGTCGGCGACGAGGTGACTCGCGGCAAGCCACATCCTGAGCCAGTACACAGGGCTCTGGAGGCCCTCGGTCTGGAGCCAGGGCCCGACGTGCTCTTCGTCGGCGACTCGTCGTGGGATGTGCTCTCGGGTAATGCGGCGGGCGTGTGCACCGCCGCGGCGTTGTGGGGTCCGATCGAACGGGCGATGCTAGAAGAGGCGGGGCCCGACTACTTTATCGCCGCACCGAGTGACGTGCTCGTTACCCAGGCGCCCGGCTGAAGCTCAGCGGGCCGACGTCGCGTATTCGACCCTGTCCGCGAAGTCGATATCCTTCTGAGTGATGCCCTTGGCCTCCTTGGTCGTAACCGACAGACGGACCTTGTCGTAGCGGATGTCGATGTCGGGGTGATGGTTGAGATCGTCGGCAATGCTGGCCACCCGGTTCACGAACACGATCGTGTTTCTGAACGTCGGAAATCTGAAAACCTTCAGTAGATGTTTGCCATCATGCTTCCACCCTGGGCGATCACGTAACCAGCCTCGGATGGACTCCTCGTTGAGCTTCTCCGCCATGTAGCGCTCCCATGCGGGACCGTGCTCCTCCGATCCGCGGGCCGTCACAGAGGAGTATCGAACTTCCGCGAAAGGTAACCCGAAATGGCATGGACCGTTCCAGGACTTGAACCGCCTCCTCGGACTCTGTATTTTTTCGTCCGTTTCCGTAGTGGGTGCAGGAGACGCCCCCATCGTCTAGTGGCCCAGGATACCTGGTTCTCAGCCAGGAGACCGGGGTTCGATTCCCCGTGGGGGTATGTTGGGTCGCTTAGCTCAGTTGGTAGAGCGCTACGTTCACATCGTAGAAGTCACTGGTTCGAGTCCAGTAGCGACCATGCTTGCCGGCACCGTGCCGAGCGTTGAAGTGCGACGGCCTTCCGGGATATCCCCGGAGGGCCGTTTCGTTGAGATGGTGCACAGCTTGGCGCTGAGGACAGAACCCACGAAGCACACTCCCCTCCCGTCTGCAACCCCCGCCCCGTTTCCAGCGTCCCACTCGGTGTAGCCCCGCCCGCCAACACGTCCTAAATTAGTCGGCCCGGTGCCCCGGCAGGGCGCCGGTTTCGTTGTGTCAACACAACACGGTTGGGAGCCTCATATGCGTTCAACTCTACAGCCCGCTTCTGGGTTCGCCGCACTCTTCGCGCTCCTCGTAGTCGCGACACCGATTGGGGTCGTGGCCCAGGAAGTGGAGGGTGGACTTCCGCTCGAGCCGGCACGTTGGGCTCGGTTCACGACTTCGGAGGGGACTTGGATCTCCCTGGACGTGAGCCCGGATGGACAGACCATCGTCTTCGATCTTCTCGGCGACATCTACTCGATGCCCATCTCCGGTGGCACGGCCACCCGGCTCACCGACGGGATCGCCCACGACATGCAGCCGCGCTTCAGCCCGGACGGGCAGAGCATCGTGTACGTCTCGGACGTCAGTGGTGACGACAACGTGCATCTGATGGACGCGGACGGTGGAGACCAGCGCGCCCTCTCGAAGGGGGAGGGGAGCGGGTTCCTCTCCCCTGAATGGACGCCCGACGGCCAATACATCGTGGTTTCCCGCGCCGCCCCGCTTCAGGGGCTCGAGAAGCTCTGGCTCTACCACAAGGACGGGGGCACGGGGCTTCAGATGACCACCGCCCCTGCCATTCTGCGCATCATGGGCGCGGCTTTCGGTCCCGATGGGCGCTACGTCTGGTACCACCAGCGGCGAGGCGCCTGGCAGTACAACTCGATCCTTCCGCAGTACCAACTCGGTGTCTACGATCGTGAGACGGGCACGCGGACCACGATGAGCTCACGGTACGGCTCGGCGATGCGCCCGGCGCTGTCGCCGGACGGCAAGTGGCTCACCTACGCTTCTCGCCACGACGCCGAAACCGGCTTGGTCCTCCGTGAGATCGACACGGGTGAGGAGAGCTGGCTCGCGTATCCCATCCAGCGCGACGACCAGGAATCGATCGCGAATATGGACGTGATGCCGGGATACTCCTGGATGCCCGACGGTTCCGCGATCGTGCTTTCTTATGGCGGCGGCATCTGGAGCGTGCCTTCGGATGGCTCCGATCCAACGGAGATACCGTTCACTGTGAACGCCGAGGTCGCGGTCGGTCCCGAGCTCAAGTTCGAGTATCCGATCGAGGACTCGCCGACCTTCCTCGCCAGGCAGATCCGCGACCCGCAGCCCTCTCCCGACGGAACCAAGGTCGCCTTCTCGGCCATGGATCGCCTCTATGTGATGGACCTTGCGAACGGAACCCCTGAGCGCCTCACGAATCAGGAGATCGGCGAGTACTTCCCGAGCTGGTCACCTGACGGCCGGGAGATCTCCTTCATAACCTGGGACGACGCCGAAAGCCACGTGATGAAGGTGGACTCCGACGGCGGAAGGCCTACTCAGCTAACGCAGCAGTCGGCGTTCTACCAGGGGACGGCGTGGGCACCGAACGGGCGGATCGTCACGAGGCGCGCCTCGGACCGAAACCTGCACGAGGCGACAGGGCCCTTCGCCCGCGGACTCGGCGCCGAGTATGTATGGGTGCCGTCCGACGGTGGCGCGCTCACGATCATCGGGCCGGCCGGCAACAAGAACCGACCACACTTCAGGACCGATGAGCCCGACCGGATCTACTATTACGGATCTGCTCCTGCGGCCGAGGATCGCCCAGCGACAGTGGCGCTCATGTCGACCAGGTGGGACGACACCGACCTGAAGACACACGTCCGCGTGACGCGGCGCCGCAACATCCTCGTGGGTCCGTACGAGAGGTCCGAGACCAGCGACATCGTGATGCCGCGTGACTATTCCGCCTTGGATGAGTCGCAAGAGCCCACGATACCCCAGCAGTCCGCGGGCCTCGTGGTCAGGGCACCACGGGGTGACAAAGCGCTGGCACGTATCGGGAACGACATCTATGTCGTGACCGTGCCGATGACGGGTGGTCCGGTCCCGGTCGTTTCCGTGACCAAACCCGACAGCGCCTCGATGCCCACCTTGAAGCTCACCGACATCGGCGGTGAATTCCCTACCTGGTCGGCGGATGGGCGCACCGTCCACTGGTCGATCGCGAATGCGCTGGTCAGCTACGATCTGGACGCGGCCGCGGCTGACCCCGACTACACTCCGTCCGAGCAGCGCATCGAGATTTCGGTGCCCAGAGACGTCCCGCAGGGCACGGTCGTGCTTCGTGGGGCGCGCATCATCACCATGCGCGGCGACGAGATCATCGAGAACGGCGACATCGTCGTCACGAATAACCATATCACGTCGGTCGGACCGCGGGGCGCGGTCCCGGCCGGGGCGCAGGTGATCGACATAAGCGGGACCACGATTACGCCGGGGTTCGTGGACACCCACGCGCACCTGCGGCCCCTATTCGGACTGCACAATACGCGGCCGTGGATGTACGCGGCCAACCTTGCGTACGGCGTGACGCTCACGAGAGATCCACAGACCGGCACCACCGACGTCCTGGTCTACTCGGACCGCGTGGAGGCGGGCCAGATGGCCGGGCCGAGGGTGTACTCGACGGGGCCCGGGGTCTTCAGCGGAGAAGGGATTCGCGACCTGGATCACGCCCGGTCGGTGTTGCGTCGCTACAGCGACTACTACGACACGAAGACGTTCAAGATGTACATGTCTGGGAATCGCCGTCAGCGTCAGCACCTGATCATGGCGGCGCGCGAGCTCGAGTTGATGCCCACGACCGAGGGAGGGCTCGACTACCGGCTCAACATGACGCACGCCATGGACGGCTATCCCGGTGTCGAGCATACGATGCCGATCTGGCCGGCCTACGACGACGTGGTGCAACTCTTCGCCACGTCGGGCACGGTCAACACGCCGACGCTCCTGGTCACTTACGGCGGCCCGTGGGGCGAGAACTACTTCTACACGCATGAAGATGTGGTCGGTGACGTGAAGCTGAACCACTTCATGCCCAAGGCCGAGATCGACCGCAAGGCGCGTCGGTTGCAGACGGCGGGCCCTGGACCGGGCGGGTGGTTCATGGAAGAGGAATACATGCTCAGCAAGCACTCTTCCTGGATCAAAGAACTGGTCGAGGGCGGTGGCAAGACCGGGGTGGGGAGCCACGGTCAGCTCCAGGGTCTCGGCTACCACTGGGAGCTATGGGCCCTCCAGTCAGGCGGAATGGACACACACGACGCGCTTCGCGCCGCCACGATCATGGGTGCCGAGGCGATCGGCCTGGGCGGCGACCTCGGTTCGATCGAACCGGGCAAACTGGCTGATCTGGTGATCATGAATGAGAATCCGCTCACGAACATCCGCAATACCAACACGATCCGTTATGTGATGAAGAACGGCCGACTCTACGAGGGCGATACGCTGAATGAGATTTGGCCACGGCAGCGTCCCGCACCGGACCAGGCATGGCGCCAAATCGCGCCCAACACGGCGGCGGGAATCCGGGGAGGTGGGCGATGACCGAGGGTCGTAGGGTTTCCAATGGAGACAGATATAGGAGGCACGTGAGATCCTGGATTCGGAGTGCGCTCTTGGTGTCCCTCGGTTTCGGCGTCGCGCTGCCCGTGGCTGCCCAGGGAAGCGGTGGGGGGAATGGGGATAACGGGTCGAAGAAGCCGCTCGTGCTCGAGGCCGACCGCACGGCCGAGTTCACGGCCACCGAAGCGACCTGGATGTCGCTCGACGTTAGTCCCGACGGTCAGACGATCGTCTTCGATTTCCTGGGCGACCTGTACACGCTCCCGATCGCGGGAGGCAAGGCCACGCAAATTACAGAAGGCCTCGCGTTCGACGCGCAGCCGCGCTTCAGCCCGGACGGCGAGACGCTCGTCTTTATCTCCGACCGAAGCGGTGGCGACAACGTCTGGACCATGCGCATGGACTTCACCGACACGACGCAGGTGAGTCGAGGGAACGGCAACCAATACGTCTCGCCTGAATGGATGCCGGACGGCGAGAGCGTGGTGGTCAGCCGCGGCGGCGGGCTCGGTGGTGCGGCCAAGTTGTTCATGTACAACGTGACCAGGCGTTCACCGCTTCCGATCGTCTCGACGCCCAGCCAGTTCAAGGTGCTGGGCGCGGCACCGTCCCCGGACGGGAGGTACATCTGGTTTGCCGGCGGTACCGGTGACTGGTCGTACAACGCGAGCTTCCCGCTGTACCAACTCTACCGGTACGACACGGAGACGCGCACACAGATCACGATGAGCAGCCGGTACGGCTCCGGGTTCCGACCCGCCATCTCGCCGGACGGCGCGTGGCTCGTGTACGGAAGCCGCGAGAACACCGAGACCGGGCTGCGTAAGCGCAACCTCACGACTGGGGCGGAGGAGTGGCTGGCGTATCCCGTCCAGCGGGACGAAATGGAGTCTCGCGCACCGCTCGACCTGCTTCCGGGCTACTCGTTCATGCCGAACTCGGAAGCGATCGTCGCGTCGTACGGCGGGAAGATCTGGAGCATCCCGATGGACGGCTCCGCCCCGACCGAGATCCCCTTCGAGATCGACGCCAAGGTGGCGGTCGGACCGGAGGTGAAGTTCGAGTACCAAGTCGATACGGCCTCGGTCGTGACGGCCGCTCAGATCCGTAGCCCGGTTCCCTCCCCCGACGGTACGATGATCGCCTTCACGGCGTTCGACCGGCTCTGGGTCAAGGACATGCCCGAAGGGGAGCCACGGCGGCTCACGACCGCGGACGTCGGCGAGTTCCACCCCGCGTGGTCGCCCGACGGCCAGTCGATCGTGTACGCCACCTGGGACGATGCGGCGGGCGGCCACATCATGAAGGTCGAGGTCGGATCGTCCGCGACACCGACCCAACTCAGCACGGCGGCTGCCCTCTACTCCAACGTGGCGTACTCACCTGACGGGAACCGCGTGGTCGCGACGCGGGCGGCGGCCCGCGAGCTGAAGGTGGCTCCCGACGTCTTCTTCGGACCACTCGGGGGTGAGTTCATTTGGGTGCCCACAACCGGGGGCGACGCTGTACTGATTTCGCCCACGGCCGGCCGCGACGTCATGCACTTCCGCTCCGACGAGTCTGATCGGATCTACGCCTACAGCCCGCGTGAGGGCCTGGTGTCGTTCCGTTGGGATGGAACCGACGTGAAGGCGCACGTGATCGTTCGGGGCGCGCGGGGCTCCGCGACCATCTCGCTGATCCATCCCGAGGACTACGTCCAACTCCCGCGGAGGGTCTTCCCGACACCGAAGGAAGAGGTGTTCGGAGTGCCGGGCGACGGAGACCAGTTGGAGGCCGGGCCACCACCGCCCGCGGGGCTCGTGTTGATCTCGCCTCAAGGTGGGCGCGCGGTCGCCCAGGTGGGGAACCACATCTACATGCTGGACATCCCGGAAGGCTCGAACGAGACGCCTACGGTCGTCGTGGCCAACCCGGCCGGCGCGCCGGCCCAGGTACGCAAGCTCACCGAGTTCGGAGGGGAGTTCCCGGCGTGGAGCGCGGACGGCTCCCAGATCACGTTTGCGTTGGGCAGGGCGCTGTTCACCTACGATCTGGATCACGTCGAGGCGCAGGAGGACAGCACGGTGCAGGCGGCCCGTGCGGAGGTCGCATTCAACCTGCGCAAGAACGCGATCAACGACAGCGTGAAGGCGACACGGGCACAGGTCGACAGCCTGAAGAAGGATGAGGCTGAGGTGCCGGACTCTCTTCAGAGCCAGCTGATCGGCCTGCTGGCCGACTCGGTGCAGGTACAGGCCGATTCGCTGCGTCGCGCTATCGAGGAGATGTCCAAGAAGGCAGATGAGATCACCGCGTACGCCGACTCCGTGCGCCTGGGCCTCGACACCGTGTCTGTGCGCTCGGACGATTACAAGCCGAGGGAACAGTGGATCGAGGTCACCATGGCCCGGGACGTGCCTCAAGGCACGATTGTCCTGCGAGGTGGTCGAGCGCTCACGATGAAGGAGCACGAGATCATCGAGAACGCGGACATCGTCATCACGAACAACCGAATCGTGGCGATCGGTCCGCGCGGGGAGGTGGAGGTGCCCGAAGGCGCTGAAATCATCGATGTGTCCGGGAAGACGGTCACCCCGGGCTTTATCGACACACACTACCACCCACAGTGGCTCGTACCCGAGATCCATTCGACGCAGTCGTGGCAGTTCCTCGCCACTCTCGCGTACGGGGTGACGACCACGCGGGATCCCCAGACCGCGTACACCGACATCCTGAGTTACCAGGACCGTGTGTCGACGGGGACGATGATGGGACCGCGAATCTACTCGACCGGACCGGGCGTCTTCCTGGGTGAGAACATCCGGTCGGCGGAGGACGCCGACGCGGTGCTCAAGCGGTACAGCAGGTACTTCGATACCAAGACGCTGAAGATGTACATGGCGGGGAACCGGCAGCAGCGTCAGTGGATCATCGAAGCCGCCAAGAAGAACGAAATCATGCCGACCACCGAGGGTGGGCTCGACTTCAAGCTCGATCTCACTCACGCGTTGGACGGCTATTCGGGGATCGAACACGCCCTCCCGATCACGCCCATCTACATGGACGTGGTCGAGCTCTTCAAGGCCTCGCAAACGACGCACAGCCCCACGCTGCTCGTGTCCTACGGCGGTCCGTTCGGTGAGAATTACTACTACACCACGGAGAACGTGCACGACGACGTCAAGCTGCAGCGGTTCATCCCGCACGCCAGCTTAGACACCCGGACCCGCCGTCGTGGATCGGGTGCGGGCGGCAGCCCGGGTCGCGCCGGTTGGTTCTTGGAGGAGGAGTACGTGTTCCCGAAGCACGCCGAGTTCGCGAAGAAGCTCATCGAGAACGGCGCGCGCACGGCGGTGGGTAGCCACGGCCAGATTCAGGGCATCGGCTACCACTGGGAGATGTGGTCGATGGGTTCGGGTGGCATGTCCACACACGATGTGCTCAGGGCCGCCACCATCTTCGGGGCGGAGGCGATCGGGTTCGGCAACGACCTGGGCAGCCTGGAGGCCGGCAAGCTGGCCGACATCCTGGTGTTCGATGCCGATCCTTTGGAGGACCTGCGCAACACGATGGGCATTCAGTTCATCATGAAGAACGGGCGTCTATACGACGGACCCACCATGGACGAGGTATGGCCGAGGCAGCGGGCATTGCCCACCTACCTGTGGCGGAATCTCGGCCCCGACGGAGTGAACGCCGGCATTCGGTGACGGTCTCATCCGGGGCAGTAACCTTGAATGAGAGGGTGGGCTTCGGCCCAGCTTCGAACGTGTCGAGCTAGCGCTCGACCAGGCGCGGCATCACACGCAGCGGATCGGCCCGGTGAAGATCTGGGTCTCGTCGGTGCACCAGAAGATGTTTACGAAGAGGTTTCGGGTCGACGGGTAGAAAGCGCCGAAATTCGTGGTACCTGGGGTTGAGCCGGTAAGCGTGACGAAGGTGAGCTGGCTGAACGATGTTCGCCACCGCAGCGGCCCGATCTTTCGCTCCATACGCACGCTCCCCTCACTTAGTGAGTGTAGGCGCTATTGTAGGCGCTTGGATGTTAGCGGCGGTTGTAAATGTCTCATTTGTGGCGGATGAGAATGTTACAGATGGGCGTCCGAGATCAGGGCGGTGAGGGCAGACTGCTAACAATGGAGTAGCAGCCCTCGCGTCCCATCGTCCACCTTGGCGCCTCCACTTGAAGAAGCGGAGGTGTTCGTGTGAGCTGACCCCCGGAACCTGATCCAAATATTATGGGACTCCTTCGAGCGGGAGGAGTTCATGAGAAAGAGTCGGTTCACGGAGGAACAGATCGTTGCGATCCTGGGCGAGTCGGAGGCGGGAGCGG
>JADFRS010000242.1 GCA_022561145.1 Gemmatimonadota bacterium
GACTGCAACCGTCACACACGAGCCGCTTTCCCGGAGTGGCCAAGACTACTCCGAGACGTATGTGACCCTCAGCCAACGGTTCGAATTGCCAAGCGAGCGCGGCGCCAGGGCCGCGGTGGCGAGCCGGGCTGAAGAGGCCGCCGAGGCGCGCGCGCGTGCCGACAGTGCACGCCTCGGCTTCGCGGTGAAACACGCCTTTGTCGAGGCGGCCACGGCAGCGGAGCGCCTGGCTGTAACGGAGCGAATCACTGAAGTCTTCCGGCAGGGTGCTCGGAGCGCGGTGGTGCGAGAAGCTGAGGGGGACATCTCCGTCTACGACCTCCGGCGCCTCCAGGTGGAGCGCGTACGCTACGAGAACGAGCTCGCCGACGCCCGATTGGCTGTTTCGGCCGCCCGAAGATCCCTGGCCATCTTAATACTCCCCGAGGCGGGGGTGGCAGAGGTAGCCCCCAGGGACCCACTCGGTGTCTTACCGCCCGAACCGACTCTGGACGGCGTCCTGGAGAGTGTAATTTCTCGGCGGCAGGAGGTCGCGGCGGCGCGTGCGGAGGTGGAGGCCGCTCGGGCAGGGGTCCGCCTTGCTCGAGCCGAACGCATTCCTGACATCACAGCCATCGGCGGTGCGAAACGGCAGTCTGACGGCTTCCGTGGCCTTTTCCTGGGCCTGTCCATCCCCCTCTCCTTGTTCGACCGCGGTGCTGGCACCGTAGAGGCAACCGAAGCACAGGTCCGGTCCGCCGAGGAGCGGCTATTAATCACCTCGCGGCAAGTGGAGGACGATTTGCGCAGGGCGATCGAATCGTATCGGAGCCTCCGTATCCGCCATGAGTTCTTGGGGGAGGACCTCTTGGATGAGGAGCCGGATCTCCTGCAGATCGCCCAAGTCGCATACGACGCCGGGGAAATGGATCTGGTGGAGCTCTTAGACGCCGCCGAGGCGCTTTGGGGCGCGCGCACAGCCCAGTCACGGCTCAAGGCCGACCTGTGGACTGCCTTCTATGACCTCGAACGGGCGGCGGGCGGCTTCGACACATCCGGCGCACCAGGGACGACTCCGATGGAGAACGAACGATGATCGCTAAAAGAGTTCAAGCCAAGCTCGCGCCGATGATGGCCGCGACGATCGCGGTGGTCACGCTGGTCAGCGCGTGCATCGACGCGGAGATGGGGCTCGAGACGGAGATCGGTGGGGTCGTGGTGACTCAGTGGAATGACTCCACTGAGCTCTTTCTCGAGTATCCCCACGTGGTCGCAGGGGAACAGACCGGTAACTGGGCCATCCACCTCACCGATATGGAGGACTTCAAGCCCATTCGATCGGGGACGCTGACGGTCGACTTCGTAAGTGACCAGGGGAGGGCCGAGACGTTCCAGGTGGACGCCCCGCTTCGGGACGGGATCTTCCTCATGAACCCGGTAGTGAGGCAGCCCGGTGTCTACCGTGTGGAACTGGTGCTGACCAGCCCGCAGGTGAACAGCCGGCATGTGCTCGAGCGGGTCCGCGTCTACTCCAGTGTCGAGGCGGCTCTCATGGCCGAAGCGGTGGAGGGCGAGGGTGGCATCTCGTTCTTGAAGGAACAGCAGTGGGTGATCCCCTTTCGAGTCCACCCGGTGAAGGAGCACGACGTCCAGCAGACTGTCACGGGTCCCGCTGAGATCGTTCCGCCTGATGGCGCGCTGGTCGAGGTGAGCGCGCTGGTGGAAGGGATCGCACCCGCCGGTGAGAACCATGACGCGCCATCGGTGGGTGAGAGGGTACGTGAGGGACAGGTTCTGGTCGTCCTCGCTCCCACTGCCCAGAGCGGCGGGTTCGCCCAATCGCGCGGGCGAGTGGAAAGGCTGCAACGAGAGGTGGAGCGGAGCGGACGGCTTTTTGCTGCCGGGGCCATCGCCGGCAAGCGCCTCGAGGAGGCCCGCCACGACCTGGAGATTGCTCGGGCTGAACTGGACGCCATGGGAGGGGTGACGGATGGCGCCTACCGACTGAGTCTGCGGGCCCCCATCTCTGGGGTGATCGCCGGGCGAACTTTCCTGCCCGGGCGGCGTGTGGAGGCAGGTGAGCCGCTCTTCACCATCGTAGCTCCCTCTACGGCGTGGCTCCGGGTTCAGATGTCCGCCGCGACGGCAAGGAAAATCGGCAACGCTACCGGGACCACGTTCACAACGGAGGACTCGAGGGAAGTCTTCCACACGTCCCGACTCCTGTCGGTGGGACCGGTTCTGGATCATCAGACGCGGACCGTACCCGTGGTGTTCGAGGTGGAGGAGGTTGGGGGGCTATTCACCTTCGGGCAGTTGGCCCAGGCGACCGTACCGATCGGCGGCACGGTGAGGGGCATCGCCGTACCCAACGAGGCCATCTTGGATGACAATGGGACCCCGGTCGCCTACGTGCAGACCGGAGGTGAGACCTTCGTGCGCCGGGTCCTCACCCTCGGGGTGCGCGACGGCATTCGAACCCAAGTGCTGGCAGGGCTCAGCCTCGGGGAAATGGTTGTGACCGTAGGCGCCTATCAGGTCCGGCTCGCCTCACTGTCCGGCGGCGACTTCGCCGGCGGCCACGCCCACTAAGGGGACGACCATGCTAGACCGTATGATCCGCTGGTCCATCGACAATCGCTTCCTCGTGTTGGTCGCTGCGGGCCTTCTTCTGGTTGCCGGTACCCTCACGGCCGTCCGTATGCCCGTGGACGTTTTTCCGGATCTCACGGCGCCGACGGTAACGGTCCTGACCGAAGCCCATGGCATGGCGCCCGAGGAGGTGGAGACCCTTGTCACCTTCCCGATCGAGACGGCGGTGAACGGCGCTACCGGGGTGCGACGGGTCCGCTCCGCCACGTCTCAGGGGATCAGCATCGTCTGGGTGGAGTTCGACTGGGGCACCGACATCTACCGCGCACGCCAAACGGTCAACGAAAGGCTGACTTCCATCGTCGGCAGCCTGCCCGATCAGGTAGAGTCGCCGAAACTAGCCCCTGTCTCTTCGATCATGGGTGAGATCCTATTCGTTTCGCTTACCTCCGACCGCCACAGCCAACTCGATCTTCGCACATTGGCCACCACCGACATTCGCCGGCGGTTACTTTCGGTGGCCGGCGTGTCGCAAGTTACGCCGATCGGCGGCGAGCAGAAGCAGTACCAAGTGGTCCTGTCCCCGAACCGTCTCCGCGCCTACCAGATTACGATCGAGCAGGTAGCCGAGGCACTCCGCGAGACGAATGAAAATGTCTCGGCGGGCTTTCTTGTTCAGGGTGGTCAAGAGTCGATCATCCAGGGCATCGGCCGCGTGGTAACAACGGAAGACATCGGCGACACTGTCGTTACCGTGCGCAAGAGTCGGCCGATCAAGGTGAGCGATCTTGGCGTCGTTGTCGTGGGGACGGCCATCAAGCGCGGCACGGGCTCGGCGTCGAGGCGCGGTCCGAACTGGGAGCCCATCATTGAACCCGGCGTGATCATCGCGATTCAGAAACAGCCCGGCGCAGATACACTCACGCTAGATGTTCGAATCGAAAAGACACTCGACTCGATCCAGGCCGAAATCCACAAAAAGTATCCAGATGTGGTGATCCAAAAGGAGATCTTTAAGCAGGCCGATTTCATTGAAGCTGCCATCGCGAACGTGGAGGAGGCGATCCGTGACGGTGCGATTTGGGTCATTGTTGTCCTGTTTATCTTTTTGTGGAACTTTCGCACGTCGGTGATCACGCTCACCGCCATCCCGCTGTCGATCTTGTTGACCGTGATTGTCTTCCATTACTGGGGGATCACGATTAACACGATGACCTTAGGAGGGCTGGCGATCGCTATCGGCGCGCTGGTTGACGACTCGATCGTCGACATCGAAAACATTTACCGGCGGCTGAAGGAAAACAAGCATAAACCCCATCCCGATCATCCGTTGCGGGTCGTTTATCATGCCTCCATGGAAATTCGCAACTCGATCGTCTATGCGACGCTCATCGTCGTGCTCATTGTCTTCCCGTTGTTTTCCATGGCCGGGTTGGAAGGCCGTATGTTTGCACCGATGGGCATTTCGTACTTGTTGACCATGCTCATGTCGCTGCTCGTCTC
>JADFRS010000077.1:0-420 GCA_022561145.1 Gemmatimonadota bacterium
AAAGGCTCGTCACCTGCCGTCGAAGTGTGACATTTTCAACCGCCACAAATGGGACATTTTCACCCGGCGTTGACGCAGAAGTCTGGGATGAAGCTGACGGAGTGGGCATGGTCGTTCCTGGCGGTGATTGTCTACGTCAATGGCGTCGCGCCTTCCGCGCAGCCATCGCGAAGCACGATACGGAGACGCCCTGGGTTCCCGAAAGAGCAAATACGGCCAGCATCCGGCAAGTGCGTACGATCACTCCTCCCGCAGCACGTTCGCGGATCCACCTTCAGCGCCGCCCGCGTGGGCAACCAACACGCCACCAGCGCTGCCATCCTAGAATCCGGATTCATCCGAGATTTTGCCAAGGACATCGACCCGGTTCAGCCATTCGCACGGCTGGACATTATCAAAGATCGGTAGGATGTTGGGTCC
>JADFRS010000077.1:429-18428 GCA_022561145.1 Gemmatimonadota bacterium
CGGAGTTCAGTGGTGGGGGTCTTCACGTTCATCATCATCTTGGTGGTCATCTCCACGGTCGGCAAAATAATGAGCGATCGTCTCCCTCGTCGGGACCCGCGAGGCGAACTGCCCCAAGGCGCGCGCGCGGAGTTGGATCGTATTCGAGACACCGTCGACAACCTGGGTGGTCGCCTTGCGCGCCTGGAGGAGGAGCGGGACTTCTACAAGGAGTTGCTCGATTCGCCCAGGGGGCGGGATGCGATCTCGCCGCCGAACCTGGGAGAAGACGCTTCCGACCCCGCAGGGCCTACCTGACGACTTGCCGACCGGGGTGGAGAGCCCTGCGCGGACGCCCGCGGAACAAAATCCGACAATCAACCCACGTCCGCCTCAGCGGCCGTGATGGTCAGCAGGAGCGCCGTGTCCTCGAGGGCCCGGATGTCCTGAGCGTGGCCCGGTCCGAAGAATAGGAGCTCCCCCCGACCGAGCTCGAACTCCTTCTCATCCACACGGTAGCGGAGGCGCCCCTCGACGACCTGGAGCGTCATGGGCGACGCGGCGTGGTGCGTGCCCACTTCGACGCCTGCGGCGATGAGTGTGAGGGTGAGCCTCAGTGGCCCGGCCTTGACCAGGGTCCGGCCGATCCGGCCGCTCCGGATGTAGCTCCCGTCCTGGCGGAGTTCGGCGACCTGCTCGCCCAGGTCGAAGGAGAGGTTTGCTCCGGTGAGAGCACGGGTGAGGGGCGACATGGAGACCTCCGGGCCGGACACGCGATGGGACAATAGTAAACGATAGCCTCAAGGATCGGTGGGCGTCAAAATTCGACCCGCTGCGATGAACATATTGACCAGAGGATTTTAGGCCTCAACGTGTAAAGTCGTTTGCCGACGGGCTGACGCGAGGGCCGCCCTTTTGTATTGTTATGGGCGCCGGGTGTGTACTGCTGCGGTGCGACGCACCAATCGCTGTATACGAGGAGTTCCCGGTATGCCCAGAAAGACCGTCGAGGGACCGCAGAGCGTGAAAAAGGTTCTGCCCCGCTCCCCCGAGCTTCACGATATATCCCGCCAATTGGCGGTGTTGGCCCTCGCTCAGGTGGACCAAGAGGGTCATCTCGGCGTTCGCCAACGCGAACAACTCAGAAGAGCCCTCGCCACCGCCGGCGAGGCACTGGGTTGGGCTGGAAGGGTGGCGGCCATAGAGGATGCGGTCGCGGAAGTCAGCAAGGACGTCCTGACGATGACCAAGGGCGGTGCGAAGTCCCTGGCAAAGGACCTCGAGGTGGAATTGGCCAGCAAGAAGACCGAGATGTCCCAGATCCGCAAGGCCGCCGCCGCCGCCACCAGAATGGCCGAGAGGAAGAAGACCACGTATCCCACTGAGATCACCTACGCCTTCACGGCTCGTGATGCCACCGGAGATCTGGTCACCAAGATAGAGACGCTTCCGATGGAGAACGCCGAAGATGCGCTTAGCGCCGTGGCGACCATCGAGAAGAACCCCACAGGGCGAACCAAGCTCAGAGATCTGATGATCACCGATCTCAAGCAGAAGCGGAAGCAGGTGGAGGTGATGACCAAGACCCTCCCCGACTTCCTCGAGTACTCACACGATCTGTTGCGAGACGTGCTCCACAACCTGCAATAGGCCCTCCGACGTTCTAGCGGCGGAAGCGCACCTCGCCCCCGACGATCGTGTACAGCACGTCCGTATCTAGAATCTCCGCTTCAGGTATCGTCAGGATGTCGCGTGACAACACGGTGATGTCGGCCAGCTTACCCGGTTCCAGAGAACCCTTTATGTCTTCCTCGAAGGCCGCGTAGGCGCCGTTGATCGTGTAGGAGGCAAGCGCCTCCATGCGCGTCATCCTCTGCTCCGGAGTCAGCCGCTCACCGGTTCGCATCATGCGTGAGACCGTGGCGTAATAGCTGACCAGGGGCGCGATGTTCTCCACCGGAACGTCGGTCCCGTTGGTGATCGTCACACCCGAGTCGATGAGTGTGCGCCAAAGGTACGACTGCACACGGGCGCGCTCCTCTCCTAGGCGCTGATCGATCCAAGGGCCGTCCGATGTGGCGTGAATGCCCTGCATGGCCGCGATCACGCCTAACTCGGCGAAGCGCGGCACGTCGTCCGGATGGATATGCTGAGCGTGCTCGATGCGCCAGCGCAGGTCGGTGGCGTCGGGCGCGGTTGCGAACACCTTCTCGTAGATGTCGAGCACCTCGCGATTGGCACGGGCACCGATCGCGTGCGTGTTCACCTGGAATCCGTGCTCGAGGGCGATTTCCGCCGTCCGGGTGATGTCGTCTATAGCCTCGAGCACCAAGCCGGCGTCCCCCTCGCCGCGTTGGAGATCCACGTAGGGTTCCAACAACCAGGCACCATGCGAACCCAGCGCCCCGTCGATCTGGCGCTTGATGGCGCGCACCGTCAGATGGCCGTTGCCGTCGGCGATGATGCGATAATCCTCCAGCTTCTCTTCCATCGCCTCGTTGCTCTCCCTGCGGACCATCACGTAGAGGCGCACCGGCAGTTCGTCCGCCTCGTCCAGCTCCCTCAGAAAGTCGATGGTCGCGAAGGACGAGCCGGCGTCGTGGAAGCTGGTGACGCCCTTGGATAGAGCATCCTGTCCCGCGAGCTCGACCTGCCGTAGGGCACGCGCCCTCAACTCCTCAGCCGTCATGCTCTCCTCGGAGCGAGAGATGGCGGCCCCGACCAAGCGCTGTGCCGTCTCGCGCAGGAACCCCGTGGGATCGCCGCGTGCGTCTCTGAGGATGGTGCCCCCCGGGGGATCCGCAGTGTCCGCTCCGATGCCGGCCGCCTCGAGGGCCGCCGAGTTGGCGAACGATGCGTGTCCGCTGGCGTGCGTCAGGTTGACGGGATTGTTCGGGGAGACCCTGGACAGCCCGGCATGCAGCGGCACCCCGTCCACGTTCGGCGTGGGGACTTCGTTCCATTTCTCCTGGTGCCACCCGCGCCCTGTGATCCACTCGCCGGGCTCGGCCTGGGCAGCAGCTTCGGCGACCATTGCGACGATGTCGTTCCAGTTCTCCGCTACGGTCAGGTCGAGGATCATCTGGGCGTTGCCCAAGCCCATCCAGTGTCCGTGTCCCTCGATGAACCCCGGAATCGCTAGCCCCCCCTGCAGATCGATCACCTCGGTGTCCGGGCCGATGTACTCTTGGATCTCGTCCTCCGACCCGACCGCCAGGATCCGGTAACCCGACACGGCAATCGCTTCCGCCTCGGGCTGACCTGCGGCCATGGTGACCACCTTGCCACCGGTGAGAACCATGTCGGCTGCTTCGGGCGAGCCCTGGCAAGCTGCCAGCAACATCACGGAGGCACAGGCCGCCAGAGCCCAAAGGGTGGATCGCGAGTGAAATCGGTGGGTCTTCATGGCGCTGTTCTCATCGAGGGTCATGAGGGCAATACGTATAAAGTGAAACAAAAGATACGTATCTCTGGTCATCGAAAAGATTTAGCAGGACAGGCACTTGTGGTTGTTCGCCGAGCCGAGTTTTTCCAGCAGCGCCACCGTCTCCGGGTAGGGTGGCACGCGCTGCACCGGACCGTTCGCCATGTCGGCAGTGGTTTGTCCCTTCCGACTCAGAACAGTCGCGTCGGCGCCGTGCGCCACGAGGTAGAGGATCAACTCGTTGTCGCCCCGGGACGCCGCGTGATGGAGTGCCGTGTACGCGTTGGCGTCTCGCACGTCGACTTCGGCACCGACCTCCTCCACCAGGAACTTGACCACGGCCAGCCAATTGCCGGGGACGTGCCGGTGCGCATTCCCGGCGAAGGACTGCCCGTATCCGACGCCCGATGCCGCGTGGATGGGATAGATTGCGGGGCCGTTCACGGGGACGGGCGGAACGCCTGAGTGATCTTCTTCCTCTTCACTGGAGTCTTCCACGCCAACCTCCTGGTCGGCGCTTTCACCCTCGGCGTTTCCCTGCTTGGGATTCTCGACGCTCTCGCCCTCCGTCTCCTTTTCGGCGTCTTCTTCTCCCTCTTCCTTTTTATCCTCCTCTTCCTCGGTCGGGGTCTGGCGGCGGCGCTTCGGAGGCTTCATGGTCGGAATGTTCGGATCTGCCCCATAGCTCGTCAGCAGACGCATGGCGTCCAGGTCCAAGGCATGGGTGGCGCGCCAGAAGGGCGTCGCTCCGCGGAGGTTGATTCCGCTTCGCCCCAACACGGAGAAGGTGTACTCCATGAACCAGAGGTGGGTCTCGAGGCGAACGTTGGGGTCGGCCCCGGCGCTCAACAGGGCTTCCATCACTTCGAGATGCGTGGTCTCCTGCTGTTCGTGTTCCACGGGGTGAGCGTACGAGGCCCGCGGCGCCCACTGTCGTTCGAGCACGGCGAACAGAGGCGTCGTACCCGCGATGCCGGCAGCGTTGGGATCGGCGCCCCGCTCGATGAGGAACATGGCGAGATCGAATTGTCCGTTGATCGTCGCCATGAGCAACGGCTGTGTCCCGTCACCCGCGGACGGTTGATTGATGTCGGCCCCACCCTCGAGCAGCGCCAGCACCGCCTCCATATGACCCTGCCGAGCCGCGTGCAGGAGCGGCGTGAGTCCTCCCCAGGTCCCCACCAACTGTGAGTAAGAGAGAGGTTTGGGTTCCTCCTCTTTCTCCTCTTCCTCCTCCCCTTCCCCGCCCACATCCTCCGGCTCTTCCGCTGTACCGGCCGAATCCGCTTCGGCGTCGTTTCCTTCTCCGGATTCCTCTCCCTCCTCAGGTTCCTCTTTCTTGTCGTCCTTCTCGTCGTCGTCGTCCGGCGACGGCACGTCGGGCCATTTCCGTTGGACCTCGCGGTAGACCTCGATGACGGTCTGAACCTGACTGGGCGTCGGCCGCCAATTCGTGCCGCCTCCTTCCTTCTCCTTGAAGTCCGCTAGGAACTGCGTGAGACGCTTGTCGGCGGCGCGATCCGCCTCCGTCTGTTCGACGACGTCGACGACGTGTGCCGTAAGGCTCGGATCGGCTCCGGCACCCAGGAGAGCTCGAATCGCCTCCGCGCGATTGTTCGCCGCCGCGAACGTGAGCGGTGTCTGGCCCCACGCCGACTCGCGTGTGTCTACGAGGGCGCCCCACTCCACGAGGTTGGCCACAATCCCAGGGTTGCCGGACGTGGCGGCAAGGTGAAGGGGCGTGGCGCCGGAGTTGGTGGTTGGCGCGTTGGGTTCCGCCTTCGCCTCGAGAAGAAGCGTTACGAACCGGGCATGAGCCGACCGCGCCGCCATGTGGAGGGCGGTGTACCGGCCGATTCGGGTTCCGGCGTGCACGTTCGCCCCGGCGTACAGCAACACCTCGCCGAGCTCGACGTTTCCGTGCCGTGCCGCCCAATGCAGAGCCGTCATCCCGTCGCCCTGGGCCGCGTTGACGTCGGCGCCCTGCCGCAGCAACTCCCGCACGACATCGATGTCGCGTCCTTGGGCCGCGTCCGCTACAGGCGTGTCCGGAGCCATCACACCCGCTCCGGTCAGTAGAAGTGTGAGGGCGGCGACCGTGAGGACATTACCGAGCTGACGGAAGCTCATAGAGAGAACACCCCATTACTGTCGCCGAAGCTCGCCAGGTCGTCGTGCCCCAGCTTGTGCAAGAGCGACGTGAAGACGTTGGCCATGGGTGTCCCCTCCGGCGCCTCCAGGTGCACGCCGCCTCGCAACTGTCCGTTGGCGCCCCCCATGATTACGAGCGGGCACCGTCGATGGTTGTGAAGGTTGGCGTCGCCCATGGGGGATCCCCAGATGATCATGGTCTGATCCAACAGGCTGGACTCCCCGTCGGTGGTCTCCTGAAGCCTCTTCAGGAGGTGCGCGAGTTGCCCCATTCTGTACTGGCAGATCTTGTTGAACTCCATGATGCCCTTCTCCTTGTCCCCATGATGGGACGAGGGATGAAAGGCACGATCCGACCCGCTTTCCGGGAACGTGCGATTCGACGCGTCCCTTCCCATCTTGAACGAGATGGTGCGGGTCACGTCCGCCTCGAACGCGAGCACCTGGAGATCGAACATCAACTCCATGTGCTCCGAAAATGAATCGGGCACACCCGGCGGCGCCTCGGGCAGTTCCCTGGGTTCTCCACTGGTATTCCGCACCTCGACCATCTCGATGCGACGCTCGAGCTCTCGAATGTTCTCCAGATATTGATCCAGGCGCACACGATCCACGGCGCCCAGTTGCCGCTTCATGTCGGCGAGCTCGACGGTGATCCAGTCGAGGATGCTCCTGTGCATGCGCCGTCTGATCGCGCGCTCTTTGACCGTGCCGCCGGCCCCGAACAGCGCTTCGAATGCCGTTCGGGGACTGCGAATCATCGGCAGGGGGGTGGTCGGCGAGGACCAACTGATGGAATCCGTATAGGAACACGAGTAGTTGTAATCGCACCCGCCGCCCTTGTTGGTGCTCTCGATGGAGAGCTGAAGGGATGGCATCACCGTCTCCCGACCGAATCGCTTGGCATGGAGCTGGTCCAGCGAGATGCCGCACGAAATGTCGGAGCCCTGGGTTTGTTTCGGATGTGACTGCGTCAAGAAAACGGCGCTGGACCGGAAATGGTCCCCGCCGATCTCCGCAGGATCCATAGCTTCCGCCATGGCTACGTCGGTGTTGCTGATGATGGTGAGGTAGTCCCGCCAGGGCTCGAGGGGCTTCAACACGTTGTCCGCGACAAGCTCGAAGTCGCGGCCCACCGTGGCCGGCGCGAAGAGGTGCTGTTTGGCGCCCCACTCGTTGCAGCCGGGAACGCCGTGTACCTCTTCCATGCAGATCAGCCGCGTCCGTGCGGTAGGCGTCTGTCGTGTGCGGGCGAGCAGGCGGCCGGCCGGCAGCATCGCGTCCAACAAGGGGAGGGCCAAGGTGGCTCCTGCCCCCCGAATGAAGGTGCGTCGCGGGATGCTGTATCCGGTGATGAAGTGCATGTGTGGTTACCTCGAGACGGAGCTTGCGGCTTCTGTTTCCTCTACGGAGGAAGCCTGCTTCATTCGGAACGCATCGCTCATGACCACACCCAGAATGAACGACGACATGCGATAGTCGTTGTCACGCGCACTCGCGGTGATGGCGCGAACGGCGGGCTGGTCCTGATACTCCACCCGGCGCCCCAGGGCGTAGGCCATGAGGTTCGACGTGAATTGACGGGTGAGCGGGATCGGCCGCTTGAGCAATACCGCAGAGAGATCGGCGGGGCTGTCGATCTCGGTGCCGTCGTAGAACGTGCCCCGCGTGTCCAGCGGTGTGCCCTGCTCGCGGATTCGCCACTTGCCGGTGACGCCGAAGTTGTCGAGCGCCAGACCGATGGGATCCATGAACCTGTGGCATGAGGCGCACACGGGGTTCGACCGGTGCAGCTCCATTCGTTCGCGGGTCGTGAGGATTCGACCACCCTGCGCCTCGTCGGTCGCATCCAGGTCCGGCACCCCCGGCGGAGGAGGCGGAGGCGGAGTACCGAGAAGCACAGACATGACCCATTTTCCACGAAGGACCGGTGAGGTCCGGTTCCCGAGCGAGGTCTGGGCGAGGATGCTGCCGTGTCCGAACAACCCCTTGCGCTTGTCTCCCGGATAGTCGACCCGCCGGAACTCGTCGCCCACCACTCCAGGGATGTCGTAGTGCTTGGCGAGACGCTCGTTGATGAACGTGTAATCCGCGCTATAGAGCTCCAGAAGACTCCTGTCTTCTCGCACTAGATTATCGAAGAACAGAACGGTTTCACGGCGCATGGCGTCGGCGAGCTGCTGGCTGTAGTTCGGGAATCGGAAGGCGTCCGGTTGGAGCTTGTCCAAGTCCTGGAGGCGCAACCACAGCGAGGCGAACCGGGTGGACAGGGATTCCGATCGAGGATCCGCCAGCAACCTCCGTGTCTGGGCATCGAGCACGTCCGGATCGGACAGACGGTGCTCGGCCGCGAGCGCCAGAAGTTCGGCGTCCGGGTTGGTGCCCCAGAGGAAGAACGAAAGCCGCGTCGCGAGATCCACGTCGTCGAGCGCGTAGACTTCACCGGGCGCGACGCCGGCCGGCTCCTTCTCCACTCGGAACAGGAAGTGTGGGCTGGCCAGCAGCGCCTCGAGGGCCGTCCGGATCCCTATCTCGAAACCCCCCTCCTCGCTCCCCATTCGGTAGAAGTCCAAAAGGGGCTCGAGATCACCGTCGTCGAGCGGCCGCCCGTACGCCTGCGTGGCGAGTCGCGTGATGATCTCTTCGCTGCACGGTTCTACCTCGTCGGGCGACGTCGGCCGGCAGGTGAAGATCCGCCGGCGCGTAGGCGTCTCGGAGACGCCTATGGGGTTGTAGGGTCCCTCGATGGACAGACTTACGAGATGGGGGAGCGAGGTGGTGCCGTAGCTCGCTTCCGTACCCGTGAGCGACCAGTCGTTGGGCCGGATCAGGTCCTCGTAGGGTCCGTCCATCTGGCGGATAAAGGCTGCGGTCACCCGCTGTTGGCCCGATCGCACAAAGATCGGCTCCGTCTCGACCGGGAAGTCCTTGCGTCCCTGGAAGTCGATGTCTCCGCCGTAGCGAAGGAGCGCCACCCGCACCCCGTCTATGGAGATGTCGAGGTCGTGGAAGCGCTCCCCCCATCCCGAGATGAACCCCATGGAGAAAGTGTATTCCCCGTCGGCAGGAAAGCTGTGCAGGACGCTGATACCGCCGCGCGTACCGAAAGGCGCGCCCTGGACGGCTTCCCACTCATGCTGCGAGACGGAAGGGGGGTTCGTGTAGGTCTTCGCCGAGACCGGTGCGTCCTTGTGACCGACGGCTTGGCGCGCCACTTCGCTGGCCGCGGTCAGGTAGGCGTTCATGAGGGTGGGCGACACCGCCTGGACGTCGGCGATGTTGTCGAAGCTGGCGCTGATCTGATCGGCCGGCAGCCACTCTCCGGGATCCACGATCAGGCCGAGCATGTCCTGGACCAGGCGAGCGTATTCCGCGCGGTTCACCCGTTGAAAAGGTCGGGTGCCCGGACTCCGGTGCGTCGCGGCGGCTCGGTCGATGGTCGTTTCCAGCGCCTCCGCGAGGGCCTCGAGCGTATCACCGGCGGGTCGCGGCATGCCCGGGGGGGGCATCATGCCGGCCCTCAGCTTCCGGATCATCCGCTCCGCGGTCTCGGCCTTTGCCACCGCGTTCTCCATTCGGAAATCCGCCAGTGACAGATTGCCCGTGAGGAGGACGTCGTTGTGGCACAGGACGCAATAGCGCGTGATGACGGAGTCGAGGTCGTCGGACGAAGGCGTAGTCGTCTCGGATAGGCGTACTGCCCCGTGTGCCTCGACGTCCCCCGGCGATGGATTCGAAGCGATGTCGGGAGCCTGTCCAAGGATCAGGACAATTCCGCCGAACAAGGCGGTGACAGCCAGACGGTCCATAACCCTCATAGTGTTATGGATGAAGGGCGGGGTCAAATCGGCGGCTCGACTGGCCAAGCAGGGGTTAGGACCACAAGATTGGGATTGACCCGACCCCAAAGCGGTAGGCCGACAAGGAAGTGCACCGAGATGTTCGAGATGCGAAGAATGCGTTCCGCGCTGGTTACCCTGTTCCTCCCGTTGGGAATTCATCCGCAACTCGCTTCAGGACGGAGGTTGACGTGAACCACGGTCTCCCTCGCCTCGCGGTGTCCTGCATCGCCATCACGGCGTTCGCCTGCTCGGCCCCGAACGGTGACTCCGGACCGAGGGGTGACGACGATCTGGCCACGCTCTTCCGCGAGTGGCGTGTGTTCGAGGCGCCCGAGTTCGTGGACGGCGTTCCGGACTACGGCATGGACGCGATGGCGGCGCAGCAGCGGGAGCTGCCAACCTGGATGGCCAGGTTGCAGGCGATGGATCCCGGCGGAGGCCCGGTGGCCGAGCAGATCGACTGGCACCTGATCAGGGCCGAGATGAACGGCCTGGACTTCGATCACCGCGTTCGGCGGCCGTGGACCCGTGATCCCGCGTTTTACGTCACGATCTATCCGTCCCAGAGCGATGTGCCGGCCCACGAGGGTCCGGTGATCCACGGGTGGATCGACCTCTGGACCTACGATCAACCACTTTCCACCGAGAGTGCGGAAGAGTTGGCCGACCGCATCGGGTCGACCCCTGCCCTGCTCGAACAGGCCAGGATCAACCTCACAGGTAACGCCCGCGACCTCTGGCAAGCCGGCCTCAGGTCCTTCATGCGGCAGAGCGCCGACTTGGACGCGTTCGGCGAGCAGGTGGCCGGTGTGAACGCGCGGCTCGACGACGCCATCGTCGCCGCGCGCGAGGCGAGCGACGCCTTCCGGGTCTGGCTCGAGGAGCAGGCGCCGTCCAAGACCGGTCCGTCCGGCGTCGGCAAGGACAACTACACGTGGTACATGAGGAACGTCCACCTCGTGCCCTACTCGTGGGAGGAGCAGGTCACGCTCATGCGCCGCGAGCTGGCGCGGGCCCATTCTTCGCTCCGGCTGGAGGAGAACCGGAATCGGCATCTCCCCGAACTGCAGCGCATCGCCGGCGCAGAGGACTATGATCGCCGCCTCAACGAGGCGGTCACCGAGTACATGCGGTTCCTCGAGGACGAAGATATCCACGCAATCGAGGCATGGATGGACCCGGCGCTCCGCGCCGTGAGCGGGCAGTTCACCCCCGCGGAACCGGATGAGATACGGAATTTCTTCAACGAGGTGCGTTACCGCGACCCGGTGGTCATGCTCACGCACATGCACCACTGGATCGAGTTGGCGCGGATGAGAGAAAATCCGCATTCGAGCCCTGTGCGGAGCGTGCCGTCGCTGTACAACATCTGGGACGCCCGCTCCGAGGGGCTGGCCACCGGCGTAGAGGAAATGATGATGCACGCGGGCCTCTTCGACGCCAAACCTCGGTCTCGCGAGCTCGTCTGGATCATGCTGGCCCAGCGGGCCGCGCGTTCGCTGAGTGGCCTCTACCTCCACGGTAATGAGTTCACCATGGAAGAGGCCGTAGAGCACGCGATGACGTGGACCCCACGGGGTTGGCTCCCCGACGGCGATCTGGTCCGCGGCGAGCAGCACCTCTATCTGCGGCAGCCGGGGTATGGCACGAGTTATCTCACCGGCAAGATCCAGATCGAAGAGCTTCTCGCCGAACGGGCGCTCCAGCTCGGCGGCGACTTCACCGTCCGCCGGTTCTTCGACGAATTCTTCGACGCCGGTGTGATCCCGGTAGTGCTCGCTCGCTGGGAAATGACGGGCAGCCGGGATGAGATTCTGGATTGAAACATGTTGAGTCTGCCGTGCCGGCCCAATGCCAGAACTGCTCCGCACCTATGCGGGGGGACTACTGTTTTCAGTGCGGACAGTCGGGCACTGACTTCGATCTTCCAGTTGGCGAATTCGCGAAGGAGTTCGCCAGCGAAGCCTTCTCGTTGGACTCACGGCTCCGCCTCACCCTAAGACCGCTCTTCTTCAAGCCGGGTGCGGTTCCGCGCGCCTTTGTGGCGGGTCATCGGGCGCGCTTCGTCCCACCCATCCGGCTCTACATCTTCGCGAGTTTTTCGATGTTCCTGATCATTGCCCTGGGCTCGGGGGTGAAGGTCGCCAACCTCGAACTCGACCTGGGAACGGCGGCGACGCTGGAGGCGCCTGCCGGCGCCGAGCCCGTGGGCCCAAGCGCCGGAAGCTTTCGGAAACGGATCGAAGAGCAATTCGAGGTTGGTGCTCAGCGGATTGCGGAGGACCCCAAGTCGTTCAGTCGCCTCTTCATGAACCGGTTCGCGCAGGCGATGTTCTTCCTGCTTCCCGCCTTCGCCGTGCTGTTGAAGCTGGTTCATCATCGCCGACTCTATGTCCACCACGTCGTCTTCTCGGTGTACTTTCACGCGTTCGTGTTTTTCGTCGTCTCCTTCGCTGCCTTGCCGAACGCAATGGGGCTGAGCGGTTTGAGCGACTTTACGGCGATCGCGCTAATCGGCGTTCCACCCCACCTGTTGCTGGGGATGAAGCGGTTTTACGGTGAGTCCTGGGTGAAGACGCTGGCCAAGCTCGTCTTCGTGTCGATCGCGTATGCGGCGGTCGGGGCCGTAACGGGGCTCGCGCTGCTCATCGTGTCGGTGCTGATGATCTAAGGGGCGTCTGCGGCGACAGTGCCTGACCGTTGATTCCCCGCAGCGCGGCGAAGGCCCGCCGACGCTCCCGAGCCGACGGGTCTGAGGCTCCCTGGCCTGCTACTGCTTGGTGAGCTGAGCCGTTCCTACGGCCGATCCACCACCTGTGAATGCGATGGTGAAGGTACCGGTGTATTGATTGCCAACGACGGCTCCCGCGGAGGTCCAGGCGTCAATTCCCGTTGCAGGCACGTTGGTGCTTTGGAACGAGATGTCTGCCAGGGAGGCGTCGACTGTCACCGGACCATGGAGAGGTGTGTTCGCTGACCCGCTGAAGGTGGTCGCCCCCAGCGTCCCCGTACCGTTGATCGGAGGGGGGTCGCTGAGACCGAAGACCGCTCCACTTATGTCCAACACGATGGTCACGGCCAGGTTATCCACGTCAACGGTCACCACCAAATTGAGAGCGTCGGTAGAACCGAAGGTGGTGTTGACCCAGGCGCCGGTCCATGTGCCGGCTGGACATCTTGGTGACGACGAGATTTCACGCCTATGTCCTATCCTCGAGTGCGCATGTCCCAACGATCGCCGTTTCGTCGGACACCAGGTTGGAAGCTGTTTTCGAGGGCGAGCCACTCTCACGATATTGCCTGAAGCTATTTGATTCCGAAGCGAATGAACCCATCGCTTGCGACATGGGCGCATGGTTATATGAGCGGTATCTGGATATTCGCCAAGATCATGGGCAGGTGTAAAATGAGTTCAAGCAGCGTGCCGCCCTATACCAGAAGAGAGCCGGGGCGAACAAGGCACTCTTGAGATCGTGGCTGGGCGACAACGGATATCCGGTTTCCACAAGGAAGAGTTCGGCGTCCCCTCAGGCTACCGCTTGATACGGTCCGGACCGCGAGGATCTCATATTCCTTGGCGCGCCCTCACGAGACCGGCCCGTCCGTCTCGGACTCCCTCAGCTCGACTCTCCGAATCTTCCCCGAGATCGTCTTGGGAAGCTCGCCCACGAATTCGATCTCACGTGGATACTTGTACGGAGCGGTGACACGCTTGACGTGGTTCTGGATCTCGGTCGCCAGCTCGTCCGACGCCTGATGATCTCCGGCGAGGATGACGAACGCCTTCACGATCTGCCCGCGCTCGGGATCCGGCTTTCCGACTACGGCGGCCTCCGCCACCGCCGGATGCTCGAGCAGAGCCGACTCGACCTCGAAGGGGCCGATGCGGTACGCCGCTGAGATGATCACGTCGTCGGCCCTGCCCACGAACCAGATGTAGCCATCCTGGTCCTGATAGGCGCGATCACCGGTGAAGTACCAGCCGTGGTGAAAGGACTCCGCGTTTCGTTCGGGGTCACGCCAGTACTCGCGGAATAGGCCGACGGGCCGAGGCTCCGTGCGGACCGCAAGATGGCCCTCCGTGCCAGTGGGTTGGATCGTTCCCTCCTCGTCAATAATGTGAACATCGAATCCGGGCGCGGGCTTCCCCATTGAGCCGGGCCTCACGGTCATACACGGGTAGTTGGCTACCAGATTGACGGTCTCAGTCTGGCCGTAGCCGTCGTAGATGTAATGGCCGGTCGCGCGTTTCCATGTGTCGATCACCTCTGGATTCGGCGGCTCGCCAGCCGAGGTGCAATGGCGCAACATCGACCAGTCGTACTTCTCCAGATCGAGTTGCACGAAGGCCCGGTAGAGTGTTGGTGGTGCGCAGAAGCTCGTAATGCCCTGCTCGGCGATGATCCTGAGCATTCGGTCGACGTCGGGCTTGCCGACCACATTCCACATCACGACCGCGGCCCCCATGCGCCACTGCCCGAAGAGCTTTCCCCAAGCCGCTTTGGCCCAGCCCATGTCCGAGACGGTCCAATGCACATCCTCGGCCCCCAGGTCGTGCCAAAAGCGGGCGGTGATCTCGTGGCCGATCCCGTAGCTCGCATGCGTATGCAGCACCATCTTGGCGTGTCCGGTGGTGCCGGACGTGAAGTAGATGAGCAACGGATCGTCCGAGGCCGTGGGATCGACGGCCGCTGGCTCGTCGGAGGCGGATGCCATGCCGGAAGCGAGGCTCTTCCAGCCGGCCATACCCTCACCCACGACTACCTTGGCGCGCAGCGAAGGGCAGGAGTCGGCGACCTCATCAGCCCTTGCCGCTCCGACCGGATCCGTCACGATGAGGGTAGCTTCGGCGGCGTTGACCCGGTACTGGATATCGCGAGGCATGAGGAGGGAGGTCCCCGGCATGGGTACCGCGCCCAGCTTCAGACAACCGAGTATCGTAGAGTACCACTCCGGTACTCGCGGGAGTTGGACGAACACCCGATCTCCCTTTGCGACGCCGAGCCCCTTCAGGTAGTTCGCCACGCGGTTCGCGTCGCGCGACACCTCCGCGAAGGTGTGGCGCGTCGCGGTACGTCCGTCGGGGTGAATGGCCACCAGGGCTAGCTTGTCGGGCTCGTCACGAGCCCATCGATCGACCACGTCGATGGTGTAGTTGAACCGCTCCGGCACCGTCAGACGGAAATCACGACGGGTTACCTCGTAGTCCTCCATGTTGCTCATGCGTGCACCGCCTGGCCGCTGTGCGTTTCTTCCGCATCGCCAAGATGTGGGCGGAGAGCGAGGCGCGCGAGTCTGCGCTCAAGCTATGGATGATGCTGAGTTTGGGTGGTTCAAACCCGTGTAGGGATTGTGGGAGGGGCACCGAACGCTCCGCTGAGGGGCGAGTCCGCCTGGAACGTCACTGGTGGAAAGCCTCTAGAGATATTAGGCTAGTGTAAGACTAGTCTAATACACTTGGTGCCATGACTACCATCGGATCCTACGAAGCGAAGACTCATTTACCGGCCCTGCTCAAGCGGGTGGAGGCCGGCGAGAGCCTCACGATCACGCGCCATGGGCGTCCGATCGCGAGGCTCGTGCCCATGGCTGAGAGCCCGTCCACCTCCGTGGCTGAGGCCGTCGCGGGTCTTCGCCGCCTCCGCCGCGGCAAAGCACTCGGAAAGGATCTCAATGTCCGGGACCTGATAGACTCGGGCCGCCGATGAACTTCGTGCTGGACGCTTCGGTGGCGCTGGCGTGGTGCTTCGAGGATGAAGCCGACGCGTACAGCGACGCGGTCCTCGAGAGCTTGATCGCCGGTGAGGCCGTGGTTCCCGCTCTATGGCCGACCGAGGTTACGAACGGACTTGCTACGGCCGAACGCTGTGACCGGCTCGATCGAGCGAGCGCCGGCGAGGCCCGACGTCTTCTTCAGGCGCTGCCCATCGCCGTCGACCCGCTGGAGCGCAGGCGAGTCTTCGAGGCGATCGCATTGCTCGCCGGGACGCGTGCACTGACCACCTATGATGCATGCTATCTGGAATTGGCTCGACGCCGAGGGATCCCGCTAGCCACGTTGGACGCTGCTCTTCGTCGGGCGGCCGAGGCGGAGGGTGTGCCTCTCTACCGGGTCGCGAGCTGCTAGTCCATCCGGCGCTTGCAGGGGGGATGGGGGGATGAGCTAACGAACCGTGGTTGCCGCACGTCTCCTACTCAGCGCGGGGCGACACTTCGGTGCGCCCCGACTCACTCTTGGGGCGTCGTCCACGTGCCGAGACACAGCGGACGGGCCGTGTTACCGGGAGAACACCGTGTACGGACGGAGTCCGATATCAAGGAGGCAGATGCTGCGCCTGACCGCTGGGGCCGCTGCGGGAGCGGCGCTGCCCATGGCGGGTCTCACCGGGTGTTCTTCAGATAGCTCGACTGAGACCGCGACGCCGCTCGACCCGGCGGAGCCGGACCCGAGCATCACCCCTATCCCGCTCCCGATCCCCGAGATGTTGGTCGGGTCGGTCATCAACCTCGAGATGCGTCCCGGACAGCGAGAACTCATCCGGGACAAGATGACGCCAACCAAGGGGTACAACGGCGACTACCTCGGTCCCACGCTGTTCCTGCGCTCAGGCACGGACGTCTCGCTCAACGTAACGAACAACATCGGCGTCTCCACGACGACGCATTGGCACGGCATGCATGTCCCCGCTCTCATGGACGGTGGGCCACACCAGCGAATCGAGCCGGGGGACGTGTGGACGCCCTCGTTCCCGGTCCTCAATCGTGCGGCGACGTATTGGTACCATCCGCATCCGCACGCTGGCCTCGGGCAGGGCGTGATCTTCGACCCGATGAGTACCGGCTACCAGGTATACGAAGGCCTTGCGGGCATGATCATCGTCGAAGACGGCACCTCGGACGCGCTGCCGCTGCCGCGTACCTATGGCGAGGACGACATTCCGCTGATCCTGCAGGACAGGCGATTCCACGATGATGGTGCGCTTCTGCACTTTCCCACGGACTTCGACCCCACCAGGGATCCCGCGCTGCGGAAGGGTGGGCACTTTCTCGTCAACGGTGTAGAAGCGCCCTTCCTCGAAGTGGGCGCCCAGGTCGTGCGGCTACGGATACTGAACGCCTCCAACGCCCGCATCTACAATCTGGGCTTCAGCGACGACCGCACGTTCTTTCAGGTGGCGTCGGACGGCGGGTTTCTCCGGGCGCCGGTGCCGCTGTCTCGACTGCTCCTGTCGCCGGCGGAGCGAGCCGAAATTCTCGTCGACTTCGGTTCCGACCAAGGGACCACGCTAAAGCTCCGAAGCTTCAACAGAAATCTGGGTACTTCGCTGGTACCGTTTCCGCTCCAAGACGCGTGGGATACTGCGGACTTCGATCTACTCGACATCACGGTGGGCCCTGCCCGGTCGAACGCCGTCCTTACGATTCCGGCCGGACTCACCACCATCGACCCGATTCCTGAGGCGGAGGCCGTCAACCTGGCGAGCGCCAGACCCTTCGAGCTCGCGGCCAACCCGTTCGGGATCAACGGCAAACGCATGGACATGAATGTGATCGACGACCGAATTCGTCTAGGCGACACGGAGGTTTGGGAGATCACCAATCCCACGACCCAGGCTCATCCTTTTCACGTGCACGGAGACTCGTTCCAGGTGCTCACGCGGAACGGGTTCACACCGCCGGAAAACGAGCTCGGATGGAAGGATGTGGTGCTGGTGCGGCCGTTCGAGACGGTCCGCATCGTGAAGCGGTTCCATGATTACGCGGACTCCGTGAACCCCTACATGTTTCACTGCCACATCCTGGAGCACGAAGACGTCGGGATGATGGGCCAGTTTGTCGTCGAGGATGGAGCCCCATGAGAATGAGAGATCAACAGCGAACCGGCAGATGGGCGGTCGCGTTCATGCTCGGGGCGGTCGGCGCCTGCGGAGGGCAGAGCTCTACGGACCCGGTGATCGACGATGAAGTGACCACCCACCCCGTTTCCAATGGGTTCTTTTTCCGCCACCGCAAAAGAGTTTCCTTGAAAATCGGGGCTCGATCCATTTAACATTGAAAGAGAGGCATACAACACCAACCGGAAGCAGGCGAAGCGAATCTCATGATCTCCCGCTCCAAGACCCGGCACTCCGATGCCCCCGAGGCACTCCCCAACTCGCTCAGCGAGGTGGTGTACGAGAAGGTTCTGGAGAACCTCGACGTAGCGATGGCGGTGTTCGGCCTCGACGGGTCCTATCTGATGCAAAACTCCAGCCACCGTGAGCTGCTCGGCTACTCCGACCAGGAGCTCGCCGGAAAGACCCCGGCCATCCACCTAGGCGACGAGGTCTTCACGAACGTCGCCAAGGCGCTGGAGAGCGAAGGGCGCTTCGACGGAGACGTGGTAAGCACGACCCGGGAGGGAGATCACCTGCAGTTACAACTCACGGCCTTCACGATCTACGACGAGGCCAGCCAGCCCATGTGCCACGTCGGGATCAAGAGAGACGTGCGTAGCGTCGCCAGCGCGGACGACCGTCTGATGCGCTCGGTGTCCCTCCTCCAGGCGACTCTGGACTCTACGGGGGACGGCATACTCGTCGTAGACCGGGCGGGCAAGATCG
>JADFRS010000243.1 GCA_022561145.1 Gemmatimonadota bacterium
TGCTTGCACGATTTGGGAGGCTCGTGCATGCTGTCTGCACAGAAATAATCGGTCAACCGTCCTCCCCCCGACGGAGTGGGCCGAGTGAATAGCGGAGGGAGAGCACATGCCTACTCGCTTACGGTCTCCCCAATCCACGACCTTAACCCTGGCAAGTTTGGAGGACCGGTAATGAATGACACTCCGGACGCGGGCCCGAGGCGCCCGTTCGTCAAGTTCGAGCTGGTCGTTACAAGCGTCTGCTTCCTTATCCCATTCCTCCTGATGTTTGGCGATGTCTGGTGGAGTCCTCGCGAACACATCAGCGGGTACTACACCATGCGTCAGGCCGGATTCTTCTATGTCCCGCTGACCATGGCCGCGATGCTGTTTGTCATCAACGGTGTCGTGAGGGGCCAGCACTGGTACAACATCGGACTAGGCTTGGCGTTGGGCGGTGTGATCGTTTTCAATCACGTCGACTACTTTCTCATCCACAACATCAGCGTAGGGGCGTTCTTTATCGGAAACGCCCTGGTCTTCGTGCTCTTCACGCCCAAGGATGAGCTTTGGTTGAAAGTCATCCTCGCCCTACTGATGGCGGCGCTGCTGGCGGGCCACTTCGTGTTTGGTTTGTACTCATTGTTTTGGGGCGAAGCATTTTCCCTGTGGGTCATCGCGCTTCACTTCCTGCTCGAGGCTCTGGAAGTCTTCAAGTGATCAGACATTGATTGGCGCGTGGGTCGCCCTTACGGCCGGCGCAAGAATAACTCCCCGATTTGGGCTGGTAGTCAGCAGCGGGGGTGGATGGTGTAGTTGCGCAGGGGCTGGGTTTCGTGGCGTTCGAGGGCGATGGTGGCGAACTGTGCGTCGGAGATCTTGACGCCCTTGGGATACTCCCGGTCGATGAGGTGCGCGCTGACGCGGAGGCCGGTCTTCGTGGTTGTCGTGCGGATGTGGTTGAGGATGGTCTCGTAGCTGCGGAGCGGCTGTCCGGCCCAGTTCTTACTGATCTCGCTGAAGAGGCGATGGTCGATGGGGTTCCACTTCGAGGCGCCGCTCTCTGCCGATACTTGAATCGGTGGCGCCAGGCACTGGTGCTGATCCAGCCAGCCACGGTCCTGAAGTGGCACCGGGCAGGGTACCGCCGTCACTGGCGACGACGGTCCGGTGCGTTCAGCGGTCGACACAGAATCCCTCGGAGCCACATCAGCCTGATTCGCCGCATCTCGTCCGATCATCCCGAGTGGGGCGAGGACCGAATCGCCCTGTAGCTCAAGACGAAACTCGGGGTGGAGCACCCTCCCAGCACCGTCCGTCGGTACATGATTACTTGGAAGGGAAACGGTGCTCCGGCCTCCACCACTTGGCGCACCTTCCTGGCCGGACACGCGGCTGAGTTATGGACGATGGACCTGACCACTGAGCCCTTGTGGAACTACTCGGTGCGATACGTCCTGGTGCTCATGGACCTGCGGAGCCGAAGGGTGGTGCACGTGGCCGTCACCGCGTCGCCGACCGAAAGCGAGGCCATCCTCGTACCGCGATCGTCTACCTCGCCTCTGACCCGCTTGATCCACGCTTGGTCCCGCTCGGTGGGGACAGCGCGAATTCGATCTCTCCCCTAACCCAGTCGTCGGCCTCATCTGCTGCCCGCTCTGAGAGCAATGAGATCGCCTCGGGGGAGCCTACAGTCCCCAGTGCCCAAGCAGCGTGTCCGCGCACGAGTGAGGCCGGATCCACCAATGCCCTAGCGAGCACCGCTACCCCCGAAGGTGACCCCCAATTGCCCAACGCCACGCACACGTTGCGAAGCAGCCCCTTACGCCCGGCCCTGAGTACCGGAGAGCCCGCGAAAGCCCGACGGAATCCCCGCCCCGACAACGACAAGAGCCTCTCCGCCAACTCTACGAGCGACGGTCCGTCGAACTCAGGTCTCGCAGAGTACGCGGGCTCCTCCGAGGGCACAGAAAATTTACGGCTGAATGGACAGACCTCCTGGCAGATGTCACACCCGTAAACGCGGTTCCCGATGTCGGGTCGCAACTCCGCGGGGATCGGGCCGCGGAGCTCGATGGTCAGATAGGAGATGCACCGCCTCGCGTCGATGATGGGCGCGCCGCTCCCGTCACGGCCCAGCAACGCGCCGGTCGGGCACGCGTCGAGGCACGCCTGACATGTCCCGCAACGATCCTCCACGAACGGCTCGTCCGGAGGCAACTCTAAGTCGAGCAGTAGCAGACCCAGGAAGAAGTAGGAGCCTCGTTGCGGGTTGATGAGCATGGTGTTCTTGCCGAACCAGCCGAGGCCGGCGCGCTGCGCGAGGTCACGCTCCAGGATAGGGCCGGTGTCGACGTACGCTCGCGCCTGAAGCTTCGAATCGATCCTGGCGTCCAACCACCGAGCGAGCGAGATCAGCTTGTTCTTCACGACGTCGTGGTAGTCGTCCCCCCGCGCATAGCGGGCGATGACGGCGCGCGAAGCGTCCTCCGGCACCCCTGGTGGATCCTCGACGAAGTATTCGTGCGCGACGACGAGCACCGACCGCACGTCGTTCAGCGTGGAGTCGAGGTCGGCTCTGCGGGAGACCGCGTCCGCACGCGACAGGTACGCCATCTCTCCGTGTCGGCCCTCGTCGATCCAAGCCCGGTAGGCCGGCATATGCTCACTCGCGTCCACGGGTGCGATGCCGGCGAGCGAAAACCCCGAGGCAAGGGCGTGCTGCTTCAACTCGTCCGCAAGCTTCCGACGGTCGATCGTCACGCTGGCTTCACAGACCGACGTGAGTGCACTCCCCTCACTGGGGCACTCCGAGGGGGGCTCGCACTGTGTACCGCCTTCCTTTCCATTCGACGTTTTGACCGCGCTTCCATGATCGGAGGAAGATATATGCACCCACCAACGCCCCGAGTGGATAGAGGAACCCGTACTGTGGCGGTCCGCGCATCACGTGAGTGAAGCGCCCCCAGATCGCCACGCTCACCCCGTACACCACCACGGACCACAGGAGGAGCGGTCGCGCAACCCAGCCCGCCAGACCGGCCAGGAGCACCGCGGGTGGCGCGATCCAAAGCGACACTCCCGTGGCCAACACGATCGGTGCGACCACTCTGCGTAGAAACGGAGGCACACTCAGCCACACACCCACCACGATATTCTTGGACCAGCCCTCGATGAGGCCCGCCAACGAGCGGTACATCCGCGTCTGCAGGTCGTCCACCGCAGATCGGATCCGTAACCGCTTGCCCTCCCTCTTCACGAGCATCGCGAGCGCCATGTCCTCGACGACTTCGCCCTGCACCGACACGTGCCCGCCGATCTCGTGGTACGCGTCGCGAGTGAAGAGGATGTACTGGCCGTTCGCGATGGCATCCCGCCAGCGCGGGTTCTTCACGGCCCGCTCGAAGTCGGGAAACCGGAAGAGCATCAACAGGAAGATCTGCGGCTGAACGAGACGCTCCCAGAACGACCCCATGAGCTGCCGCCCCAGCACGGTCATGAGGTCCGCCTCGTCTTCGTAGAGACCTGCCACGGCGCGACTGAGCATCTGGGGTCCATGCGTCGTGTCCGCGTCTGTGAAGAGAAGGAAGCCGCCGTCGGCCGCTTGCGCGCCCTGCCAGCAGGCCCACGGCTTCCCCAACCACCCCTCCGGCAGCTCCTGGCCATCGATCACCGCGATCCGGCTCGCGTTGCCGGGTGGTACCGAGCGAGCGAGCGAAGCGGTTTCGTCGCCGCTGCGATCATCGACTACAATGATCTCGAAGTCCGGATAGGTCGATGCGGCGATCGACGCGACGCAGTTCTCGATGTTGACAGCTTCGTTGCGCGCGGGGATGACCACGCTAACGCGCAAGGCGCGCTCCAGGTCCAACGCGTCCGCAGCCGGCAATTCGCTCGGAATGCGCGTGAAGAGCAACAGGAAGACCAACACTGCGATCCAGGGGAACGCAAACAGGAAGATGGTCA
>JADFRS010000244.1 GCA_022561145.1 Gemmatimonadota bacterium
ACGAGCAGCAGCCCGGCCACCATGGCACTCCACCTGTGCTGGGCGACGAACCGCCCCCACCGTGCCCACACCGTGCTCGCGTGGTACCAAGCCAGACGCCGGGCCAGCCAAACGGGCCAGTCGAGCCGCCGGCCCAGCACGGCCAGTACGGCGGGCAGCAACGTGGTAGCCAGAATCACGGCCGACATGACGACCAGCAACCCGCCGATGCCCACGGACTGGGTTTCGGAGGCGGGGGTGAGGAGCAGCGACGCGAACCCGATCAACACTGTCAGCCCGCTGATGACCACGGCGCGACCCGCCGTCGTCATGGAACGGACTGCCGCCTCAGGGGGTTCGAACCCCCGGTTCATCTCCTCCCTGAAGCGCGTCACTATGAGCAGGGAGTAGTCGATGCCCACTGCCAACCCCACCATGGTAACGATCGGGATCACGAAGATCGCAATTGGGAAGACGGAGCCGACGAAATACACCGCGGCCAACGCACAGCTTATCGCATAGACCCCGATAACGAGGGGGAGGAGAGCAGCGACGAGTGCCCCGAAGGCGAGCACCAGGACCATGGCGGTGGGCACAAGCGCCCGGAGTTCTCCTCGTTTGGCATCCTCGACGCTCACCGTGCGAACGTCCCAGTCCAGGGCGGGCTCGCCTGTGACCTGAATGTCGTACTGGGAGGCCCACTGGTGCGTTCCGGCCGCTCTTCTCATGGCGCTACGAAATGACGGGACCGCCCGGGTTACGGTATCGGCGTGTTCGACGGCCACCGAGGCGAGGAAGAATGTGGCGCGGCGATCGCTGCTGGTGAATGCCGAGTCCCCCGTCGTGAGATACGAAATGACGCGGTCGATGTAGGGCTCGCGGCCGGCAGCGTCGGAAAGGGTTTCCACCAGCAGCTGAAACGGTTGACTGTCTACCGGGATGGGGCCGGTGATGGCCACGGCGATGAAGTTGGTGAAGGGCCGCGGGAAAGCGCTCCGAATCAGGTCCCAAACCTCTGTGGACTCGTTCGGGCGCAGCGACTCCCCTTCCACACTGAGGACCTCGCCCACGCGGGCGGCTCGGGACACCGCAAAGCCGGCGAAGGCCATCCAGAAAAGGATGATGAAAAAGCGAAACCGGACGACCGCGCGGGCGAGCGTTTCCACTAACTGACGAACCTACCGCTCCGAGGTCGCCGGCAGCGCTGCTGTGCGCTTGGAGAGCGTTTGCCGCAAGAACAGCAGCGCTCCCAAAAGCGCTCCGAGCACGATGGTGTAGATGCGCCAGGCCAGCAGCAGTCTCGCGATTTCGATCGGGGCCAGAGCCGGGCCAAGTCCGACCACGAAGCCCAACTCGACCCCACCGACCCCGGCAGGCGTGGGCAGGAAGAGCTGACCATACAGCAGGGTGAACGACCCCAGCACCGCCCCACCCATGTTTACCGCCGGCATCACCGGGACGAGCAGAAGAGGGAGGATTGCCACCTGGGCCGTCATGCTGATCGCCGTGAGAACTCCGGCTGCCGCGAGCGTTCCCCGGCGCATGGTCCGGACGTGCCCCCATGCCTCCTTCAGCGACGTCCCCAACTGTCCGGGGTGCCGTTTTCGGTACCAGTGGGCGGCGAGGCCGCTCAACGCCACCAGGATTAGCACGAGGAGAAGCCAGGGGAGGAGTGCCTCGGAGGTGAGCGAGCGCAGGGCTTCACGGGCACCGCGAACCGCCAGCCCACCCAGGGTCACGGCGAGGACGGCGGATGCCACGATGAGCAGAACCCAATCGATCAACAGCTCCACACCCAGCGCGACGACTGCGGCGGCGGAATCGACCCCGGACCGTCGAAACCCCAGGAACCGGGCCGGGTCGCCGCCGAAGCGGGCGGGAGTGATGGCTGACGCGGCATCCCCGTACGCATTCACGGCGACCGCTCGCCATACGGACGGCCTCTGGCTACGCGGAAGCAGCAAGCGGATGCGCCACGCGCGCACGGCAGTGTCGAGCACGACCAGGCCGACGGCTGCGGCATGGATCACCCAAGGTGCGCCCACTAATCGCTTCGTCGCAGCGGCAGGTCCAGGGAGACGCCGGCCCGGAGAATCCCGGTGAATTCGGTGCGATCCGCACCTGGCACGTGGAGCGCATTGGTCACGAAATTCGCCCCTATATCCCACGCGACCCAGTAGTGGCGATTGGGCTGGTAGCGTCCCTGCAATCCCAGGCGATAGGTCGTTTCCTTGATCCCGAGAAAAATGGGAGGCTCCCCCCGCCACACAGCGGGAATCGGCTCGCGCAAATCGCCCTCTCCTTGCCGCTGCACGCTCAGCGCGGGCGTGAGCCGCAGCCCCGCGAGGGGCGTGAAGATGTCAGAACGAACCGACAGCCGGTCATAATCTACGAAGTTCGGGCCTAGACCCCGATCCAGGAACGTATAGCGATCGGTAGCGGCGCCTATCGTCCGGTATGCGAAGGCAGAGACCCGTTCGTAATCCAGTGCGAGTTCCACGCGGTCGCTCAGACCGAGGAGACGAATGCCCATAGCGACCGCGTATCTGGTTGGAGCACGAACCGGGTTCTGCGGATTGAGCGGATCTTCCGGATCGAAGTCGACATCGTCCAGCACACCCTCCGCATGAACCACGAAGTCATTCGTCTGGTACCAGACTTGTGTCTCCAGTAGCAAGTTTGGTACGACGTCCAGCGGCTCGTTGGTGTGCTCGAAAAAAAACAGCTCGACAGGATTGAGGAAGCGGAGCTGCGGACCTCCGGTCACGCTCGCGTAGAGGATCGCCTGCCCAAGAGACAAGCCGAAGTGATCGGTGGTGTAGTCCACCCGTTGAGCCGCCAGGTAGCGCTTCTGCCCAACAACGGTGTCCAGCTCCCCGGTAAACGCGGTGAGCGTGAAGCGGCCCAGCGATAGATCGAGTGCCAGCTGCGAATAGGCGGGGGGCTCGGCGGACACCATCAGCCCTCGCGTGCCGAGGGCCGACCAGTTGCGCTGCAAGCGACCGATGGTGACAGCGCTGTGCGGCAACTGTAACGAGAGGTAGGCGTTGTCCGACCGACCGCCGTGGTCCTGCCCGAGGCTCAAACCGTCCGGGTCGTCGTTGAAGTAGAGGTCTCCCAGCACCCGGGTCTCGAGGGCAAGATGACCCGACTCGACCCAGACGGCTGCCGTATAGCGTGGCCATATGCCCTCGTCGCCAAGGGGTCGCAGGACGTCGAGTCGCTGGCTGGTCGAGGCGCGCCCCCCGGCGGTGAAACGGAGCCCCCAGCCGCGCACCTCCCGCCCCGCGATCCGGTCGATCTCTGCCCGAAACTCTTCGCGCAGCAGCCGCACCCAGCGGGCGGCCGGCCTGGCGAGTGTATCCGGCTCCAAGGCGGCCAGTCCCCGGGCCACGGCGCTGAAGTCCCCTTTACCCGCCCATCCGAACATGCCCAAGACGACACTCCTGACTGACCTGTCTTCCAACATGCTCTTCAATGGCTGGCCGAGCATGAAGACTACCACCCCGATATTGTGGTCCAACTGCGCCCAACCTCCCCCTTGCGGCGGGTCTGGCACATCGACCAGGCCGTCCTGCAGCTGATCGAACGCCCCGAGGTGGATGCCGTCCGCACGGTCTGTGAACCATTCCAGAACCCCTTCAAGATGTGGAGTCTTTCCCCCGATGGCCTTATGCAGCCGCTCCTCAAATCCGACCAAAAGGAAGCCTACAATCTGCCTCGCCAACTCCTTCCCGATGTCTATTGGCAGACCGGCTATGTCGATGCTGTCCGTGCCGATGTCATCCTTGAGAAGAATTCCATGACTGGAGACCGCATCCGGCCCCTCATCATCGACGCTGGCGATTGGATCGACATCGACTCCCCGGATGATTGGGCCCGCGCCGAACGCATGCTTGCAGATCAATCCATTACACTTGCCGACCTAGGTTTTCAGGTCGCGGAGGTCAA
>JADFRS010000078.1 GCA_022561145.1 Gemmatimonadota bacterium
GCATGGGTACCGGACCCCGGCCCAGGTCCGCGAGGAGTTCACCCTGAAGGCGGCATGATTAGGCCGCCCACTTGTCCAGGAAACCGGAACCGGTACAAACCGATCTACCGTTAGTTAAGAAGCAAGGAGATGGGCCACGATATTAGCACCACGACAACCAACATCACCCAAAAAAAGATTACATCCTCAGTCGACATAAGCGCGCGAAACGGCCACCACCTCGAACTCTTCCAAGCAGGCGCCGGGGCATCGCCCTGATGTAACTCCTGGCTCCTGTCATCCTGCGCAAGTAATCGATAGGCGGCGTTGATACGCTGGGTCCGATAGATGGCCTCAGAATACGAGGAAGAGTCGGAGGGAAAGCGGTCAGGATGCCAGAGTTTTATCATCCGCCGGTACGCCGACTTCACCTCCGATGGAGAGGCATTCGCGTGCACAGCCAGCATCAGCCGCATTCATACCCTCTCGACGACACAGCGGCCTCCACCAAGGAAATGGTGCGTAACGAGAGCGCCGAGAGGTTCTTCAGCTGACGTCCCCCTCAGGACCTCCTCGAGGGGGGCCTGGGGTGATAGGGCTTCATCGCTTGTTGGGAAGCCCGCGCCATAATAGATTTGATGTAATTACATTGTGGGTACAAGAGAGGGTCAGTGTGAAGACGAAGCTAGTCCGGATCGGCAACTCTCGCGGGGTCAGAATTCCAAAGCTGCTCTTGCAGGAGGCTGGCCTTGAAGACGAGGTACGCCTGCGTGTAGTGGAGGGCGGAATAGTCATCGAGGCTGAAAGGGACAGTCGGACGGGCTGGGCTGAGGCAGCGCTCGTAGTGCGCGCAGCGGGTGACGACGAGCTGTTGGACGAAATGGTCTCGACGCGCTTTGACGACACGGAATGGGAATGGTAGCGAGTGCGGTCCCCCGCCGGGGGGATGTCTTCCTTGTGTCACTAGAGCCCACGCTGGGTACCGAGATTCGAAAGACACGCCCGTGCCTTGTCATCTCTCCTGACGAGTTGAATCAGCACCTGCGCACCGTCATCGTGGCTCCCATGACCACGGGTGGCCATCGCTATCCGTTTCGCGTGGCATGCCGCTTCCAGAAACGGGACGGGTTTGTCGTCTTGGATCAGGTTCGGACCGTGGACTCGCAGCGCCTCGTGCGGAGGCTCGGTAGGGTGAGTTCCACGGCGCTCTCCAGTTCGCTGCGTATTCTTCAAGAGATGTTCGCAAAATAGGACGTCGACCTCGGTCTGATCCACGCCGTTGCTGGAGTGCCATGTTCAGCGCGTCGAGCACGAGGTCGACCCGATCCTCGACGTCAGTCTCTTCCACCCCTGTTCCGTAGCTGACGCACTCCGGAGGGGCAGACCCTTCGGGCCGCTTTCCAACTCTTGCCATCGAACACGTCCTCGGCTAAGCGCCGGAAGCCTCGAGGGCGGCGAGTACACGCTCGGCGCGGAAGGGAGCGCGACGGATGCGAACGCCGGTCGCGTCGTAGATCGCGTTCGCGACCGCCGCCGCGACGGGCCGGATGGACGGCTCACCCGCTCCGTAGGGAGGCAGATCGGGGCGGTCGGGTTCAGGATCGCCGTTCACGAAGACGATGTCGATCGTCTCCGGCGCGTCCACGTGCCTGAGCGTCGGATGCGTGAGCCAGTCCACGCTCTTCACCTTCTCGGTGTCGAATTGGACTTCCTCGTGGAGCGCGCGGCTGAGCCCGTGGAGCAGGTTACCCTGGATGGTGCTCCTCAGCCCGTCGGGGTTGATCACGAGCCCGCAGTCGTGGGCGCAGACCATGCGCTTGACCCAGACGCGCCCAGTCTCGCGATCCACTTCCACTTCGGCGATCTCCGCGACCGCCGTCCGCCCACGGTAAGCATATGCGATGCCCCGTCCGGTGAGGATGCGGCCGCTGTTGGCCGATTTCGGGGACGGTCGGGTATCCCAGCCGTACGCCTCGGCCGCTGCCTCGACCACGGCGATGGAACGGGCCCGCATGAACGTTTCGTTGTCTTCGGTGCTGCCGCGAAGGAGCCTTAGACGGAACTCGACCGGGTCGGCGTTCGCCGCTGCCGCCATCTCGTCGATGAAGGATTCGCCGGCGAAGGTGGTCTGAGGGCCGTTGGGGTCCCTCAGGTTGCCGGTGCGGAGCGGCGTCTCGAAGGCCAAGGGGAAGCGCACCACGAGGGTCTCCTGGCGCCGGTTCGGGATGGCATACATTTCCGCGGGCGCGGACGCGCGGCCGGGAGATGGCCGGGAGGGCCTGATCCCCATGAGCTGGGCGATCAGCACCGTATCGGGCTGGTTGTACCCGACGTGGGCGTAGTCGGCGACGCGGGCCCGGTAATCCAACGCGACCAGATTGCCCTCGCCGTCCAATCCCCCGCGCAAAGTGAAAGCGAACGCGGGGCCCTTGGTATCCCAGGCCGTCTCCTCGTGCCTCATCCACTGGACGCGGACGGGACGGCCGATCTCTTTGGCCAGGAACGCCGCCTCGAAACCCGCGTCGTCGGCGGCCGTGCGGCCGTACAACTGGGGACCGTGCATCCAGATGACCCGCACCTGCTCCCGCGGCATGTCGAGAAACTCCGCGACACCGGTCCTGAGGCTGTACGGCTTCATGTCGTTGGAGTAGATCGTCATCTGGCCGTCCGACGGATCGGCCAGGCCGTGGGCCGGACCGATCGCCGTGTGTCCCTGGAACGGGAAGTCGTACTCCGCTTCGACGACCGTCGCCGCCGTCCTCAACGCCTCGTCGGGGTTCCCTTCCACACGGGCCAGGGGAACGGTGCGCGAGCCCGTGGCTCGGGTGAGGGACATGGGGGTCGCGCTACGCATGTACCTGAAGAGATCCTCGGACGACGGGAAGGGCGCGGTCGTAGGCTTCTCCCACTCCACCTCGAGCAGACGCGCCGCTTCTATGGCCTTCTCTTCACGCTCGCAGACGACCGCGACGTAGTTGCCCCTGCTCACGACTCGGATGAATCCCGGGATATTCCGGATCGACGACTCGTCGATGCCGATCAGCCTTGCGCCCGCTACCGGCGGCCTGACGTTGCGCGCATGGACCATGTCCGGGAGCCTGACGTCCACAGCCCACTCGAGCGATCCATCAACCTTCGCGGGGATGTCGTATCGAGGAAGCGACCGACCGACGAGCTTCAAGTCCTGCACCGGCTTGACGCCTGCCACACCCGTGGTCGCGTTGATGTTCCTCCCCGTCAGTGTCACGTTGAAGCGTCTTCCGCCAACCAACTCTCCGTACGTGACCTTCCTGGACGAATCCCGCTGTATCGAGATCACTCCTTCGCTGACGGCGAGCCCGTCCACGGGCACGCCGAACCGCTCGGACGCCATCTCCAGCAGGACCCGGCGGGCCTCTGCCGCCACGCGGCGCGCGGCCCAGGCGTCGCGTTCGAGCGCATCCGACCCACCCGACCCGCCCTGATCGACCGTCATGTCGGTTCGGCCCATGATCAGCGTGGCCTGTTCGAAGGCGATGTCCAACTCGTCGCACATCATCTGGCGGAAGGCGGTTCCGGTGCCCTGGCCCCCGTCGGTCTTCCCGACGTAGAAGGTCACCGTGTCGTCTTCATGGACGGCCAGCCATGAGTCGAGGAGGCGGAAGTCGGGGTCGAGATACGGAGCGGCGGTCGGGGTCACCGGTGCCTGCGACCCGGCTCCCGAGCCGGACCCACCGGTGTTCGCCATCCTTGCGCCGCTGAGGCTCAGGACGAAGACCCCCGAGCTCTTGAGAAAGTCGCGTCGAGAGGTGGTCCCATGGCACGTTTCCAGGGCGTCTTCGATCGCCTTCGGAATCTCTGTGGAGTGCATCACAGGTTCACCTCCCTCCCTGCATCGCCCGATCCCGACCGATCGCCCGCCATGGCTTCCGCGGCACGCCTGACGGCCGCCTGGATCCGGTAGTACGTCATGCAGCGGCAGATGACCCCGTTCATCCCCTGCCGGAGCTCCGCGTCGGTCGGGTTCGGATTCCGATCGAGCAGCGCAATGGCCGTCATGATCTGTCCGTTCTGGCAGTAGCCGCACTGCGGTACCTGCTCGTCGATCCAGGCCTGTTGCACGGCATGGAGCTCACCGTCGGCCGACAGTCCTTCGAGTGTGGTGATCTCGCCGTCGACGCCGGAGGTCGGCGTGACACACGAGCGGATAGCCGCGCCGTCCACGAGCACCGTGCACGCCCCGCACTGCCCGAGCCCACAGCCGAATCGTGGACCCCTGAGCCCGAGGTCGTTTCGGAGGACATAGAGCAGCGGTGTCGAGGGATCGACGTCGATCGTATGCGTCTCGCCGTTTACCTTGAGCGTGACGTTGCTCATGCTCTCCTCCTAACGCGGACAGGAGATCCGGAGGCCCATGCAGGGGCAAAGGGCAAGATAGGTCGGAGCCCGGGGGAGGAACAACCGGCCAATAGGCCAGAACCCGACACCTTAGCCGTCCTCCATCTGCCACTCGGTTGCCTCTGAATACGCTGTGGACAGCTGTGGTGCGGGCGGCCGGACACTGATGGTAACACGCGAGAGGTATCGCACTCGTCCCGTCTACGTACTCTGCCCCCCCTATCTACGTAATCTGGCGTGACGCGACTGGCAATCCGGTCTCTGGAGTGTCGATTTGCTTCCAGCGGTGGTGCGTTAGGTGTCTCATAGGATTCGCGGGATGAGAACTTCGGGCCACTTTTCGGACTATTGCTGAGGGGTGGACTCCACGGCACCCTGGTCCGAGCAAAAGATGACCAAGAGCGAACTCGCAGAGCTGGTCGACTTCATCGGGAAGAAGTTTGCCCGAGCAGACGATCTCGTTGACGGCCCAAGGAACGGAGCTTCGCAAAGGGGACCACATACCTGAGACCCATCGCCAGCACCCCGAGCGCCGACCACACCCAACCGGCGCCCACGAGCTCGAGCCACAAGAGCACGGCACCGAGGAAGAGGAGATTGGCGAGCACTGTCTTACGCTTCGGGCGCACCTCGTCCATGTGAGCCTCGATCGCGTCCAACTGATCGAGGAGAGCGGTCGTCTGGAAATCCTTGCTCACGCCACTTCTCTGCCAACGTTCGTCATACGGTGTCCGATCACCCTTGGCTAAGGTCATACCGAACCACCGGAACATCCAGGCGCTCTTCCCGCAGCTGAATCCGCCGCCTCTCCACCACCCACACCGCCCTTGTGCCATCTTTGCACACAGGAACGCTGAAGACTCCACAGGCGGGCCGTCATGAAAATTCTGATGAGCCTCATCTTCTATCCCAGGGGCGGGAGCGCGCAGGTGGCCCGCTATCTGTCGCGCGCCCTGATCGAGCTGGGCCACGACGTGCATCTGATCACGGGCACGCTGCACGACGGCGATGCGCAACACGACGCCGACGTGTTCTTTGCCGACGTGCCCCTGACCTTGGTCGACTATACCGACGCGTGGCGCGGATTCGAACAGGGGGAAGATCCGCTGTCCGACAAGTGGGAAATCCCCTTTCACCCGAGTTATGAAGACAAATCCGGCGTACCCGACCGTGTTTTCTACAAGCTCACGGACGCCGAGTATGCAGCACAGTTGCGGTGCTGGACCGGAGTATTCGAGGGCGTGAGGGAGCGCTTCCAGCCCGACCTTCTCCACCTCCACCATCTCACGCACGCGCATGTCGCCGCGGAGCAGATCTTCCCCTCGGTGCCCAAGCTCACGCAGCTGCATGGCACGGAGATCAAGATGCTGGAGCGTCTCGACGAGTTGAGCGGGGAGTCGGGCGGTCCCGGTGAGCTGGACCACGTCGGGCGTGGCATGCTCAGCGACGCGGTCGAGGTGACGGACCACTTCGCCGCCATCAGCCGGGACATTCGTGAGCGGGCGGTCGCACGGCTCGGGATCGACGAGAGACACATCGCCACGATCCCGAACGGCGTGGACACGTCTCTGTTCCAACCGCTGGATTGGTCCACGGACGACAAGTGGAGTTTTCTCCAGAAGATCCTGGTAGAGGAGCCACAGGGCTGGGACGAAGGCGGCGTCCCGGGAAGCGTGCGCTACGAGCAGTCCGACACCGAGAGGTTCAAGGACGCATCAGGCGATTTGAAGCCGCTTCTGATGTTCGTGGGTCGCTTTCTCGACTTCAAACGCGTTCCGTTGTTGCTCAGGGCCGTCTCGCGAGTCAATCAATCGTTCGACGGCGATCATCCCCCGTTCAACCTGCTCGTCTGGGGAGGGATGCCCGGTGAATGGGAAGGCGAACATCCTCACACGGTCGCCCGCTCCCTCGATTTGCCCAACGTGTTCTTCTGCGGATGGCTGCCGCACGATGTCCTGTCCCAAGGACTCAACCTCGCCGACGTGCTGGTCGCTCCGTCCTACAACGAGCCGTTTGGCCAGGTCTACCTCGAGGCGATGGCGACTGGAGTGCCAGTGGTCGCAACCCGAAGCGGCGGGCCCCTCGATTTCGTGGTCGATAGCGGACCGCGCGCGAACGGTTGGCTTTGCGAAGTCGACGACCTGGATTCCCTGGCGGCGACACTGCGCCAGGCGCTGATGAACGGGTCGGAACGAGAACGCCGCGGCGCAAACGCACTGGCGCTCGTCCGCGGCGAGTACGACTGGAAGGAAATCGTCCGACGGTACGGCGAGATCTACAGGGAGGTGATCGGGTGAACGGGCGGGGGTCAGGTGATTCCCACCCCAACATGGATGCATATAAAAGACCTAAGGCGTCGCATACAATACCCCTAACGCGACACGAAGGCCCTCGGAAACCCACTGGGGATTGGCGACCATGCTGAAACCCGCACTCCGGCCCGTAGCAACTGGGCGGACCTCCCCCGGATGGGTTTCGAACTGCCGTTTTTGACGGTTGGAATTTACCTATGCAACCACCTTGTTCCTGTGCCCCAGGAGGTGCTATGCTCGCGACCAAACGTCAAGCAGTGAATTCCTATCAATAATGAAAAAGACCGATCGCGAACTGGGTATGCTGCGGCAGATCAGTCGCCGCGATTTCATCCACGGAACCAGCCTCACCGCGCTGGGGCTGATGCTGCCCACGGGCTGCGGGCCAACTAACGATGCCAGCACCGTATCGACCGGCAGCGTCGGCTATCCACCTACGCGAACTGGAATGCGCGGATCGCATCCCGGATCGTTCGAAACAGCCCATGCACTGGCCCGCGGAGGGGTGCGGTTCGACAATCCTGTCGACCTGGTCGAGGAATACGACGTTGTAATCGTGGGCGCGGGTATCAGCGGCCTGACGGCTGCCTATCAGTATCGAAAGAAGTTCGGACCGGAATCACGTATCCTCATTCTGGACAATCACGATGATTTCGGGGGCCATGCAAAGAGAAACGAGTTTCACCAGGGCGGTGACATGCGTCTGTCCTGGGGAGGCACGATGAATCTCGAATACCTGTCGTTCAGCAATCCGGTGCTACAGTTTCTGGCCGGTTTGGGAATCGATGTCCAGCAACTCAACAAGGACCTGGATTTCCATTATGGCGGTGACGGACCCGCTATCTGGTTCGACGCCGATACCTACGGACGCGACGTCCTGGTCCCGGGCTTTTCGATATACGGCCGCAACCTCGATGCGCTCGACAAGATCGACCTGTTTCCGATCAGCGAGTCCGGGCGGGCCGCCCTAAGACAGTTCTATTCATCAGACACCAATATCCTCGATGGAATGAGCGAGCGTGAGATCGAGCACGTTTTGCGCCGAACGAGTTATACGGAATTCCTGTCTCGACATGCCGGCCTTCCTGACGAGGCGGTAGAGCTGTTCACGAAGGCGACCGACGGTTATTGGGGCGTCCAGCCGCACAGCTTGTCCACCACCGAAGCGATGAACGCCCGGTTGCCTGGATCCCATTTGCTCGGAGATGAATCCGATCGTGCGGCTGGCCTGGAAGAGTCTGAAGTCGTAGCCATGTTCCCGGATGGGAACGCCTCGATTGCCCGTCTTCTGGTTCAATCACTCATATCTGCAGTCGCACCGGCCGCCAATGCAGAGAACATAGCGACCGCACGGTTCGACTACGGCCAACTCGATCGTTCCGGTGCTTCGATACGCTTGCGTCTTGAATCGACCGCCGTGCATGTCGGAAATGAAGACGGTCATGTCGCGGTCACGTATGTCAGAGACGGTACGACCTCCCGGGTTAGAGCAAAGCACTGCGTGCTGGCCTGCTATCATGTGATTATCCCGCACCTGTGCCCTGAATTACCGGAAGAACAAAAGGAGGCGCAACGTTACCAAGTCAAACATCCCATGCTCGTTACCAATGTTCTTTTGCGCAGCGGCAAGGGATTTGAACAACTGGGGATTACAGGAGCCTATTGTCCGGGGCGGATGCATGCCAAAGCGTGGCTCATCAAGGGTGTGAACACTGCCGGATACCACGAGGGCCGGGACGTTGAGGGCCCTGTTCCCGTGATGTTTTGGGGCATGGTAGCTCCGCCACGGCGTGACGTCCCTATTCACAGCCAACTACGGGAAGCAAGGCAAGTCCTACTGGAGATGAAGTTCGAAGACTTTGAGCACGAAGTACGTACGGTCCTCAATGGAATGCTTGGACCAACAGGATTCGACGCTGCGGAAGATATCCTTGCCATAACCGTCAATCGGTGGCCGCACGGATATGCGTATGGATACCTCGACCTGTGGGATTCTGAATGGAAAGAGGGCCAAGCCCCACATGAGATCGCTCGCCAACCCCTCGGAAACATTACGATTGCAAATTCTGATGCGGCCGCTTCAGCTTACACACAAGCCGCCATTGAAGAAGCCTTCCGTGCGGTAGATGAACTGAATTAGAATCGACTTCCTCTTTGTAAGCACGTGTTCCCGACGCGGAGCCCTGCGTGATCGCCTCGACATGCAGCGAAGGATGAAGGCGCTCGAGAACTGATGGCGGTGCCGCCGGGCAGCCCGGATCGTGCGCCGGGATTAGCTAGTCTTCTAGGCCGTCGCGAACCTCGACAGCGCAGCGAGAGTCCTTTCGCATCGGCTGTTCAATTCGGTCCGCCGATCGACCTGGCGTACGGTAAGCGAGGACAGTGAGCTCACCGCTCTGAGGTCGAGTTCGGTGAGCTCTTCGAGCTGCCGTACGCGAGCGTCGGCATGGTACGCCGCGAGTCCCGTGTAGAGGATGGGTGTCCAGATGTTGATGTCGGTGAGCAACATCTTAGCGGTCGGATTCTTGACGAAGATTCCGAGGAGCTGCGCGACCCCCGTGAGAGCCTTCTCTTGGTCCGATTTGTCTGAGATCATGTTGTTGACGATGCCCACACGAGTCTTGACCTGCCCGACCGCCTCGAAAAACTCGGCGTCGGTACCTAACAAAGTGAGTTGGCGGGACAGTCCCGGTTGTATCCGGTCGAAAAGAGGTCCATAGTCGCGGACCACCTCCCGCACCTGTGTGATCTCGTGGTCGGTCACGCCACGCGCGACTTTGTCTTGAAGGGACAACGCGTCCAGGGCCATCGAAAGCACCGCGTCGACCGCCGCGCTCCGTGCCTCGGCCCGCGCGTCGAGCGGCAGGTTCGCCCATGCCTCGATGTCGGTCGCACTCTGGCTTCCCAGATAGCGGGTCAGGTCACGGCGCGCCTCGTTGATGATCTTCTGGGCGGCCGCCACTTCGGATTCGCAGGTGGCCAATCCCCTGCGGGTCGCCTCGATCACCTCGATCCGGAAGAGTGCGACCTCGTTCTCGAGGGTGTTCTGCCGGGCGGTGAGGGCGCCCTGCGTCGCCATGCACTCGCGGCGGAGCGCATGGTCGGATGCCGCCACGGATCCGCACCTGCTGTTCAACGCGTCGATGCCGGAGTTGAGGACGTCGATGCGCCCACGCAGATCCTTCCTCTTCCCGGTGAGTCGCTCCTGGTCCGGCGACGAGATCTCCGGCGGTACCTCGACCACTCGAGTCGTTTGTGCCTCTGCGACAGTGGGCAACGCGGCGAGGAGTGCGACCAGGCCCCAAGACAACCCTCTCACCATCGTACCGTCACGACCGTGGCCCACCGTGGGCCCTGGTCCGGCCAGAAGGTCGGCACGATGGACACACCGACGCGACTGAGCCACCCGCGACCGGTGTCACCCCGGCGGAAGCCGCTGTCGAGCTTTTTTCCCATCGTGAAAGAAGCGGCCGTACCCACCATCATGGCTCCGAGTGCGGCAAGGGCCGCCTGCCTCTTCTTCTCCTCTAGAGGTGCGGTGCTGTAGACGTCCACGGCGTAATAGGCGATAACCGCACCGGTGCCACCCAGCAATATGGCGTCGAGCGGCTGCTCACCTCTCGGGGTGTCCGACTGCTGCATCGCCACCCCAATCACCCACCCGACGGCTCCTCCAATGACCGCGCCCTTTCGGGAGTTCAGGATCTGGTCGGTTTCGGAACTATTTGCCCAGCCGAGGCCCCCCCCCAGTGAGCCCAAAATAACGGCCAACAGGGTGGCCTTTTTGCCCACTGTGGCCCCCCCCCCGACGTATTGCACACCCGGTCCGCCTCCGCCCGTCCCCACCGGCGCACAAGGCAGGAACGGAAAGCCCTGGGAAATCATGATCTGGCGTGCGGACTCGCATTGCTGCCACGACGGATACGGGCCTGCAAACGCCCGACCGCGGAGCTGCCGCTGGCACTCGGGGCATCTCGTGATGTGTGGAACCTGCTGAGAGTCGGCCTCCCCTGGGGTGAGGGCCAGCATCGAGAGGGCGAGCAGAACTCCTCCGATTCGTGCGAACGCTCTGGTCATGGGGGCCGCTCCCTTTCGGGTTTTAGCGCGGGCCAGCCGACGCGTTTCGACCGGCCATTTCAGCTCCGCGTCAACGATACCTCCTTCCCCGTACCCACCGGTAGCGGCAATAGCGGGCAGGAGCGGACACATGATCCGGATGCGCTAGGATCCACGTCATACCAGGCGTCCGGGGCTCCGGGTGGCGTGCAGGACCGGAGCGGGCTACCGTTGCTACAAGGCGATAGTTGTCGCGGGCCGAAGTGATTTGGGATGGTGAGACATGGCCAACAACCTCGGACAGCGCCTCGACTCCTGGAAGCAGATCTCCCGGTATCTCGGTCGAAACGTCCGCACACTCCGGCGCTGGGAAAAGAAGGGCGTGGACATGCCCATCCACCGCGTTCCCGGTGGCCGTTCGGTATTCGCCTATACCGGGGATCTCGACGCGTGGCTTGTCGAGGGGGAAACCTCGGAGGCCCCTGAGAACGACGGCAGACACAGCCCCGTCTCGTGGCCTTGGGTCAGACTCGGACTCGGATTCGGCCTGATCGCCATTGTGATGGTCGCCTCGGTCGCCATCCCCTGGGGAGGCCTGCCGGTTCCCGAGATTTCCCGCCTCGAAACCTCGAACGATCACATCTTGGGTTACGACCTGCGTGGCCGGGTCGCGTGGACGTTCGAGCACCCCGAGGGGCGGTCGTTTCAACCGGCAGGCCAATTCCAGCAGGTCGCCCGAGTAGGAGCGGAGGGTGAGAAGCTCTTCCTGCTCGCAGCAAATACGATAGCCGAGGGTAGAACACCGCGTATGCTGGCCGAGCTGATGGCTTTCGGATCCTCCGGCCAGCGTCGCTGGAACGCAGTGCGGACAGACTCCTATCGCTTCGGGCGAGAGACTTTCTCGGGCCCCTGGGTCCCGGGTGCTCTGGGTGTCCACGCAACGTCTGAGGGGACTCGCTTCGCGTGGGTCGTTCACCACGTCACATGGTGGCCCGCAGCGCTTTTCCTGCTGGACGATCAGGGCAGCATCGAGGGTCCGTTTGTAAACTCGGGCTGGATCACAGTCACGACCATCGTCGCGGACCCCGCAGGCGATAGGCTCCTCGCGGGTGGGGTGAGCAACTCGCAGTCCGGGGCCATGCTCGTTGTTCTTGACGTAGCAGACATCCGGGGCAGCTCACCCGAGCAACCCGGCTCCGAGTTTGAGTGTGCGGATTGTCCGTCCGGCGAACCTCTCCGGTACCTGGTCTTTCCGCCTACCGATGTCAATCGCGCGAGTGGACTCCCGTACAACCGGACCGTCAGACTCGACGTCGGGGCGGGGCAGATCCACGTCACTGTAAAAGAGGGGTCACCGTCCTCAGATGTCGCCTGGATCTACCACTTCTCGATGGACTTCGACCTCCTGGGGGTCACGCCGGGGGACTCGTACTGGTCTGCGCACCGCCTTCTGGAGGTGGACGGACGGCTCGACCACAGTGAAGCCTCATGTCCCTGGAGGTCGCCGCCCCCGATTCGCTCGTGGACCCCAAATGGTGGATGGACCAACCTGACGGTCGAGACTCCCTCCTAGTGCACCTGAAGCTCTATCTAGTGCAGCACGGGTTGGCGAAGTCCAAGGACGAAGACCCGGAGCGTCCGCTCACGGCGGACGGTGGTCAGGCCGTCGAGCGGGTCGGCGCGTGGGCCTCACGGCGGGGCCTGGCCGTTGACGAGATCCGCCACAGCGGAAAGCGCAGAGCGGCCGAGACCGCCGAGATCCTCGGCAGCCACCTCGGCCTCCCCTCCGGCGGCGTGAGCGCCGTGACGGGATTGGCTCCGCTGGACGATGTCCATCCGGTGGGTGACGGGCTCGGCGGCGAGACGGGCGCGATCATGCTCGTGGGGCACCTGCCCTTCCTGGCCAGGCTCGCCGGGCTTCTCCTCGCGGGCTCGGCGGAGGCCTCCCCGGTTTCCTTCACGAACGGGGGCATCGTCTGCCTCGAGCGAGGAGACCAAGGGTGGGCATTGGCGTGGGCGGTGTCGCCGGAACTGGTGGATTAGGTGGCGGCCACAGGACGTTTCCGCGGAAACGTTTTGGTTCCCATTCAAGCATGGATTGAACCACCCACCCCCCTTAGATTGCCTCTTCGACCCCCACTGCACCCCTGGTCCAGGCGCGGATGACCAAGAGCGAACTCGCAGAATTAGTCGACTTCATCGGTAAGAAGTTCGATGCCCAGAACCGGCGCTTTGATGCCATCGAAGGAAGACTCGACGGCATCGAAGAACGGCTCGGAGAGGTGGAGGTTGGCGTAACCTACCTGAGGAACCGCTTCGACCGGTTCGAGTCGGTATTCACCGACGACCGTCTCGACGTCCAGCGGCGGCTGAAGGCGCTTGAAAACTGACGGCGAGGGCGCACCGGCCGGCCCTTGATCCACTGTAGGTGGGATCCTCTTCTCACGGCACTGGAAGAGTGGAATGACCCGCTCTATGAAAACCTTCCCCTTCCCGATCCCCTGAAGCCTCCACCGTGGGATCCGGCCCCCCCCCGCACGACTAGAAAGCCCCACCAGCTTAACGCTCCGCTCTGTGCCCGTGTCTTGTATGCAGGGCAGGTACACAGTTCAGTCCCGCTCAATCCACGACTTCGATGAACACACGGCGACTATTCGCTCTCACTCTGATGCTGTTCCCCCTCGCGGCCTCGGCCCAGGAGGGGAGCATCCGCTACGACCACTCCGTGCAATTCGAACTCGGTGGCGCGCAGAGGCAATCCGCCCGTGCGGGCGGATTCGGGGGCCGGCAAGGAGCGCGAGACGGCCGATCTGGGCAGCGGCCGGGAGGCTTTCAGGGCAGGCTGCCTCAGGGGAGCGCCAACACGGTCGTGCTCACGTTCAACGCCTGGGAATCTCTGATGCGAACGGAGGTTCCCGAGGAGGAACAGGTCGTGCCGGCGGAATCGTCCCGTCGCCTGGGGCTCTTTAGGAGGCGGATGCGGGCGGCCTCTCGCAGCGCCAATGAGACGATCGTCTCCGCTTACGCGAACAACGCGGACGACACGTTCACGGAGACTCGCGAATTCATGGGCCGCACGTTCCTCATCCGCGAGTCGAGACCGACCTATGAGTGGACACTCGTCGGCGAGGAGAGTGAGTTCCTCGGATACATGGTTCAGAAGGCGACCGCGGTGCAGGACAGCACGACGATTGAAGCCTGGTTTACACCTCAGATCCCTGTCTCTGCAGGACCGGGCCGGTACAGTGGACTTCCGGGCCTCATCCTCGTGGTCTCCGTCAATCGTGGCGACGAGCTCTACTCGGCCACCGAGGTCGATCTGAGCGGTCTCGAGGAAGGCGCCATCGTCGCGCCCGAAAAGGGAGACGAAGTCACCCGCGAGGAATACGAGATTATCGTCGAAGAGAAGCTTCAAGAGATCAGAGCGACACAACGGAGAAATCGATGAGGGTCGCCACGAGTCGCAGAGGCCTCCGCCTGCTTGGCGCGGGCGCGTTGGCTCTGTCCGGCCTCTTGGTAGCTGGGTCCGCCCAGGCCCAGGATCGGTTCGACGTGGTCGGCATCGTGGCCGACTCGTCGGGTGTGGCCCTGAACGGTGCGATGATCGTGGCGCTCACCCGTCCAGACTCGGTGCTGGCGAAGTTCTCGCTGTCCGACGGCAGTGGTGGGTTCAAGCTGAGGCGACTCGTCGCGGGCGATTACATCCTGCAGGTCACGCTGGTCGGTTATCAGACTGTCCGCACCGATTTCACGGTTACCAACGGTGATTTCGACGCGGGGACCGTCCTATTGGCGATTCTGGCGATCGAGATGGAGCCGCTCGTCGTGAGCCTGGATCACGTTCCCTTCGTGATTCGGCGCGATACGCTCGACTACAACGCGCTCGCGTTCGAGGTCCCGCCGCAAGCCACGGTCGAAGACCTCCTCAAGAGACTTCCGGGCATCGAGGTCGCCGACGACGGATCGATCACGGCACAGGGCGAAGAGGTCCAGAATGTGTTGGTGGACGGAAAGGAATTCTTCGGGGGGGATCCGACCATCGCGACCCGCAACCTGCCCGCCGATGCAGTGGAGCGCATCCAGGTTTACGACAGACAGTCCGACATGGCGGAGTTCACGGGGATACCCGACGGAAATGAAGAGCGGACGATCAACCTCGAGTTGAGGGAAGATGCGCGACGGGGCGTCTTCGGCAGCATGGTCGGTGGCATCGGAGGTGGCGCAGACGCCGCAGAAGCTCTCTCGGCTCCTGGTGCGGATCGACTACGCTACAACGAGACCTTGAGCGTCAATCGATTCTCACCGACGACTCAACTCGCTCTCTTGGGAGGGGCCAACAACATCAACCAGGCCGGCTTCTCGGGACGCACTCCCGGCGGCGGATTTCAGGGTGGTGGTGGTGGACGTGGGCGCGGTGGTGGCGGGGCCAGGGCCGGTGGCAGCAGCGGTTTCACCGAGTCGCTCGCGATGGGGCTCAACGCGAGCCACGACTTCGCGGACGACACGTGGCTTCGGAGTAGTTACTTCCTCAGCAAGGCCGACAACGTACAGAACAGCGCAATCCAGCAGCAGCTCCTGCTCGGTTCCTCAGCGTCCTCGCTCCTGGATCGAATCAGCGACGAGACCACGAACACCCTCTCGCATCGGATCGACCTGAATGCGCAGATGGAGTTCTCGGACGGGCACGACTTGAGGGTCCGGGGGGGCATGAACGTGGGCTCGTCGTCCCTCACCAGCATTGGCGCCCAGGAAACGACAAGTGCGGAGGGACGGACTCTGAACGCCGCGTCCAGCAACTATCTCGCAGATCAGAACACCTTTGGTGGGAACCTGAGACTCACGTGGCGCAAGCGACTCAACGAGAGTGGGCGAAGCATCGTCGCCGAGGTGAGGGCCACCCTCAGCGAGCCTGAAACGTTCACGGACCTCACGTCGACGACGGAGTTCATGGACCGGAGCAATCAGCTCACCACGGAAGACATCCTCCAGGAGCAATCGACGGATGGACGCACACTGGGTTATTCCCAGCGACTTTCCCTGACACAACCCGTCGGAAAAGGCCTCGTGCTGGAAGTGTTTGGACAGCGGAGTGCCGAAAAAGAGGACCAGACCAAGGCGGTCTACGACATCGCGCTGGGAGTTCCGGTCTTGAACGACGTCCTGAGCTCCGGATTCGAGCGCACCTACAGCTACCTGAGCGGTGGGCTGCGGTTCAACCGCAACACCACGGACACCCGCTTCGTTGTCGGGCTCCGAATCCGATCGTCGAACCTGGACGCCACTGTGCTCGATCGTGACGAGAAGATCACCAACGGGTACACGCACCTGCTGCCGTCGGCGGACCTCAGGGTTCAGTTCGAGGGGGGGAAGAACCTCACCTTGCGGTACACGACGTCGACCCGCGAGCCGTCGATGACGGAGCTGCAACCGTTCACGGACAACATCAATCCGCTGAGAGTCTACCAGGGAAATCCCAATCTGACCCCGGAGTACACGCACAGGCTGAGGGCCGACTATCGCTACTTCGACCAGTTCACGTTCCTGAACGTTTTCGCTTTCGGTCAGTTCAGTTACACGAGCAACGAGATCGTCCAGGCGCGGACCGTGGACGAACAGTCGCGGCAGGTGATCACTCCCATCAACACAGGTCATGGATGGTCCGCGAACGGCGGCGTGACGGTCGGGACGCCGATTCGCCGTCTCGGCGTAAGTGTCGACGTCAGTTACAACGCCAACTATTCCACGGGGACGGCGTTACTGAATGGCGTCGAGAACGTCAGTCAGATCCTGACTCACCGTGTGGACGCCAGCCTGGAGAACCGAGACAAGACCGTGTTCGACGTTCGGGTCGGCGGCAGATTCACGTTCAACAACGTGGACTATTCGCTTAATGAGGCGCTCACCCAGGACTACCTCAACAAGACGTTGTATACCAGCGGCACGTTGTACTTCGGGAACGGGTGGACGCTGATCACCTCGCTGAACTACCGGATCTTCGATCAAGAGATCTTTGGCCCGGGTCAGAACGTGGCGATAATGAACGCCTCGATTTCGCGGCTGGTCATGAATAATCGCGTCGAAGTCCGGCTGGCCGGCGTCGACCTCTTGAACCAGAACCAGGGCGTGAGCCTCACGAACACCTCGGCCTACATCCAAGAAGAGCGAATCGAGTCACTCGGCCGCTATCTCATGCTGCGGTTCACCTATCGACTCGGTTCCCTGGGCCGCGGTGGCCAGGGCGGTCCACGTGGAAGGGGCGGACGCCGCGGGCGTTGAGCGCGGGGTCACGTGAGCCGCCCCAGTTCAATACCCCCGCGCTAGGTCGACGACGGAAAGCACCGGATCTCCCCTTGCGTAGCGGCGCAGGTTCTCAACGACCAGGGCCCTAAAGCGTCCACCGACAAGGTCCGACCCTGCCGCGATGTGGGGAGTCAGGATTACGTTGGGCATACTCCATAGCGGATGGCCCGACGGTAACGGCTCTGGATCGGTGACATCGAGTCCTGCACCGGCGTTGGTCAGCTGGACCCATTTGAGATCTACGCCTCGTCGGATGATCTCCGGCGAGCACAGCCCTACGAGGACGTCAGCTCCCTCGATGAGGTCTGCCACCGCGGAGAAATTCCGCGCGCCCCCCGACGACACACCCACCACCTCGGCGTCCGTGCCGAGGACGTTGCGCAGTAAATTCGCCCAACCTTCGCTAGGGACGACGATCCTCACAGGCGGTGCCCATCCCGGGCGCTCACGCACGGGGGTGGGCCCTTCCCGCAATGCAAGGCGCTCGATCATCGCGGCGGCCTCCCGACAGAGGCGGTCACAGTCGGCCGCGTCCTGACCGGCTATTGGCGCGACCTGGACTATGAGGCCAACAACCGATGCGATGGGGACGGCACGACACCAAAGTTTCCAGAGCGTCATGAGATCCTCCGAAGAAGTGCCGGCGCGTACGTACGCGCTATACGGCGTCTACTTCGGCCAGTCTAGCTCGACAACTTTGTACCGGTTCCGGTTTCCTGGACAAGTGGGCGGCCTAATCATGCCGCCTTCAGGGTGAACTCCTCGCGGACCTGGGCCGGGGTCCGGTACCCATGCCGCTCCAGGAGCCACCCACGGTTG
>JADFRS010000079.1 GCA_022561145.1 Gemmatimonadota bacterium
TTCGTGTTCCCCGATCCCCAGACCGACCCGACGGTCTACCATCAATTTACCATCCACTAGGACCCCCCCCCGAACGGGGGCTCCCGCTGATCGACATGTCGCAACAAGGGCGGCCCCCGGGGGGGGGGGAATCCTCTCCGGGGTTTCCCGTTCTGGCTGATAGGGGGTAGGGTGTTCCTAGCCGACACCGGCCCTGACGGATGGGTCGTAAGCCGCGGAATCGATATCCAGCCCAGAGAATCGCTCATCTCACTCCAGCTGGTTCGGTGTGACGAGCACCTATGAGATTCGGCGATTCAAGCTGATGTGGCTCCGAATCCACGGTATAGATCGTCGATGGCCCACGCGACCACATTTCGCCCACTGGCCTCCGTCATTCGGAGGAATTCGTCGCTGAACCCGCTCACCGACACGAACAGGAGCGGCGACTCCGGCTCCAGGGCCCGGTGGGCCCACGCACCGTGACTTCCACTTGAAGCCACACGCTCCAGATCCCTCAGGTGCTGCGTAAAGATGCCAGCGCCCATCGGTCTCGACCGATGCTTGATCGCACCCGACAGGATCCTTCCGTCCACCAGCTCGGTAGCGATGTCGATCTCGACCGGCTCTCGGTTGCGATCTTGGCCCTCCCAGCGCCCCCACTCGCGAACGATCGGGAGCTCCGAGTCGGCCAGATGCCGGTAGTACGCCTGCTTGGCGACCTGTTCGAACACGAATCCCATATGCGTCTGGAACAGCGCCTTCAGCCGCGCCTTCCAGAGTCTGCCGGGATCGGTGATTTCAAGGGCGGTCTCGTACGGCGCAACAAATGCGTAGTAGAACGCCATTGCCGGATCAGCGACTCGGTAGTGGAAGGGTGTCGTCTTACCCGCACCGAGGTTCCTCCCCCTGCGGGCGTAGCCGAGGTCGATCAAGCGCTCGATGCGCTGTCTGAAGGCCTTATCGACCTCGAGTCCCGCCTTCTGCCCAATCTCGCTGAGTCTGGTCCGCCCACTCCCTATCGCGGTCAGAATGGCCTGGTACTTCCAGACATCCTGCAGCCCCTCCTCCTGGTGGATCGCCGTCTCGATCTGGAGCCGAACCTCCCCGCGCGGTCCAAGCAGTAGGCGCGAAACGTTCTTGTCGAACGAGTGTCCGGGCTCCACGGGGTCGAGGTATCGGGGCACGCCACCGAAGGCGCCGTAGATGCGGAGGTGGTCCGCGTGGCTGTAGCCCGGCACCATCAGAGCGGCGTCCCAGAAGTCGAACGGTTCTAACCTGGCCTGCCAGTCAAACCGCCCGTAGAGAGGCGAGCCGCCATCGGCCAGGGCCGCGATGGTACGGACCGCAGACCCCGAGAGGACGAACAGCACCTGGCGACGATTGTCCGTTCGCTCCCAGGCAGCGTTGAACTCGGAAGCTACTTCGCGCAGGCCAGCCGCACCCGCGGACAAGTATTGAAACTCGTCGAGCACGACGACGGTCGGCTGGTCCGGCTTCAGGGAGAGGAGCATCCGGAATACGGTCCTCCAGGTGGGGTAGTCGTCCGGGTGAAGAACCTCGTCGACCCATCGGGACGCCTCCTCCACGAGGTGTCGCCGATTCTGTTCGGGAGTGGTCGCTGACGCGGTGAAGTAGAACGCCCTGTCCGCAGGCCAGATCTGCGTTAGCAGAAACGTCTTTCCAACGCGCCGCCGGCCGTAGAGAAGGGCAAGCTTGGGCGTACCGGCGTCCGCCAGGGCCTCCAGCTCCTGTATCTCATCCCGTCGATCGACGATTGGTCTCACGACCCCTCCAGCTCACGGGCAGTCCGTAGGAGTTCGATATACTATATCCCACGAAACTATAGTATACAATAACTATAGTATTACAAGTACAAAGATGTTTGCTTTTAGCTCATGACCCGGCAGGAGTGGTGAGACCAGGAGCACGGGAGTAGCCTGGCCAGCACCATGAGCAATACAGGGTCGGAGAGCGTGGCCCTGGCTCCCCAAACCCAGAAGGTTACCAGATGGCCCAGCGGGAGGATGGCGAGGTAGACGAACACTGCGACCCGAAGGTACTTCGGATCGTGTACTGGTACTGGAATCGACGTCCTCAGCTCCGCGGCGTGGTCGGGCGTCATTCCGTGGCGTCCTCCGCGTAGTACGACTCCAGGGCTCGCACGAGGCCGGAAACCGTGTACTCCTCCGCTTCGACAGCCACCTCGTAACCCGACTCACGAGCTGTCTCTGATGTGGACGGACCGATGGTCGCGACCAGGGAGCCCCCCAGTTCGCTCCCAAACATGGCACGGAAGGCCCGCACCGTCGAGGAAGACGTAAACGTCACCATGTCTACCTCCCCGGCCGCAAGCCGGTCGGCCAGCCGCCGCGAAGTTGCGTCATCAGCCTTCACAGGCACCGTCCGGTACGCCTCGACGACGTCGACAATGGCTCCCGCGGCCCTCAGACCATCCGGTATGACGTCCCGGGCCTCGGCGGCGCGGGGAATGAGGAAACGTAGGCGATCGAGATTCCCGGCAGCCCCCAGCAACGCTTCGAGCACGGACTCGCCGACATACTCGTTCGGTACGATATCGGGCGTCAGTCCGGCGCCCTCGAGCGCGGCCGCGGTGCTCGGTCCGACGGCGCAGAAGCGGGTCCCCGACGCCGGCCACGGACTCTGATCCATGCCGAGCTCACGGCGCGCTGTGTCCAGAGCCATCACCGCGTTCGTGGAGGTCAGCACCACCCAGTCGTACGAGTCCGAGCGCATGGCTTGGCGTAGCGCCTCGGGATGCGTGGGCGGTTCGATGCTTATGGTGGGAAAGGAGATGGCGGTGGCGCCCGAGGCTTCCAGCATCTCGGTCATTTCGACCGCCTGGCGCTGCGCGCGCGTGACGACTACGGTGCGACCGGTGAGAGGCCGCGTCAGGTGCGGGTTACGCCGTTTCCACACTCTGAATCGGTGGGGCCTTTGTGATCTTGCCGGCCGAGATGCACGACGTGCACACCCGCACGCGTCTCCGGTCGCCTTCGGACGTCACGATTTTCACCGTCTGCAAGTTCGGCAGCCAGCGGCGTTTGGTCTTGTTGTGCGCGTGGCTCACGTTGTTCCCCGTCTGGGGTCGCTTGCCGCACACGTAGCATACACGAGCCATCTTCTATTCCCCACCGGCAAGTGGCCGGTCTCAGTTTCCTCCGGCGTCGCCACCACCCGCCCGGATGACCATGAGGTCCATGATCTCCAGGAAGGACGTTGCGAACGTAACCTCGAACTTCTGGTTTTCGCTGATGCTTCCCGCGGCCTCCCACGCATCGGCCACGCTGTCCGACATCGCACGGATGTTTCCGACCAACGTCACACGGTCACCGGGACCCACGGCGATGCTATCCGCTGCCACCACCGCGTCCATGTGGACCAGGAACGGATCATCGCGGCCTTCCAGTCGGGTCCAGAACGCCGTGCTGCCGATGGCGCCCGCCACATCCACGTCCTCGACGCGAATGAGTTGTCCGGCCTGGGCCATCGGGTCGGCCCCGAGAACGGCGGACTGAACGGTCACAGCCGAGGCCGCGAGGGAATCAGTTGCGGACATCTCGATGATCGCGACCTCGGGGGTCTCGGATCTCACGTTCAACCAGAACAAAAACACCCCCATACCGAGGAATGCGATGACCATGAGAATGGCCGAACGTCTGCCCTCACGATCCTGTGATGCGTTGGATTCCATGCGGTTCGTCCTCGTGCTTCGCGCTTAGGTCAGTGCCGGGAAAGCCCCAGTCTAATCGACCAATTCGATTAGCGCCATCTCGGCCGCGTCACCCCTACGGTGCCCAAGCTTGAGAATCCGCGTGTAGCCGCCGGGCCGATCCGCGAAGCGGGGTCCGATATCGTGGAACAGCTTCCCGAGCACGTCCCGGTCGGCGATCTTGCGGCCCGCAAGCCTGCGCGCGTGGAGATCACCCCGCTTGGCAAGCGTGATCAAGCGCTCGGCGTAGGGCCGCAACTCCTTGGCCTTCGCCGTGGTCGTCTCGATCCGCTCGTGCTCGAACAGCGATGTGGCCATGTTGCGGAGCGTCGCCCGTCGATGGCTCGCCGTCCGGGACAGCTTCCGACCCTTCTTACGGTGTCGCATAACCGCCTCTTACTCCTCGGTGCTTTCGGCCGTGGCGGGCTCTTCGTCGTCCACGAAAAAGAGCGCGCCGTCATCACCTTCCTTTAGGACCATGCCGAAGTCCAGGCCGTGTTCCTCCAGGAAGTCTGAAATCTCCTTCAGGGACTTCTTACCGAAGTTCTCGATTCCCAGCATCTCATCTTCAGAGCGCTGCACGAGATCCCCGAGCGTGCGGATGTTCTCCTTCTGGAGCGAGTTCCTCGAGCGCACGCTCAACTCGGCCAGATCCTCGATGGGACGCCCGAAGAGATCCTTCAGGCGATCGGGCACCGCGACCACACCAGGCACCACGGTCTGCGGCATGCCACCCTCGCCGAAGTAGAGCATGAACTCCAGGTGCTTCCTCACCAGCTCCGTGGCGTAACGCACCGCGCTCTCGGGATCGATCGAGCCGTCGGTCTCCACCGTAAGGGTCAGACGATCGAAGTCGGTGCGCTGACCCACGCGCGTCTCATCGACCGAGAAGTTGGCCCGGCGCACGGGGTTGTAGATCGAGTCGATCCGCACGAGATCGACCGGCGCACCCCGCGGTATCGAGTGCTGGTTAGCCAGCACGAAGCCCCGGCCCTTGTTCACGAGCAGCTCGATGTTGAGCTTGCGGCCCGCCTCGAGCGTCAGAATGTGGTGGTCCGGGTCCAGGATAACCGCGCCCGAGCTGGCGGTGAACGCGCCTGCCGTTAGCGCCCCGGCCTTGCGAACCTGGATCTCCAACGTCGCCTCGTCCACGTCGTCATCGAGCACCACGACGAGCGACTTGAGGTTTTGGATGACCTGGTGGACATCCTCCACAACCCCCTGGATCGTCTGGTGCTCGTGCAGCACGCCGTCGATGCGGAAGGCCCACACGGCGGCGCCGCGGAGCGAAGACAAAAGCACCCGGCGCACCGAGTTGCCGAGCGTATGGCCAAAGCCACGCTCGAGCGGTTCGATCACGAACTCAGCCGAGCGGCCGTCCTCGGTGGTCTCCCTCATCTCGAGACGCTCGGGTAGAACCAGTCCGGTCATATCTATCTGCACTGACACTCCTCCGTTACTTGGAGTAGAGCTCGACAATGAGCTGTTCCTGCACGGCCATCGGAATATCCTGGCGCGTGGGGCGGCGGGTCATCCGGCCGACACGATTCTTTTCGTCCAAAGCGAGCCAATCGACCAAGGCCGGCCTGGTCCGCGACTCGAGGCTCTCCTGGACCAACATGAGGTCCTTGTCCTTCGCGCGGACGGCAATCTCGTCGCCGGGGCCCATCTGGGCCGACGGGACGTCGAGAGTCCTGCCGTTCACTTCGATATGTCTGTGGCGCACTAGCTGCCGCGCGGCCGCACGGCTCGCCGCGAATCCCATGCGGAAGACGATATTGTCCAGCCGACTCTCCAGGGAGATCAACATGTTCTCGCCGGTGATGCCCTCGCGATGGTTGGCCTTCTCGAAAAGCGTACGGAACTGCTTCTCGTGGAGTCCGTATATGCGCTTGACCTTCTGCTTCTCACGAAGCTGTACCGCGTACTCCGACTGCTTGCGACGCCGCACCTGCGCGGGGCCATGCTGCCCGGGCGGATAAGCGCGCCGGTCCACTGGGCACTTCTCTGTGTAGCACTTCCTTCCCTTCAGGAAGAGCTTTTGTGTCTCGCGGCGGCAAAGCTTGCACACCGCTCCCTTATATCGTGCCATTCTGTCTCTCTGTTAAACCCGCCGCTTTTTCGGCGGACGGCAGCCGTTGTGCGGTAGAGGTGTCACGTCTTGGATGGCTCGGATCACCAGACCGGCCGCAGCCAAAGCCTGGATCGCGGACTCTCGGCCGGAGCCAGGGCCCTGCACGCGGACATTCACACGCCTCACGCCCATGGCGACGGCTTCGCGGCCGCACTGTTCCGCGGCGACGGTCGCGGCGAACGGCGTGGACTTCTTGGAGCCCTTGAAGCCCGCCTTGCCCGCGCTTCCCCACACCACGGTGTTGCCGGAGTTGTCGGTGATGGTGATGAGGGTGTTGTTGAAGGTCGCGCGTATGTGGGCGACGCCCTCGGCCTCAACGACCCTCTTCGACCGCTTTCGGGATGATTTGGATACAGCCACTCGCTACCGTCCTCGCACTGGTTACTGGATCTGTCGGGTCCGCCTACTTCTTACTTCTTCGGAGCCCTCTTCTTGCCCGCAACCGCGCGTCGCTGGCCCTTGTGGGTGCGCGCGTTCGTCTTGGTCCGCTGACCGCGCACGGGCAAGCCACGGCGGTGGCGCAGCCCTCTGTAGCACCCGATGTCCATCAAACGCTTGATGTTCATGGAGACTTCGGTGCGGAGGGTGCCCTCTACCTTGTACTTGTCCTCGATCTCATGCCGGATCTTGTTGATGTCTTCGTCCGTGAGATCCCCGGTCCGCCGATCCGGATCTACACCGGTCGCTTCGATGATCATCCGAGCCCGAGGGTGCCCGATGCCGTAGATGTAGGTCAGAGCGACTTCGATGCGCTTCTGTCTCGGTAGGTCGATGCCTGAAATGCGTGCCATTGGTCCGTTTCTTCTCTGTCTATCCCTGGCGCTGTTTGTGCCGCGGATTACGGCTGCAGATGATCCTGACGACGCCCTTCCGCAGGACCACCCGGCAGTGCTCGCACATCGGCTTGACGCTACTTCTAACCTTCATTTTGACCGTCCCTCAATTCGTTTCTGGCAGAGCCTCTAATGATAACTAAAGCCCCACGTGCGTTCAAGCCGATTCCTGCGCCGATCAGGTCGGCGATACCACGCCTTCCGCGGCGACCGTCAACACTCTAGGACTACTCTCCGTGACCGCGACGGTGTGCTCGAAATGAGCGGCGCGCGTGCCGTCTGCCGTCACCACGGTCCAGCGGTCGTCCAGGGTGCGGATCTGATCCGACCCCAGGCTGATCATTGGCTCGATTGCGAGCACCATTCCGGCACGCAACAACGGGCCGACTCCCGGCTGTCCGAGATTCGGCACCTGCGGCTCCTCATGTACCACCCGCCCCACTCCATGGCCCACCAGATCCGCGATAATGCCGAAGCCCGTCCCACTCACCACGGACATGACCGCCGCTCCGATGTCGCCGACGTGATTTCCGGACGTGGCGGCCTCAATGGCGGCCTCCAAAGCCTGCTCCGTCACGGCCAACAAGTGCTGCGTTTCGGCGTCCACGTCGCCCACCGCGAACGTCCAGGCAGAGTCGGAGCACCACCCGTCGAGTTTCACGCCCACGTCGATGCTGATGATGTCCCCGAGTGCTAGGCGCCGGTCGGGGCTCGGAATGCCGTGGACGACTTCTTCGTTGATCGATGTGCACACGCTTCCGGTGAACCCATAGAGACCCTTGAACGCCGGCTCCGCGCCGGCGTGAGCGCGAATGTACTCGTCGCAGAAGACGTCCAGGTCGCGCGTGTTGGCGCCCGGCACGACACAACCTTCGACCTCGCCGAAGAGGCCGGCGATGATCGCGCCGCCCTTCGCGATGACGGAAATCTCGTCAGGCGTCTTCAGATGGATCATGAGGTGTCATGAGTAGGATCACACTCCGTATCGCGGACTGCGCGTCCTCTACGGCCTGGTCACCCGGCACGTAGCTCACCGAAACATCGGATTGTTCGTAGAAGGCGATCAACGGTTCCGTTAGTTCGTGGTAAATCTCGAGCCGCCGACGCACCGTCTCGGGCTCGTCGTCCGCCCGGTGGACCAAGGGGCTCTGATCCCGGTCGCAGAGGCCTTCCTGCTCAGCAGAATTCGAATAGACGTTGAACACACACCCACACTCCGGGCAGGAACGCCGTCCTGCGATGCGCCGCACCAGCACGTCGTTTTCGGCCTCGAGCACAATCACGTGGTCGATTGCACGCCCCAACTCCTCCAGCGTCCCCTGCAGCGCCGTGGCCTGAACGTCGGTACGGGGAAAGCCGTCGAAAACCACGCCACGGCCGTCCGGCACACTCTCCAGACATTCCTTGACCAAGGCGTTCATGACGCCGTCGGGCACGAGTTCGCCCGCGTCCATGTAGCGTTGCGCCTCGAGGCCCAGCGGCGTGCCCTCGGCTCGAGCGGACCGCAACAGATCACCCGTCACGATACGGCTCATACCGTGGACATCGGCAAGGAGAACCCCCTGGGTGCCTTTTCCTACCCCCGGGGGGCCCAACAGAATCACATACAATGGATGGCTGATGATGGGTGCTACATGTACCGCGTACGGCCACGCATCTTTACACGACCCTTCTTCATGAAGCCGTCGTAGTGCCGGAGCATCAGGTGCTGCTGGGCCTGCTGAACGGTGTCCAATCCCACTCCCACGACGATCAGCAGGCCGGTGCCACCGAAGAAGAACGTCTGGATGTTGAAGATGTCGAAGATAAAGAAGGGCGTCATGGCGATCAGGGCGAGGTAGATCGCGCCGGGAAGCGTCACGCGGGTCAGCACCCGGTCGATGTATTCCGCCGTGCGCGCGCCGGGCTTCACGCCCGGAATGAAGGCGCCCTGCTTCTTGAGGTTTTCCGCCAAGTCCACCGGATTGAAGATGATGGCCGTGTAGAAGTAGGTGAAGAAGAGGATGAGCAGGCCATAGCTCAAGTAATAGACCGGCCCGGGCTGGAAGATGTCGGCGATCGTCTGCAGGATGCCCCCGCCTCCACCGGCGAACTGGGCCAGCGTGCCGGGCACCACGATGAAGGACTGGGCGAAGATGATGGGCATCACGCCGGCCGAATTGATACGGAGGGGCACGAAGCTGTTCTGACCTTCGCGGACACGTCCCCGCCCGACGACTTTACGCGGGATCTGCACCGGTATCTTTCGGGAGGCCATGGTCATGGCGACCACACCGGCCGTCACGCCGACCAGGACCAAGACCAGCATCACCAGCGCGAGGACCCGGATCTCGCCGACCACGAAGGATTCCCACGTGCGCACGACGGCGGCCGGGAAACCCTCGATGATCGAGAAGAAGATCATGAGCGACATGCCGTTACCGATACCGCGGTCGGTGATCTGCTCACCCAGCCACATCACGAACACGGCGCCCACCGTGAGCGTCGCGACCGTAGTGAACGTGAACATGACGCCCGCATCCGCGACCGCGCCGGTGGAATTCAGGAACATGGAATAGCCGTAGCCCTGCATGATGCTCAGGACAATCGTCGTATAGCGCGTCCACTGCGTGAGCTTCTTGCGGCCGTCCTCTCCCTCTTTCTGCAGCTTCTCCACCGTCGGGAACACCGTGGCGAGGAGCTGGAACATGATGCTCGCGGAGATATAGGGCATGATGCCCAGCGCGAAGATCGTCGCTCTGCTCAGTCCTCCACCCACGAACATGTCGTAGATGCCGAACATGGTGTTTTGGAGGGCGCCGAACTGCTGCTGCAGAATGGCCACGTTGATGCCCGGCACCGTGATATGGGCGCCGAACCTATACATGAGCAGGACAATGAGCGTAAAGATGATCTTCTCTTTAAGCTCAGGCACCCGCCAAAGGTTTGGAATCGAGCTGGCCATTTAGCGGCGCACTACCCCTGTGTCTCTGGGGACACCAGCAAGGTCACGGATCCACCGGCCGACTCCAGCTTGGCGCGCGCACCGGCGCTCACCGCGTGAACCTCCACGGAATACGCTCCCTGCACGTCACCGGTCCCCAGAATCTTGACCAGACCCTTCGTCGAGCGGATCAGGCCCGCCTCCTTCAACACTCCCGGCGAGACCACGGTCCCCTCAATGCTACCGAGTGACCCGATGTTGACGACTTGGTAGACTCTGCGCTTGCGCTGGGTGAATCCACGTTTGGGGATTCGGCGGTGCAGAGGCATCTGCCCACCCTCGAACCGGGCGGGAATGGACCCACCGCTTCGGGATTTCTGCCCATTCTCACCGCGGCCCGCCGTCTTCCCGAAGCCGGAACCCGGACCCCGGCCCACCCGCTTGCGACTGCGGTGCGAACCTGGCGCGGGCTTCAAATCATGCAGCTCAGCCATTCACGTCCTCTACCTTCACTAGGTGGCGCACACAATAGATCATCCCGCGCAGGGCGGGGCCGTCGGTGTGCACCACGGTCTGTTGGTGTTTCTTGAATCCCAACGCCTCGAGCGTGCGCTGCTGGTTTGTCTTGCGCCCAACTCCGCTCCGCACCTGTGTGATGCGCACCTTGCGATCAGCCACGGCCGCCACCACTGCCCAGACCCAGGATCTCTTCGACCGAGACACCGCGTTCCGCGGCCACCTGCTCGGCGGTCACGAGTTTCGTGAGGCCGTCCATGGTCGCACGAACCACGTTGATCGGATTGTTCGTGCCGAGACTCTTGGTGAGGATATCCGTAATCCCGACCGCCTCGACCACCGCACGCACCGGACCACCGGCGATTACCCCCGTTCCGGGCGCCGCGGGCCGAAGCATCACACGCGCGGCACCCCAGCGCCCAACGATCTCGTGGGGCAGCGTACCGTTCGTGACAGGAATCTCGATCATGTTCTTGCGCGCACGGTCGAACGCCTTGCGGATCGCTTCGGCGACCTCATTGGCCTTCGCGAGCCCAATGCCGACCTTGCCCGTCCGATCTCCGACGGAGACCAGCGCGGTAAAGGAAAAGCGACGGCCACCCTTGACCACCTTGGCCACACGGTTGATGTGGATCACGTTCTCGACCATCGACGAGTCGCGGTCGCGTCCCTGCCGGCCGCCACGGCCACCTTGATTTCTGGCCATCAGAACTTCAGCCCTCCCTCCCGGGCGCCTTCAGCAAAGGCCTTTACCCGGCCGTGATATTGGTAACCGCCTCGATCGAACACCACGCTGTCGATCCCCTGTGATAACGCTTTCTCCGCAAGGAGCTTTCCGGCTGCGTGGGCCACGTCGACGCGCTGGTTCCGGCTCTCGGCCTTGAACGAACGGAGGTCCGAGGAAAGCGTGGACAGCCCGACCAATGTCCGCCTGTCGTCGTCGTCCACGACCTGGCCTTCCAGATTCTTCAGGGACCGGAACACGACCAGCCTAGGCCGGCTTGCGGTGCCCCAGATCTTCTTCCGAATCCGGAGGTGGCGTCTGTGTCGTTGTGCCGCTCGGTTTTTTGCTTTCGCCTTACTCATCGTATGCCTTCGTATATCGTTTGCGCCCGCGGCTATGAAGCCGCGGTCTTACCGGCCTTGCGGCGCACATGCTCGCCCACATAGCGAATACCCTTGCCCTTATACGGCTCCGGGGGACGGAACGAGCGGATCTCCGCCGCCGCCTGCCCAACCGCTTGCTTGTCCACACCCTCGACGACGATCTGCGTCGGTGCGGGCACTTCGATGTTGACACCCTTGGGCGCCGTGAATTCGATGGTGTGCGAGAACCCGAGGGTCAGCCTGATGCCGTCGCCCTTCTTCTCGGCTTTGTAGCCCACGCCGTGAATCTCGAGGCTCTTCTTGAATCCGTCCGAAACCCCCTCGACCATGTTGGCGATGAGGCTGCGGGTCAGACCGTGCAGAGCCCTGTGCTCGCGCACATCTGAGGGCCGCTCGACCGTGATGACGCCATCCGCGATCTTGACCGTCATGTCCTCATGATGGTCCAACTCGAGTTGGCCCTTCGGGCCCTTCACCGTGAGGTGTCGGCCGTCGAGCTTGACTTCGACGCCCTGACGAACGTCGATGGGTTTCTTTCCAATCCTGGACATCGTTTCCTATCCGTTACCAGACTAGAGCCATGAGCTCGCCGCCGACGCCCGCCTTGCGCGCGGCACGCCCCGAGAGGAGTCCGGCCGACGTCGAGAGAATGGCCATCCCGAGCCCGTTACGGACCCTGGGAATGTCCTGGGACTTCACGTAACGCCTACGACCAGGGCGGGACACACGCTCGATGTGCCGAATGATCGGGCCCTCCTCGTGGTACTTGAGGTAGATCCGGAGCACTCCGAATCGTCCGTCGTCGAGGAGCTTGAAGTCGAAGACGAAGTGGTTCTCCTTGAGAATGCGAGCCACCTCCGTCTTCAGCTTCGAGACCGGCATGTCCACCCATTTATGACCCGCGGTTCCGGCGTTCCGGATGCGAGTCAGCATGTCCGCTATCGGGTCTGTCATCATAATCGTCGTTCCTTTACCAGCTTGACTTCCGGACGCCCGGAATCTCGCCACGCAATGCCATCATCCTGAAGCAGATACGGCAGATTCCGAACTTCCTCAAGAACGCCCGGGGGCGCCCGCAGAACTGACAGCGGTTCCGCCGCCTCCCTGGAAACTTGGGCGTGCGCTTGGACTTCTCGATCAGGGCCTTCCTGGCCATTCTGTTCCCCCTGCTCCTAGCTAATTAGCTCCACGCCCAATCACGACCGGTATCTCACCCCGGAAGGGGAAACCCATCTCGTGAAGTAGCGCGAAGGCCTCGTCGTCTTTGTCGGTGGTCGTGACGACCGTGATGTTCATCCCGTGGATCTGCCCCACCTTGTCGTAGTCGATCTCCGGGAAAATGATCTGCTCCCGTATACCCAGGGTGAAGTTTCCGCGTCCGTCGAAAGACCGCGGGGTAAGACCCCTGAAGTCGCGGACACGGGGAATCACGACGCTCACCAGCCGGTCCAAGAAGTAGTACATGCGGCTCGAACGCAGCGTGACCGCGGCGCCGATCGCCATCCCCTCTCTCAAGTGGAAGTTGGAGATGGATTTGCGAGCCCTCGTCACAATCGGCCTCTGTCCTGTGATCGTCGCCAACTCCTCGACCACGGCATCCAAGAGCTTCTGATTCTTGGGGGCCTCGCCCACGCCCACATTGAGCGTCACCTTCTCGACCCGAGGAATCTGGTGTGGGTTCGCGTACTGAAACTTCTCAGCGAGCGTGCCCCGCACGTGATCCCTGTAATGCTGTAATAGTCTGGGTTCCATCTTACTCTCTACGGCTTCGGAATCGGGTTTCCGCTCTTCACGGAGATCCGCTCTTTGGTCCCGTCGGCCTCGACGCGCATGCGGATCCTGCTGGCGTCACCCGACGCCGAGTCGACCAGCATCACATTCGAGACATGAATCGGCGCCTCGAACGTCACGATCCCTCCTTCGGGATTGGCCTGGCTGGGCCGTTCGTGACGTTTGCGCATGTTCACTCCCTCGACGACCACTCTGCCCTTATCACGCATGATCCGAAGGACCGTGCCCTCCTGATCGCGGAAGTTGCCCCGGATCACCTTGACGCGGTCTCCCTTCACGACCTGCGACGGGGGGGCAGGTCTCGCCGCCTTCTTGCGAGCCATCTAGAGCACCTCCGGAGCCAGCGATACGATCTTCATGTAGCGCTTCTCGCGTAATTCACGGCCGACCGGCCCAAAAATTCTGGTGCCCCTGGGCTCGCCTTGAGGCGTGATCAGTACCGCGGCATTGTCGTCGAATCTGATGTAAGTCCCGTCGCGGCGACGCACCTCCTTACGGGTACGCACCACCACCGCCTGCACGACTTCACCCTTCTTGACGGGCGAATTCGGGATGGCGTCCTTCACGGTCGCGACGATGACATCGCCCACGCTCGCATACCGACGGCCTGATCCGCCGAGAACACGGATGCACAGCACGGTCTTTGCGCCGCTATTGTCGGTGATCCTGAGCATCGACTCTTGCTGGATCATTTCCCTCTCCGATCTATGCGCAGGCCATCGAGCTCACACCCGCCCGCCCGTAAATCCGAACACTTCGGGCGTGCGTCATCCACCGGCACGCTCGATCAACTCTAGCACCCGCCACCTCTTGGTCTTCGAGAGCGGCCGCGTCTCCACGATTCGAACCACGTCGCCCTGCCTGTACTCGTTGGTCTCGTCGTGTACGTGGTATTTCTTCGTCCGTTTGACCTGTTTGCCGTAGAGGGGGTGCGCAAACTGGCGCCCCACCACCACGGTTACGGTCTTGTCACTCTTATCGCTTGTAACGACGCCGACTCGGGTCTTGCGCCGCTTCCGCGGCTCCACCCGCTCAGCCATGTCTTCCGCCATCGAATTCTCGCTCAACTCTCTTCAGCGACGGCCACCGGAACGTATTCGCCGGCCCCCATCTCACGCTCACGCAGCACCGTATGCAACCGCGCGATATCGCGCCGTATGGAGTGCAGGATCTTTGGATTCTCGAGTTCCATCGTGGCCATCCGGAAGCGCAACCTGAACTGCTCTTCCTTGAGCTCCTTCAGGCGCTCACCGATCTCGAAGTCGTCCCACTCCCGAATCTCATGAGCCTTCATCGTTCTCCGTAACCTCTCGTCTCCATCAGAGCTGGGTCGCGCGCGACACGAAGCGTGTCTTCACCGGCAGCTTGGCCGCGGCCAACTGCATGGCGCGCTGCGCGAGTTCCTCGGAAACTCCCTCCAACTCGAACATCATCCTGCCGGGTTTCACCACGGCCACCCAGCCCTCCGGGTTACCCTTACCCTTACCCATGCGGGTTTCGGCCGGCTTCGCCGTAATGGGCTTGTCGGGGAAAATCCGAATCCAGACCTTCCCGCCCCGTTTGATATGGCGCGTCATCGCGACCCGGGCCGCCTCGATCTGCCGATTGCTGATCCAACCCGGCTCCAAGGACTGCAACCCGTAGTCACCGAACGATACCCTGTTGCCGCGATACGCCTTTCCGCGCATACGGCCCTTGTGCGTCTTGCGGTGCTTGACCCGCTTTGGCGCTAGCATGTGCCGTTATCCTCCCTAGCTGCCGGTCGAGTAGGTGCGGCCACGCCGTTCCTCGACGACCTCACCCTTGAAGATCCAACACTTCACGCCGATGACACCGTAGGTGGTCCGGGCATGAAGCTGAGCGTAGTCGATATCGGCCCTGAGCGTGTGCAGGGGAACCCTGCCCTCGTGGTAGTGCTCCGTGCGCGCGATCTCCGCGCCGCCGAGGCGCCCAGCGCACTGGATCTTGATGCCCTCCGCTCCGGCCCGCATGGCGTTTTGCACGGCACGTTTCATGGCGCGCCTGAACGAGATGCGCTGGCGCAACTGGTGAGCCACGTTCTCGGCCACCAGCACGGCATCGATCTCGGGACGCTTGATCTCCTCCACGTTCACCGAGATTTCCGATTTCGCCAGGACGGCCAGCTCGTCACGCAACTTGTCCACCTCAGCTCCGCGCTTGCCGATCACGACTCCGGGCCGCGCCGTATGGATCGTCACGACGACCTTGGACGGCTTGCGCTCGATCTCCACCTTGGAGATGGCCGCATGCGCCAAACGTCGGTGCAGATACGTCCGGATCGTATGATCCTCCTTGAGGAGGCGCGGGAAGTCGCGCTGCGTGTACCAGCGGGACTTCCAGTCCTTGACGATGCCGAGGCGGAACCCGTGCGGATGGGTCTTCTGTCCCATTTACGAACCCCTCTTGTCCACGACCACGGTGATGTGGCTCGTTCGTTTTCTGATCGGAGACGCGCGGCCCATGGCCCGTGCGCGCCAGCGTCGGAGCGTGGCTCCCTCGTCGACGAACGCACGGCTCACCACCAGTTCGTCCACGTCCAGAACCTCGCCGTCGTCCTGCGCACGGTACTGCGCGTTGGCGACCGCCGAACGGAGCGTCTTGCCGACCGGTTCCGACGCCGCCTTCTTCGAGAACTGGAGGATGGCGTAAGCCTCATTCACTGAGCGTCCACGGATCTGATCCACTACGAGCCGCACCTTACGGGGGCTCATGCGTACGTGCCGGGCAATGGCTCGCGCTTCCATCTCTTCTCTCTCGATCCGCCGCTATGTCCGCGAACGCTTATCGGCCAACTTGCCCCCATGCCCGCGGAACAGCCGGGTTGGGGAGAACTCGCCAAGCTTGTGGCCCACCATGTTCTCCGTGATGTACACGGGAATGAACTTGTTTCCGTTGTGCACCGCGATCGTATGCCCCACGAAATCCGGGGAGATCGTCGACGCCCGTGCCCAGGTCTTGATGACCTGCCTGTCGCCTCGGGAGTTCATCACCTCCACCTTGAGGAGCAGTTTGTCATCGATATAGGGGCCTTTTTTTACGCTACGCGGCATAGTCTACCGACCTCGAATGGGCTTGTGGATGACCCCCCGCCTAGCGGGTGGCCTTCCCTCTCTTGCGTCCACGGATGATGTACTTGTTCGAATGCTTCTTGCGGTCTCGGGTCTTCTTGCCCTCCTTCTTGCCCCAAGGCGACACGGGCGGGCGGCCTCCGGACGTGCGACCCTCACCACCACCCAACGGGTGGTCGACCGGGTTCATCGCAACACCCCGTACCTTTGGCCTCTTGCCCCGCCAGCGGTTCGCCCCGGCCTTCCCGATACGCACGAGGTTGTGCTCGATGTTGCCGACCTGGCCGATAGTGGCCATGCAATTCTTGTGAATCTGCCGGAATTCCGTCGAGGGGAGGCGTAGGGCCACGTAGTCGCCCTCCTTGGCCACCACCTGAACGCCGGCGCCCGCCGAGCGCGCGATTTGCGCACCCTTGAGGGGCTTCATCTCGATCGCGTGAACCACGGTCCCGAGCGGAATCCTCGACAAGGGAAGCGCGTTGCCGATGCGCACTTCCGCATTCGGCCCGGACATGACCGTGTCGCCGACCTCCAGCCCTCGCGGGTGGAGGATGTAGCGCTTCTCGCCGTCCACGTAGTGGATCAGGGCGATGTTGGCGCTACGGTTCGGATCGTACTCGATGTACGCCACCTTGCCGGGAATACCGAGCTTGTCGCGTTTGAAGTCGATCTTGCGATAACGGCGCTTGTGTCCGCCACCCTTATGACGACTGGTGATGCGACCGTGATGGTTGCGCCCGCCCGTGCGCCTGCGGGGCTCGAGCAGTGACTTCTCGGGGGTGCTACGCGTGATGATGTCGGAATTGTCCATCACCGAGCGGAAGCGGCTTCCCGGAGTTACCGGCTTGAATTTCTTGATCGCCATCGTATCGCCTTATCCGACCTCGTAGAACTCGATGTGCTCGCCTTTGGCGAGCTGCACGACAGCCTTCTTGAACGACGGCCGCCTGCCAGGAGCGGACGAGCGCGTCATGCGGCCCATCATGGCCCGCTTCAGCTTGCCCGGGTACCGCATGGTGCGGACGTCCATCACGCGTACGTCCCAGAGCTTCTCAACCGCCTGCGCGATCTCTAGCTTGTTGGCCCTTTGGTTCACGACGAACGTGTAAATGCTGGCCTCCATCTGGTCCGTGGTCTTCTCCGTGACCACCGGCTTGTAGACCACATCGTAGACGTCACGCATCGTCGTCCCCCTTGTTCTCGGCCGGGCTGTCACCGCCGGTCAGCTCCACCAGGCGGGCCTCGTAGTACACACGCGCCGTCTTGCGTCGGTCCCGCTCCCGGAGCGCGGCCACATCGGCCTCGTTGTCGAATGCGGCCAAGAAGTCCGACAGGTCGGCGACCTTGGGCAGCTTGATGTCGTCGATGGACACCGCACCTTCGGCTACCTCCGGCGCGGGCGCCGCCTCAGCGGGCGGGGCCTCGACGGCCGCTGCTTCTTTCGGCTCTTCGGGGGCCACTTCGACCTTGGGAGCCTTGGGAGCCTTCTTTGGGATCAGAAAAAATTTGGACGCATCCATGCGGTATGCAAATCGGGACCGCCATAAAGGCTCCCCACGTTCCCCAGGTTCCCC
>JADFRS010000080.1 GCA_022561145.1 Gemmatimonadota bacterium
TCTCACCTCAAAACGCATCGGCGGCGCGATTACATTGACTTAGTTTACTTAATGGTTTACTATTAAACTATGTCAGATATCAAACTGAACATACACGAGGCGAAGACGCATCTCTCACGGCACCTCAATGAAATGTCGGAAAACGATCGGATCATCTTGTGCCGACGTAACCTGCCTGTGGCCGAAATCCGCCTGTTACCAGTCCGACGGCACCAAAGGCGACTGGGCCTTGCCAAGGGCGAGTTTACGGTTCCCGGGTCGTTTTTCGACCCGTTGCCTGATGACCTACTGAACGCGTTCGAGGGTAAACGTTGAAGCTGCTTCTCGACACACACACGTTCTTGTGGGCGATCATCGACGACCCATCTCTATCCTTGGCTACACGGGACGCAATCGCGGACCCGGCGAACGAAGTCTACGTAAGTACCGCTTCGTTCTGGGAGATTGCGATCAAATACGGCCTTGGCAAACTCCCGTTGCCTGAAGAACCGGACCGTTATCTGCCTGCTCAACGTACTGCGGCGGGATTCGAGCTGTTGACCATTGGCGAGGCGGAAGTTTGTCAAGTCCACCGCTTGCCCGCGATCCACCGCGACCCCTTCGATCGGATTCTGGTCGCTCGGACGGGCTTCTAGCGGAAGACATCGATCAGGTGCGAGTACTTGACGATCAGACTCCGATCCGCCCTGCTGCTCAGCGGATTCGAGCCGAACTCGTCGATCTCGTTGAAGACGATGAAGAAGCCGGTGTTCGCCGCGCGCAACCAGCTGAAACGAAGGTTGGTCGAGATGTCGTCTGTGCGATCGTTGTACTGGGTGAGGAGCTGGACCAGCAGCTTCGGTGTGGGTGAGTAGGAGAGCCGCAGGCGTCCCAGATTGACGTCGAAGTCCCCAAACGGGAGATTGACGTTGTTGTAGTCCCAGGTGATCTGGGAAGTAAGGATCTCGCTCCGTCGTAGCCGCAGGGTAAGGGCGATCGCAACGCGATCTCCACCGAAGAAGCCACCGACCGAGCTGCGCAGAAACCAGCTCACCGGAGCACCTCGATCGGTTCCAAAGAAAAGGAATCCCTCTGCGTGATCGTATTCGCCCGGCTGAATGAAGACATCGGGAGAGATCTCGAACGGCTCCTTGACTCCCTCGTAGGTGAGGTTGACGCCGGTCGACAGGCTGGTTCCGTTGCGCCACACCCAGGCGTTGTCGATGTGGATGAGCTCGCTTTCTTTGAAACCATCGAAGTCCCAGTAAGCCTGGTACGAGGCGTGGGGTCGCAGCTCGAGCAGGCCCCATAGGTTCTCTGGGCGAATTCGGCGCTGGATGCGCCCTGACGGCTTTCTGAAGTTGCTGCGTGAAAGGAAGCCCACCTCCGGGTTGAAGCCCTCACCGACCTCGAGGTAACCGAGGGCCGCGCTCCACAGCGGGCCTCCCAGTCTCCAATCGACCTCGTAGGCATAGTCGTCGACCTCGATCCCCGGTGTCTCGGTGCGGGAGACCCAGCCCTCGAGGTTCTGGTACTCACCGATGCCGAGTTTGCCGTCGATGCCGAAGGTCTGGTTGTCGTTGTCCGGGTCTGCGAGAGATCCCCTGCCCTCTCGACTGACGAATAGGAAGCCGAGGTTGGAGCGATTGGGAAGCTCGCGATTGACTCTCAGAACCCCGAAGCCGTCGGCGGCGAACTGCGCTTCCTCGGTGACGAGGTCGTCGGTCATCATCCCCATGACCCCGATGTTGGTACGGCCGATCTTGCCTGTAACCCGCGCGCCGACCTCGATCGGTATCGGGGTGCCGTCCTCGGAAATGCCGATACGGCGGCTGAAGAAGAGCTCGGCTTCGGAGGATGCGCCTACCGAGAACAGACCGGCGTTCTCGAGGAAGAAAGGCCGCTTCTCGGGAAAGAAGAGAGTGAAGCGATCGAGATTGATCTGCTGCTCGTCGACCTCGACCTCGGCGAAGTCGGTGTTCAGCGTGGCGTCGAGCGTCAGGCTTGGCGTCAGGCTGTACTTGAAATCGATGCCGACATCCGACTCGTCGTCGATTGTATCGGGCCCGTCGGCTGGGCGGCGCGCGGTGACCTTCAGAGACGGGATTAGCTTCAGGTTGCGCGCCCGGGGCGCCTCGATGCCGGTCACCGTACCGGCGTCGACCAGGCGGTAGAGCCCGAACTGCTGCTCGAGCCGCGACCAGAAGGCCGTTTCGTTCCGTCGCTGGATGTTGCGCTGGAAGTTGATGCCCCAGGTCTGCACTTCGCTGTTGCGGAACCGCAGGGTTGCAGTGGGAATGGAAATCTCGGCCGTCCAGCCGTCTTCGGTCCGGCGAGCCACGGCGTCCCAAACCCCGTCCCAGTTCCTGTTGATGTTGGAGTTGCCCCCCCGGTTTCCGCCTTCGCCCTCCTCAGAGATTTGCTGCTCCAGCTTGGCGCCGAGCGGGCTCGTCACGAACATATACCCGGAACGGAAATCGTTGAAAGTGTCGAGAATGATCTGAAAGTTGTCTTCTTCCAGAATACGGTCCGAGTCGCGCCGCATTTCCGTGGCGATGATGCCCGACGGATCAGAATCGAAAGCATGCACTCCGATGTATAGATGTCGCGCATCATAGAGCACGCGCACTTCGGTGCGTTCGGTCGCGGGGTCGCCCTCCTCGGGTTCCTGTTGCACAAACTGTTCCACCATCGGAGCGAATCGCCAAACCGCATCGTCCAGAATCCCATCCAGGATCGGACCTTTCTCCACGCGCACAGCCTCAATGGTGAACCGTGCGCGGTTCGTCTGGCCCTCTGCCATGCCCGTACCGTCTTCCTGCGCGACGCCTTGTTCTTGGAGCTGTCCTGCAAGGGCCGGAAGCGTGATGAGGAGCGCCGCACCCAGAACGCTTCCCGCAATGATAATGCTCAGGAAATATTTTAAAATCGCAAAGCCTCCTCCAACGTTCCTGCTGGCGAGGAACACTCCGAAGTGGTTCCTCATCGAGACGGACAATCTGCGCATGTCCTCGGTATGTCCGCAAGCTCCGATAGCAACCTACTTGCATGTAAATTGTACACTACCCTCTTCCGTTGCAAAATCTTCCTTTGCATTCCCAACAACCCGAACAACAACAGTTGGGCTTGTGCTCCGCTGGAACACCCGTTGGTCTGCCCACCGCGCGGCCAGCGGAAGAAAAGTTGTGGCGCCCTGCTGTTCCCCGCTTCCAGAGGGACGCATTGACACATTCCGCACGGGCTCATAGAATGGCTGAGAGGGCGGAAAAAGGCTTTGCTTTTGCCCCTGGAGGTCCTTCTAAAGCGTTCGTGGAGAATGGCTGGCCTGCTCGGGAAGGGGGAGTATGGAACTCGATGACAATCTCAAACAACTGACTAAAAATCTGGGGACAGCGATCAATGAATCGCTCTCAAACTCCGAGCCCATCTCCAAGGCAATCGCCAGCATCAAGGACGCCGGTTATGACGTGTTCCTGGTTCTGGAGGCCACCATCGGTTTCAACAAGCGAGGAAAGGAAGCCGAGACCCCTCTGCCGCAAGGCCACGCAGGCGAACTCAATCTTACGTCCCAAGACACCCGGTTTTTGAAGTCGCTAAAAATCAGTATCAGCGGGTCGGAAGATCTGCCGGCGAAATGAATTCATTCTGAATGAATTCAATCTGATTGCTGCCCCCGCGCTTTCCGTCGCGACTGAATCAAGGCGCGGCGCTGCTCCGCATCCAACAGCTTAATTACCTTGGAAAGATGCTGGCCTTCCAGTTCTTGCAGTTTTGCCGGGTCGGCCTGTTCAGCCTCTCCGCGCAGCTGACGCCGTTGCTGGTTGTATTCGCGAAATTCGGTTTGCAGCAACTCTGCTCGCTCGCTGCTGAGAGGAGCCCCGACCTCTTCCAACATCAACCGCAGCGCCGGGAAACCGCCCCGCCGGCGAATCTGCTGGTTGCGGTAATTGTCCCAGACCTCAATCTGCTGCGCCGTAAGCACACCGCGTATTTTTTCCTGCATCGCGCCGCCGATACCGCCTCTGCCGCCAAAAGCTCCTCTGCGTTCCCCGCCGCGTTCCCGCCTGCGTTCCCCGCCGCCTTCCTGCCCGCCTTCTTGCCTTCGCCGGCGGAACTGCTCCCGGAAGGCCCTTCTCTGCTCTTCCATAATCGTCTGAAGCGTCTCCTGCTGCGCGGCGCTCAGGGGAACGCCAGCCTCCGTCAGCATATTCTGAACCTGCTCCAGGGGGTTCCGGCGGCGGAAGTCTTCTCCGCGCTGGGCCAGCAAGGGAAGGAAAATGAGCAAGGCCAGCGATATCCACACAGCGCGTTTCATGTTTCTATACTCCTTAAAAACTGAACCGGACGCCTACTTCCACTTCCCGGGGGCTGCGGGCGGAATTCGGCTGTCCGAAAAACGGCGACGTCAAAACGCCGCTGAACCGCGTGAAGTTGGTGTGATTCAGGACATTCCGCAGATTTGCGAAGATGCGCATCTCGGGCCCGCCACCCCGGCCTCGTCCGCCGCGTCCAGCGTGAACCCTTCGAGCGAGAGGTTACCGCGCAGCATCCGGTCGTTGTGGCAGCGCACGCAGTACTGTTGCACGACGGCGTCGGACGTGGCGGACGGGAAGCCCAACAGCGAGGCAGGCGCGGGTGAGAGAGTCGCAGGACCACCAGGGACCGCGCCGCCGCCCCAGCGACCAGCGTCGGGGGCCAGCGTGACCATGAGCAGTCCCGCCACCAACATCGCCGTGACGACGTAGTTCATCCGTGCCTCAAATCCGCGCCGGTGTGATCGTTCGCTCAGGTGACACTCGCGTGTGCCGACCTGCTGTCAGCTTCATCACACAGTACGCCAAAAGCCGGTGGCTGACCAGCGATTTCGCGTTGCTGGGCCGTCCCACCTGTTACTGGGCGATCGCTGGCCAGCCACCAGGTGGCGGCTTCTTTTCTGAAACAGGACTGTAACGGGAGGGCTTGAACCTCTTATACGATCACCCTCGCATGCCGGTTATCGCCCGATGGAGAAGGAGAAGAGGCGGAACACCACACGGGAGTCGTCTGGTGGGTCTTCCGGGTCCGTGTTCTGACGCCCGCGGGGCTTCACGATGAAGAGCACGATGGCAGTCAACAGTCCCGCGCTCCCCCCTAGGACAAAGCCCGTCGAGATCTTATCGAACTCCCTGCGCCGAAACGACACGATCTCGTCGGTCGGTATCCGGATCATCTGGTTGAGGTTGGTGGTGATGAATCCGTCCTGACGCCGCCCGATCGGGACCAGGAGCAGCAAGTCCTGCCCTTCCACGCCCACGAGCGTCCCGTCGATGACCGGGGCGTCCTCGCCGAGGTCCGAGATGTCGGCCAGTTCCGCCGCGCCTCGGCGCGTCGTGTGCACGCGTACGCCCTCGCCCGGTGCGGTCGTCTCGAGCTGGGCCGGTACGTATCGGAAGCATCCCGGCGACGAGAGCGCCAAGGCGATTAGGGCGAGGCCCTTCCATCCGGGTGGTCCTTGCACGCAGTCCACGTGGCGTTCGCATTCTCGAGGCGATGGGGTAACGAGTCGCACCGCGCGCATTAGAGAATCATCTCCACGAAAGCGCAAGCCCGGGGCTCGCACCCACTGGACGGCTCATCTCAGTTTCAGTCTCATACCCGCCACCACCGTCAAAAGGAGGAAGACCTCAACGCCAACGCACTCAGTCGCCTCTCGCACCCTCCCGCTATCGCGCGTAGAGTGTGAAAACAATCCTTTGCACGTGTCACCCGATGTTTTCCTAAGTGCAAGACCGCCCGGTCGCTCGGCGTATGATTACTGGCGACCAACGTGAAGGCTGAATCGGTATGGATGCAGTATGGCTTGTCCTCTGGGAGCGCCCGTCGTCGACGGGCCCGAGAACGCCCTACCGCCGCTTCCTTCACACTCTGCGGATTCCCCAGCTGATGCTGTGCCTCTTTTTGTTCGTAGTGTCCGCCGACGGCACGGAGGCTCAGCAGGTCGTATACGGCACCGTGACCGAGCGTGGCTCTGGGCAGCCTATCGAGGGGGCGATGGTCGTTCTGCTCCGTGGCGACCAAGTCGTCACGCGCGTCCTTTCTACCGCGAACGGCTCATTCACGATGACCGTCCGTCGGCCCGGACGGTACGAGCTACGCGTCGATCGGATCGGGTATTCCAGCACCTTCTCCGAGGCGTTTGACGTCGCGTCCGGCGCCACGGTTCAACGCAGAATCGAGACAGCTGTCCGGCCGGTAAGGCTGAGGGGTCTGGACGTGTCCGGTGACCGTCGCTGCGAGGTGCGACCTGCGGGCGGACTCGCAACCGCGACCGTATGGGAGGAGGTCCGCAAGGCATTGGCCGCGGCCACGTGGACCTCCGAGCGCGAGCTATACCGCTTCGCATGGATACACTATGTCCGCGATCTGGACGCAGAGACCCAGCAAGTCCTGGATGAGGAGCGGACGCGGAGAAGGTACTTCACGCCACAGCCGTTCGAGAGTGTGGATCCCGACACTCTTGCGGCCTACGGCTTCGTACGAGAGCAGTCGGGTGAAGTGCTCTACTCTGCTCCCGATGCCGCCGTCCTGCTGTCGGATTCGTTTCTCGACGGTCATTGCTTCGCTCTCGATCACAAGTCAGAGGACGGACGAGGGTTCGTCGGCCTGCGTTTCGAGCCTATCCCAGCTCGGAGGCTGCCGGACGTGAGGGGCGTGCTTTGGGTGGACGAAGAGAACGGGCGTCTCGAGTCGTTGGAGTACGAGTACGTCAACCTCGGCCGTAGAGCGGCGGTCCAGGGCGACGACGCGAGCGGGCGCATGTTCTTCCGCGAGCTGCCCAACGGCACATGGATCGTGGAAGAGTGGAGTATCCGGATGCCTCGACTCGTCGACATCCGGGACGAGTTTGGGCGAACGCGACGCTATGACGTACGGGGATACGTCGAAGAAGGGGGTTCGGTAACGCGAATCACGACCTCGGCCGGTGTAGCCTTGAACGGAACACGGACCGCCATCTACGGAACCGTCACGGACAGTGTGGGGGGCCCGGCCGAGGGGGCGCGTGTGTGGATCGTGGGCACTGATCTCGAGGCTCTGACCGATGCTGAGGGGGCCTTTCGGCTCGAGGACGTCGGCGTGGGCACCTGGTCTCTACGCGCCTCACACCCTGCGCTGGCCCAGCTCGGTCACTCGGGCAGTATCGCAGACGTCACGGTCGCGCGTGACAGGGTTCGCCAAGTGCGGCTGGGGCTCCCGTCGATCAGTTCCTTCGTCTATGACCGGTGCCGGAGTTCGGGATCTGTCGACGCCGAGAGCGTGATTCTGATCGGGAGAGTAGTCCACTCTGACGGGGCGCCCGCCCCACATGCCGCGATACGGGTGGTCTGGACCCAGGCGCAGGGCACGTACCGACGCAGCTTCGAGGGCTACGGCACGGACGCGGACAGCATCGGCGTGTTCACTGTGTGCGAAGTGCCAAGCGGTAGCAGTGTGATCGCGACCGCATCGGCTGGAGATGAGCTGTCTGGCGCCACAGAGCTCTCGCTCCCAGACGTCGCCGGTGTAGTGCCGATCGAGATTGGTCTTGCACGCTCGATCGATGCCCCGATCCCTACGACCCGTGAGGAGACATCTATCGACGCCGGAGAGGAGGCTGCCTGGCTGGCATCGGTAGGCTTCGATCTGCGTGAGGACCGAGCTCTACTGCACCGAACCAAGAGGGAGATGATCGACCTTGGCTACGACACTCTGCTACAGGTGTTGAGCGAGATTCCCCGACTGGAGGCCAGGCTGCTGATCACTGGAGAGATGGCATTCCGACTCCATCCGACCGCCGAGTGGTCACGGTTCTCCGATGTCGATGACAGCTGTGAACTGGACTTCTACCTGAACGGGAGCCTCGTCCGGCAACGAATTGACGACATTTGGGAAGTCCAAATCCATCGGATGTTGGAGCCCCGGGTCGTAACCGGGATTGAGGTCTTCGAGGGCTCCTCATCACCGGTTGGGGCACCGGAAGATTGCGGCTACATCCTGCTTTGGGTGACGCGCCTTCGGCACCGCGATGATCCGGACTTCACGGGGACCGTGCGAGGTCGTGTTCTCGGCCTTGGGGATCTGATCCCAGCGGACAGCGTCGTGTTGCGAATACAGCCGGGCCTTGCGGAAGCCCGGTTGGACGATCAGGGCCGCTTCGATTTCGGCCCGTTGCCTCCTGCCGTCTATGTGATCGAGGCGAGCATTCCGGACTGGGGGACGTGGAGCACACAGATAGAGCTTCGCGCGCGCGCGTCGGTGGACGTGGTGATCGAAGTTGTGTCGCGTCTCCGTGGGCGGGACCGGAGTCGATCAGCTGATCTGGATCGCAATCCCGGATGACGCAGTGCCGTTCTGTGCGTTCACTGTACCCGTGATGTCGTAACTGCCCGCGTCCGAATACGTGTGCTCAACGCCACCCGCGGCCTCAACGGGCGCGCCGCCGAACGGGACCGTGTCTATCACTCCATCTCCCCAATCCACGATCACCGAAATCAGCCCCGTGCCCGTGGCGCTATAGGTGACGGTGACCAGCTCACCGACCGCAGCGGTTTCGGACTCGGCGGCGATGCTGATGGTGACTGGTCGAATGCCGGTGATCGAGTCGTCCAGGCAACCCGCGGCAACCGTACTTACCACGAGGAGCCCTGCGAAGAAAGTTGTTCGCCTCATGCTTCAGCGTCCGAGAGGGAGAGTGAAGAGGCCAGCTGTATATCGTGTAGTCGAATGGCCGAGGTCAAGACGTCCACGGCGCATGACAGCTCGGTCTCGGACCGGTCACGTTCTGATGACCATTGCTCGTTCTCGGACATAGTCGTAGTGTAGGCCCACTTAGCGACTCTCCCGAACACGCATGGTCCCCTCGCTTCGTACACCGGATGTCTGTCGTGGGTAGTGTGCGGTTGGGAACGCGTCGCGAAGAAATACGATGCGGCATCTGGCCGAAGGAGGTCTCCATGGCATCGAATATCGTTCGAATCGAACTTCCATCAGCTCCACGGACGGGCCTTGTGGCTCTGCTCGTTTTTGCGTTGATGGCACTGACCGCACCTGCGGCACAAGCCCAGACCGGTCAGCTCACGGGAGCGGTGACGAGCGCTGCGTCCGGTGCTGGCCTCGCCGGGGTTCAGGTGTATCTGGAAGGTCAGGACCTCGGAGCGCTCACGCGTCCCGACGGTCGGTTCCTGATCCTCAATGTGAGGCCAGGTACGTACGACCTCAGCGCACAGCGCATCGGCTACGGCACGGTCACGCGGTCGGTCACGGTGACCGCCGGCGGGACGACCACGACCGACTTCGCGCTCGACATTCAGGCGCTCGGCCTCGACGAGATCGTCGTTACGGGTACCGCCGGCGCGGCGACCCGGCGCGAGATCGGGAATACGATCACCCAGATCAACATGGCGGACATACCGGACGCGCCGCTCCGCATATCTGACATGCTGCAGGCGGCGGCGCCCGGACTCGACGTCTACGGCGGCGGGTCCATCGGACAGGCCAAGATCATCCGGCTCCGTGGCGCTAACAGCGCGCTGCTGAACAGCCACCCGATCATCTACATCGACGGCGTGCGCATCAGGAGCGAACCCCTTCCGGACGCGAACCCGCCGGACCGTCGGGGTGGTCGGAGCGGCAACATCGCCGTCAGCCCTCTGGACCAGATCAACCCGATGGACATCGAGCGGATCGAGATCATCAAGGGCTCGGCGGCCACGACGCTGTACGGCACAGAGGCGGCCGGCGGCGTGATCCAGGTCTTCACGAAGCGCGGCATCGGTGGCGCACCGGTGTGGAGCGCCGAGGTCCAGACCGGGACCGAGTGGAGCCGCGAGTTCGGCGTCGAGGGGTCCGGGATCCCGTACAACGGCATGGAGCACTTCATGTGCACCGGGATCTTCGAGTGCGGCCAGTTCGCCAACCAGGCGTACAACCAGGACTACTCCCTCTCGGTTCGTGGCGGCTCAGGCGGGATCAACTACTTCGTGTCCGGGTCATTCAGCGACGCGCAAGGCATGCTGGCGAACGACACCCAGAAAAGGTACGGGACGCGAGCGAATCTGACGTTCCAGCCGACCCCGGACCTCCAGGTCCAGTGGAACACGTCGTACGTCAACCTCGCCTTGACCACGACCAACGGGCAGAACAACGCCCAGGGCATCACGCTGAACGCCTTCCGCCAGGAGCGGAACTACTTCGCCACCGGCGACCCTGAGGTGCTCAGCGAGCTGCTCGAGCAGCAGCTCGACGAGAACGTGGAGCGGTTCACCACGGGACTGACGCTCACGTACACGCCGATCGAGAACTTGACGAACCGCTTCGTGGTGGGATACGACTGGACGGCGCGTGAGCATCGCAACCTCCGCCCGTTCGGGTGGCGTCAGGTGCCGGAAGGCTCGCTGCTCAACAACACCTTCCAGAACCGCGTGCTCTCGCTCGACTACGTCGGCACCTACCGGTACGGCATCTCCGACCAGATCTCGACCAACTTCTCGTGGGGCGGGCAGGCGACCGGTGACGACGACCGTTTGCTCGAAGGCTTCGCCGAGAACTTCCCCGGGGCCGCTGATCCGACGATCAGCTCCGGGGCGGAGAGGCTGGCATTCGAGAACCGCTCGAAGATCTGGAACGCCGGCTTCTTCTTACAAAACGTGTTCGACGTGTCCAACAAGTACTTCCTGACGCTCGGGGTGCGCGTGGACGGAAACAGCACATTCGGCTCGGACTTCGCTCTGCAGGTCTATCCGAAGGGCAGCGTGTCGTACGTGCTTTCGGACGAGGACTTCTATCCCGACTTGGGCGAGATGAGGCTGCGCTTCGCGTACGGTCAGTCAGGCCGCGCACCGGGCGCCTTCGACGCGGTGCGGACGTGGAGCCCGGAGGGGCTGGCCGGCATTCCGGCCTTCGTGCCGCAGAACGTGGGCAACCCCGACATCGGCCCCGAGGTCACCACGGAGGTCGAGGGTGGCTTCGACGCGAGCTGGTTGAACAACCGGCTGACGACGACGTTCACGTACTACCGGCAGACCACGGACGACGCCCTCTTCAAGATCGGCCAGATTCCATCGGGCGGCTTCACGAGCAGCCAGCTCACGAACATCGGCAAGATCAAGAACAGCGGCATCGAGCTCGACGTCGACGCGACGGTCTTCCAGAGCGCCAATTGGGGCGTGGACTTGGGCGTGAACTTCAGCACGAACCACTCGGAGATCCTCGAGCTGAGGGACCCGAACCTCGAGACCACGTGCCGCAAGGTCGGCTATCCGCTTCGCGCGCGGTGTAACCAGAAGGTTTCCAATCCGGACCAGATCGTGAATTCGTTCAGCGAAGTCGAGTTCCTCGAGCCGGGTGATCCAGGCTTCCAAGGAGACGGAACGCGCGACAGCCACTACCTCTATGGCCCGAACCTGCCGACGACGTTCCTCAGCCCGTCGATCACGATCCGGGCGCCCAAGGGCATCAGCCTGAGCGCGCGCGGGGACTACAAGGGCGGCTTCTACATGAACGAGCAGACGTTCGCGATCGGGCGAAGCGTCCGCTCGCCGCTCTGCTTCCCGTATTACATCGACCCGGAGAACTCGAACGCGCTGAAGGCGGACATTCCGGCGATCTGGATGGCCCGCTGCAATACCAGCCGGCAGGAGGGCTACATGTGGGACGCGAGCTTCTTCAAGCTGCGCAGTGTTTCAGCGACGATTCCTGTGGACTTCGCCTTCCCGGACAGGGTCGGCTCGTCGCTGCTCACGCTCGCGCTCAACAACTCCTTCCTTTGGATGAAGGAGATGCCCTTCATGGACCCGGAGGCGAGCGCCGATCCGGGCAACAACACGGGGCCGCAGCAGGGCTACAACTTCGAGGAGACGGTGCCTGCACCGATCACGCTCCGCGTATCCCTCCGAGTCGTGTTCTAGGGAGGGACAAACAATGACAACCATGGCAAAGAGAAGTTACATGACGGGAGTCCTCGCGGCCGCGGTGGCGTTCACCACGGGATGCGACGTGGTCAACCCAGGTCCGATCCAGGACGAGTTCCTGGTCGAGGAGGAGTCGCGCGAAGGGCTGGTGAACGGCGCCCAGCGACAGCTCATGGTCGGGCTCGCGGGGAATGGGTCGATCGCGCGCTGGGGAGGGCTCATCGCCCGTGAGTACATGCCCGGCGGCCAGATCGGTGCGCACGGCCACAACCCGGACAATCAGGCCGGCAACCTCGAGCCAGGTGACTCGGGCCCGTTTGGAACGCTCCAGCAGGCTCGTTTCATCGCCGAGACGGCGATCACGCTCTTCGAGGAGGCTGGGGGCGTCGGGGCCGAGCTCATCGCCCAGGCCAACATCTGGGCCGGGTACTCGAACCGCGTGCTCGGTGAGCACTACTGCGAGGGCGTCGTCGACGGCGGGGAGCCGTTCGTCGGGACCGCGTATCTGGAGCGGGCCGAAGCTCAGTTCACCGTCGCGATGAGCGGCGGGTCGGCCGGTCAGCGGATGGCGGCGCAAGCCGGGCGCGCGCAGGTGCGTGCGTTCCTGGCGACGTACGGCCTACGGAGTTGGGCGGAAGCGGCGTCGGATGCCGCATCGATCACGGACAACTCGTGGCGCTACGACCTCCTCACGGACGGCAGCAGCGCGACCACACGGAACTCGCTGTACTGGGCGATCGCGGGCACGCCCTACGGGTCTTACACAATGTGGAACTCGTACTACGGGAACCAGCCGGATCTCACGCAGGCACAGCCCCACGACGAAAACGGAGGCTTCGGTTTCCCGATCGCGGGCACGGGGTACTTCGAGACGTCCGGAGATCCACGCATCGCATGGGGCCTAGGCTCCGCACCCTTCGCGGTCGGGGCGCTCGACGAGTTCGGTCAGGCGTACTGGCAGATCCCGCTGAAGTATACCGGCCCGAGTGATCCTATCCGCCTCGCGAGCGGACGCGAGATGCGCCTCATCGAGGCCGAGGCGAAGCTCGCGGGTGGTGACTTCAGCGGCGCGATCGCGGACATCAACGCCATGAGAGCCGGGATCACCACCATCGCGACACCGAGTGGTGGCATGGCAGGAGGTACTGCACTGGCGCCCTGGCCCGCACCGGCTGACGCAGCCGACGCGTGGAGGATGCTCAAGCGCGAGCGCGCGATCGAGCTGTTCTACGAGGGCCGGACATTGGGCGACCAGCGCCGCTGGGCACAGAACTCCGTGCCAGGCGACCTCGAGCTGCCGGACTTCGCGACGGTGTCGTCGCTCTTCACTACCTGGGAGCGCGGTTTGGATGCCGCCGAATCCTTCCTCGGCAAATACGGGTTGACGGGCCGTCAGCTCTGCTTCGACATCCCGAACAGCGAGCGGAGCTTGAACCCGAACCTCGAGGAGGTCGGTTGATGGTGTAGGTGTGACCGGACGGGTCGCGCGGCCCCTGGCCGCACGCCCGAACGGCTGAAGAAACCCGCCGCCCCCTGCTTCGGCAGGGGGCGGCTTCTTTGTTATCGTCCGACAGTGAACAAGAAGAGGTGGGGATTTTCCTTGCCGTTCACCGCGCTCGGTGGCAGGGTAGTGGCATGGACGGACTACCGATGAATTGGCTCGATGAAAGCGAGCCCGAAGACGCCGCCTCGGAAGAGCTGACTCAGGCGACCTCGGTCTGGTGTCCGTATTGCGGAGTCGAGGTCGAGCTCATCATCGACCCCACCGGTGGCCCGGTCCAAGAGTACGTCCAGGACTGCGAGGTCTGCTGTCAGCCTTGGTCCTTACGCGTGACTCTGGATCAGGACGGACAGTCGAGCGTGGAAGTCGCCACGCTCGACGAAGGCTGACGCCCGCACACTCGCGTCAATTCCCTTCGGCCCGAGCGCCCACCTCGCGTGCTTCGACAAGCTTCGCGACCGCGGCTAGCGTCGTCTGCGCCGCGTTGAATCCCAAGCGGAAGTCGGCGTCCGAGAACGTGACGAACAGATCCGTCGGCTGGTGCCAGTGCGGGTTCGCCCGGTTTCCCGTTTCATAGAGGCGCCGGTTTTCGCGAAGGCTCACCGAAGGCACGAGATCCATGAAGGGCGTCGAGTCCGTGTTGCTCATCGCGTTGCTCATGACCGCTGGATAGTCCGTCGCGAACATTCGGTTCGCGTTCAACAGCACGAGCGCGAGCTGGGCCGACTCGGCCGCCATCACCGAGTTGAGCTGGAACTCGATGTCCACGTCGGCATCCAGCGCTTGGTTGAACGTCACCGGGTTGCCGTGGTCCCACAGCATCATGTCGTGCTGAATCATGCCGAGCCACTTCGGCTCAGGATATCGTCCTGAACCTGCCGGGTCCTCGATGCCCTGGAGCTCCGCCCGCTGCTCCACGTAGGCACGGGCTCCGTTCAGCCCCGTCTCCTCGTTGTTCCAGAGCGCGAACCGGATGGTCCGCGCGGTCTCGATTTCGGGGCCGGACAGGGCCCTCGCGATCTCCATGACAAGCGCGGTGCCCGAGCCGTCGTCGTTGGCGGCTTCACCCCCGCCGCGACCATCCATATGCCCGCTGATGATGTACATCTCGCCCGGCACGTCACTGCCCCACTTGGTCGCGAAGACCTGCTCACGAGGCTCGGGCGTGTCCGATCCACGCGGGGTGAACATGTAGTGTACACGCTCCGTTTCGTAGCCCCATCCCTGGAGCTGAGCCTCGATCCAATCGACTGCGGCAGCGTTACGCGGCGTGCCCTGCTCGCGATCCCCGAACTCGGTCAGTCCGCGGATCAGCTCCTTGTAACTGTCGAAGTCGAGCCGGGCAACGATCTTCTGCCGCGCACTGTCGGCCGCCGACATTGGGACGCCACCCAAAATATTCCGGGTCGAGCGAGCAGGTCGCTCGCTCTGACCTCCCCGCCCCTGCGCGGCGGCCTCACCGGACCAGCCGCTGAGCATGATGAGGGCAAACGCCGTCAGTAGGGAGCGTGAGGGGAGCTGCGCGAAATCGATGCAGTTCGGCATGATGGTTCCGTGGACAAGGCCGTCTGGGGCGAGAGACACAACATCCGCCCAGTGGCCAGCGTGGCGCAAGCGGGGGGGGGTACCCCCGCGGCATGAGCGTGGGTCGCGCCATTCCGCGTGGGTCGCTTGGCCACCCCAGTATGGTTATCCATGGACGCGGGACCCATGCCAACCGGAGTCGAACTAGTTGAAGAATCGCGCACTGATCGGGCTCGCGTTGGGCTTGGCAGCGTTGCCTCCCAACGCGGCGGCGGCGTTGCCAGTGCAAGCGAGCACCTTCGAAGCGGGCGAGGCGGCTGACCGGGCCCCAGAGCCCGGTTCTCGACTCCGTGTTTGGCTCCTCACCACCGGACCGGGAGACGCGGTCTGGGAGCGTTTCGGCCACAACGCGCTGCGCGTGCTGGACACCGAGACAGGCCGGGACGTCGCCTACAACTGGGGCATTTTCGACTTCGACCAGGTCGATTTCGTTCCCCGGTTTCTCAAGGGCCAGATGCTATACATGATGGCGCCGTTCTCGACGGCTGCGATGGTCGACTCGTATGCGCGTGCCAATCGTGAGGTCGTGATGCAGGAGCTGGCTCTCACGCCCAGCCAGCGCCTGATGCTGCTCGAACTCGCGGAAGTGAATGCGTTGCCACGGAACCGAGACTACTCCTACGACTACTTCCTCGACAACTGCTCGACCCGCATCCGTGACTTGCTCGACCAAGTCCTGGGCGGCGCACTCTTCGAGCAGCTCGGCACGAGGGAGACGGGCACGTCGTACCGGACCCACACGCGGCGCCTCACCCAGATCGATCCGGTCGTGTTCACGGGGATGGACGTGCTTCTCGGTAGCCCCGGTGACCGCCCGATCTCCCTTTGGGAGGAGATGTTCGTTCCCATGACATTACGGGACGCCATCCGAGACGCAACCGTCACGAACGGAGACGGGCTCGAGGTACCGCTGGTGATGGCCGAGGAGGTGGTAGTGCCTTCGACGCGGAAAACCGAGCCGGTACGCGCGGTGTCCTGGTTCTGGCGCTATCTCGTGCTGGGAGCTCTCATGGGCGGGGGGCTCGCGTGGGTCGGGCGGCGTGCCGCGACCGGAGCCCGATCGTTCCGTGTTCTCTTGGGTGCGCTCGCTTCCACGTGGAGTTTGCTGGCGGGCGTGAGTGGCTTGATCCTCGTACTCGTGCTGCTCACCGATCATTGGTCGATGACGCGGAACGAGAGCCTATTCCTCCTCAACCCCGTGTCGTTGCCGCTCGTCGTCCTGGTGCCCTTGGCGCTGGGCGGGAGGGATGCGGCTGTCCGGCACGCGCGCATCCTCGGCTTCGTCGCGGTCGGAGTCGCGACACTCGGCCTTCTCTTCCAGCTGCTACCGGCGACCGGACAGCAGACGGGAATGCTCTTCGCGCTCTTTCTGCCGATCCACATCGGCCTCGCCACGGCGTTGAATGCTGTGGCAACGGTCAGCCGTTCAGAGCCCGGTGTACCGCCGAGGCGAGCGTTCAGCCTCCAGGGCTCGGCGCCAGATGCCCATCGAACCAGGCCACCATGGCGGCCTGTGCTTGGGCTCGGTGATCCGGATTCCTGAAGCCGTGATCCCCACCTGCGATGGTGATGAACTCGGACTCCACCGCTTCGGCTTGCAGCGCGGCGTACATGAGCTCGCTGGCGCTGATCGGCACGAGGGTGTCCGCATCTCCGTGGATCAGGAGCGTCGGGGGGTCGTCAGGAGTTACGAAGAGGATCGGTGAGATCGAGGCAGCCTGCTCCTCGGGGAAATCGAGCGCCGGGAACCGCTCGCTCGGGCCGACGATCGGCCGAAGGTCGACCGGAGGATAGTACGCGACCACCGCCGCGACCCGGGCGGGCGTCCGCAGCACCTCGTCCCTCGAATCCTGCTCGCCCTCGTCGGAGCCGAGGCCAAGCATCAGCGACAGATGCCCTCCGGCGCTTCCGCCGAAGACGCCCAGACGGTCCACGTCGACGCCGAGATCGGCGGCGTGCAAGCGCACGTATCTCAAGGCGCGCCTCACGTCGGCTTCGGCCTCGGGCACCTTGTAACGCGGCGCACTTCCATGCCGCACCGCAATGACCGTCAACCCCTTCTCGAGAAGCCCCGAGAAGCTCCGGCTAGCCAAACGCTGAGGCGGCCCCCAACGCGACACCCATCCGCCGCTCACCATGTACAGCACCGCGCCGCCGTGGGCGTTCGCCGGTCTGAACACGTCGAACGTCAGCGCCATGCCGTCCTTGTGGCCGTACACCACGTCCGGCATGATTTGGAGGTCGTCGTCGCTCGCGGTGGCGCTCTGCTGACCCAGGACCTGGATGGGCAGCGCAGCCCCGACTACAAGAAAGCCTAGAACGAGCACTCGGTTTCTCTTCAGCATCTCGAACTCCATCGATCTCTGGGGCACCCAAACATTTCGCAGGGCCATCATAGGCGCACAGGCCTGATGGTTCCAGTCCAGACTTCGAGGAAGCCATCCTACTGGATTCGAGCTACGAAACTGACGTTGCCTGTGTTGTTCGGGCCCACATAGCTGAGGTCGTTCTGCAGGGTCCAACGAATGTGGGTCACGCACGTGTCGTAGGTCGCCGGCGCACTGCAACCGGCGGAGACCGGTACATAGGTCCACGTGCTGGCCCCGTCGTCGGAGTACTCCACCGTGACGGACACGCCGGACGGGAGGTTGTT
>JADFRS010000081.1 GCA_022561145.1 Gemmatimonadota bacterium
CCACCAAAGGTGGGTCCAATGTCAACGCCGGGTGAAAATGTCCCATTTGTGGCGGTTGAAAATGTCACACTTCGACGGCAGGTGACGAGCCTTTAGGTCGTCGACTTCTCCTTTGCTTTTGCTCTGCTTCTCCTCGGGTGTGAGGGGCTCGGCTCCGCAGGAGCCGAGTGGAGTACGTTGGAGAGCTCCGTATGATGACGCATGCGGTAGCTGTTGCCGCGGATGTTAACGATGTGACAGTGATGCAGCAGGCGGTCGATGAGCGCAGCGGCCATGACCTCGTCACCTAAGATCTGGCCCCACTCCTCGAACCCTTTATTGGACGTCAGCACAGTGGATGCGCGCTCATAGCGTCGGTTGATCAACTGGAAGAAGAGCATGGCGCCGGTCGGGCTGACCGGCAGGTAGCCGATCTCGTCGATGACCAGGAGCGACGGGTGGGTCAGGATCCTGACCGTAGTCGATGCGGTCGGCCGGCCGCGGGCGACCAGCGGGAACCCCCTCCGCTGCGAGTCCATCGGTGTGTTGGAGCTGCGCGTAGCACAGCTCCTGGCCGAGATGTCAGGAGAGGGCCTCTAGCCCTGTTCGAGCACTGAGCCAAGTGGTCAATGCCACGACACACCGACTCCGATCTGGAGCGAATTGAATGTTTCGCCGTCGATGCTCCCCGCCACGACGCCCGCATAAGGCGTGAACCCAAAGCTACCGGTCCGCGGCGTGTCGTATCCGACCCCGAGGAAACCGCCGATACTCCCATACTCCGGGTCTCCTGACCCGTGGCTCACGTAAGACACGCCGACAATGCCCCTCCAGTGAAAACCACTAAAGGGAGTGGGGTAATAATGGGCACCGAGACCCATGACACCCGCTTCTCTCTCTTCGAAATCCTTGTCGAAGTTGGAAACAGACACGCTGGAAAGGAGACCGATCAGCCATTTGTCACCGACAGCCCCACCGATGGCGAACCCTAGGCCGACTTCGTTACTGCGTGGCCCGCAACCCTCGCACCCGAACGCGGCGTACCCCACGTCCATCTCGAGCCAAAACCCCTCGCGTACTTGCTTGTTTACCGGGCTGTCAGCCGGTGTCTGGGCCTGAACCGGCGTCGCGCCGAGGAGCGCCAACAACGCCACGAAGGGCCAGTTTGTGCGGGAATGCATGGTAGTCCTCCATCTGTTCGTTCACCTGAGGAATGCGTTCGGTGAACGATGGGGCACTGGAGGAATGGGCGATCTACGCAATACGGCGTAGACGACCGGTGGATATGACGTAGGACGACGGTGACGCTTGGGGCGTTACCGCAGCTGAAGACTCGTGCTGACCGCGTGACTAAAGATACCTGCATTGTTTGTATTCTTATGCACAGTTTAGAGGTATCCCCCAGGAATTAGAGATCAGGGTTTCAAATGCCGTACACCTACCGAGTCTCTCCCGAAGAGCGGCTCGTGTACGTTTCCGGGGAGGGAGAGGTCGAATTGACGGAGAGCAAGGAGACCCTCCTCTCCATTGCAGCCGGCTCACCGTCTCCCACCGGCTTTGGCTTGGTCTTCGACCTCCGGAACGTCACGTCGACGCCTTATACAGAGACTGTGCATGACATCGCGGCGTTCTTGACCGAACACTTTCCGAGCTGCCCAGGCATGGCAATCGTGGTGTCGGGGCCGGATCACTATCGCCTTGCGACAACGGCCAGCCTAGACATCGAGGAACAGGGCCTGCCTGCGGGCGCCTTCGAGGACGCCATCGCCGCAGCCGGTTGGCTCAAGTCCCTCATCAGCCCGATCGAAAACGTATGACGCCGGAGTCGATCGGCAGAGGCTCTCCCACCGACCGCAACCCAATCCTCGTATGTGTCGTCCAAATCATTGGAAACCAGAACTTGGCATGACTCGTAGGGTACGGTGTCGGGTCACACGAGACTCAAACCGCCAGTGGCAACATGGTCACACTAATCAAGAGAATCATTCGAGTCATTCTTAGTTGGCTGCTGGACAAGATCTAGCAGCGAAGGCCGGCTCGGCTTAGCACGCGACGCCCCCCTGGCGGCAGGGTAGGGCGTCCGCGATCTTCCCGGAATCTGAAGTCCCCGTACCCGTTAGGGTGCGGGGCTTCGTTCGTCCTCACCGGAGGGGATCGTGTCGGATCTAGGACAGGGGCGGCGCCTCCAGGCGAACCTCCCGTTCATCGTGATCACACTGGTGGTGGTGGGCGTGGCCGCCACCTTCGTAGCCGTATCGTTGCGGCGCCCCGAACTCGACATGTTCCAACCGACCTCCGCCGGACCGTCAGAGGCCGGTTCGGCCATGATCGGCCCCGTGGTCTTTACGGCGGACGCGACCAAAGAGGGCTGGAGCTACTTCGACTTCTCGCGCGGCTCGACGGTCGACGACCCCGAGGGGACGAATTGGGATCTCGCCTTTCGCCGTCACATCATCATCGTGAACGGGGGGCCCGGCTTCCCGGGCCAAGGGGGCGTTCTGGAGGCCACGGTCCCCTTCGACTCGCTGACCACGGCACCAGCCGAGGGATACGTCGCCAACCGGGTGCGAGGCGACACCGTCAACACGGCAACGGAGGACTGGTACGACTACAGTTGGATGAGCCACATCCTGCGCCCCAAGCCTGCCACCTACGTCGTGCGGACCGCTGACGGCAAATACGCGAAAATCGAGCTCGTCAGTTACTACTGTCCCGGCGCCATCGCTGGGTGCGTCACCTTCCGCTACGTGTACCAGGGCGATGGCACGAAGGGACTGTCCTCCCTGGGGAGCGCGGAGGCCCGTTCGTTGCTGGGTGAGCCACTTTTTCCGCCCACGTTCCCGCCGGAGGTCGCGTCGGTCTATCAGGCGAAGCTCGAGGCCGCGCTGTCCGATCTCGAGGCATCCCCGGACGATGCGGACGCGATCATCTGGGCCGGCCGCAGGCACGGATACCTGGCCCACTACCGGACGGCCATCGAGTTGTTCGGTAGGGGCGCCGAACTCCACCTGCGAGACGCCCGCTTCTTGAGGCACCGCGGGCATCGACACATCTCGGTCCGAGAGTTCGACCAGGCCATCGTCGACCTCAAGGAGGCGACCAGAATGATCGAGGGGCAACCCGACAGGGTCGAGCCCGACGGGTTGCCGAACGCACTCGGAATTCCCACCGGCACGCTGCACTTCAACATCTGGTATCACCTCGGCCTGGCGCACTACCTGAGCGGCGAGTTCGAGCTTGCACGGGCGGCGCTCCGCGAATGCATGGCCACGGCCAGAAACGACGATACCCGCGTGGCCACCGCGTATTGGTCCTATCTTACGCTGCGGCGGCTCGGCCTACGTGATGAGGCCCTGGAGATCCTCGGGAGGATCAACGCGGACATGGAGATCATCGAGAACACGTCCTACCTCGATCTGCTGCTGCTCTTCAAGGGAGACGTGAGCGCAACGGATCTCCTCGGCCCCGGAGGTGAATCCACGTTGGAGGCCGCGACACTTGGATACGGGATCGCGATGTCCTACGTGCTCGCCGGCGACACGGAACGAGCCGGCGGGATTCTGGATCAGGTTCTCGCTGCCCGGGACCAGTGGGCGGCGTTCGGCTATATCGCGGCCGAGGCCGAGGTCGCCCGCATGAGCGGAATGTAGACGTGGACCCAGCGGCAACGCGCTCGAGCGTTGCGCGTTTCGCACAGCACACGCCCCTGTTCCATGATGTTGAGTTGTCTGAGCGTTATGGTGGCCCTGTTCACCTGAAGCTCGAGTGCCTCCAGGTGACGGGCTCATTCAAGGTCCGAGGCGCGGCGGCACGAATGCTCGCCCTCGCACCCGATGAACGCCGGCAGGGAGTGGTCACGTGTTCGAGCGGGAACCATGGGCGGGCCGTGTCCTATGTGGCTCGCCACCTCGAGGTACCCGCAACAATCTGCGTTCCGGAGTGGGTGGATCCCGTCAAACTCGAAGCCATCCAGCGAAACGGCGCTGAGGTGATTCTGGCCGGCGGGACATACGACGAGGCCGAAGCGCGCGCCCAGGAAATCCATCGCTCGGACGGGAGGACCTACATCCATCCGTTCGACGACCCCCTCGTGATTGCAGGGCAGGGCACCATCAGCGCGGAGATCCTGGATGACCTGCCGACGCTCAGCCGGATCGTCGTCCCGCTCTCGGGAGGTGGGCTTGCGGCAGGAGTGGCCCAGGCGGCCAAGGCTGTCAATCCGGATGTCTGGATCACCGCGGTGTCGGCCGAGCGCGCGAACGTGATGGTGCGCAGCCTCGAGGCGGGCCGGCCCATCGAGGTGGTCGAAGAGCCGACCGTCGCAAGCGCACTTTCGGGTGGCATCGGCATCCCGAACCATCACACGTTCGAGATGGTGAGGGACCTCGTGGATGAGCATGTGGTGGTATCGGAAAACGAGATCCTCCGGGCCATGGCGTTCGCCGTCAACCAGCGCAGCCTCATCGTGGAAGGTGGTGGGGCGGTGGGGCTGGCGGCGCTGCTCGCGGCGAAGCTGCCGGGGCGCCCGGGCGAGGCCGGGGCGGGTGCAACGGCAATCATCCTGAGCGGGGGCAACATCTCACTCGCCGACCTGGCGGCCCTCAGTCCCCCATCAGCGTAGGAAGCACGATACCGGCCGGACCCTTGAGAGCCACATCTGCGAAGTCGGTCAGGGGAGTGGTCTGAGGATTGACCTCGATGACGGAGCCGCCCGCCTCTCTCGTGATGCGGGGCAGGGAAGCGGCTGGCTGGACTACGGCGCTCGTGCCCACGACCAGGCAGAGATCGGCCTCACGCGCCTCATCGAACGCCGCCGAAAGCACCAAGGGATCCAAGGCCTCGCCGAACCATACGATGTCCGGGCGGAGCAGGGCGGCACACTCCGGACAGGAAGGCAGCGTATCTCTGTCGGTCGCGTCGATGTCGGCGCGATCGCGCCCGTGGTAGGCGCATTCCGTGCACCGAACTCGAAAGAGGGACCCGTGCAACTCGAGCGGAGACGCCGCCGACCAGTCGGACCCGTCGGCTTCGTCTCTTGCCGCTACCTCGTGGAGGCCGTCCACGTTCTGCGTGACGATCCGGGCCGGACGTGCAAGGGCAAGCCGGGCGAGAGCCCGGTGGCCCGGGTTGGGCTCACAGTCCGACACTTTCCCGCGTCGCCACGCGTACCACTCCCAGACCAGGCGCGGGTCCTTTCGGAAGGCTTGGGGCGTGGCGAGTTCCTCGGGTCGGTAGGAGCGCCAGAGCCCGTCCTCTCCTCGAAACGTGGGGACGCCCGATTCCGCACTGATGCCCGCCCCGGTCAGGATGAAAACGCGCGCGGCATCCTCGAGAAGCCCACGGGCGCGGGCCAGATCCCCGGAACTCGGGTCGGTACTCACCAGGACGCGTCAGCGGCCCTGGAAGATGCCCCAGGCTAGGAGAGCCCACCCCAGGATCAGCGCCACACCGCCCACGGGAGTGATCGCCCCCAGCCAGCGGGTGTCGGTGAGCACGAGCGCATACAGGCTACCCGAAAAGATCAAGACCCCTACAATGAACATCCAACCGGCGGCGTTGACGGCCGTACCAGGCCACCGGGACGCGGCCCACGCCACCGCGAACAGCGCGAGCGCATGGTACATCTGGTAGCGCACGCCAGTCTCGAAGATGGCGAGGTCTTCGGGAGACAGCCGCTCCCGTAGGGCGTGTGCTCCGAAAGCGCCAAGCACGACACCCAAAAGGGCCAGTTTGGCGCCGGCCAAGGCAAAGAGTCGGTCCATGCGGGTTCGTCGTCCTCAGTAAGCCATTGCGTAAGCCTCGCGACGGGGATCCGCCGCGGCCGTAAGCGTGCCGTTGGTGGGCTCGACGTAGATCATCTGAGCGCCACCGAACGTGGCAGTCCATCCATGGACGACTCGCATGTCGTGCCCACGGGCGCGTAGATCCGTCAACACCCATGCTGGCACGCGGTCCTCGATGTCCACCCGCAAGCCGTCGTAGCTGCGGAACCGGGGTGCCTCGATGGCCTGCTGCGGGGTCATGCCGAAGATGAACATGTTGTTGACAATCTGGAGCAGCGATTGAGTTTGGCTGTCTCCTCCGGGCGTTCCCATGGTGAACGCCAACTCGGATCCCCGAAGCCCCATCGTTGGGGTGAGCGTATGGTACGGGCGCTTGCCGGGCGCGACCACGTTGGGATGGTCCCGTTCGAGAGAAAAGAGCGCTCCACGGTTCTGGAGCACGATACCGGTTTCGGGTTCGAGGAGCCCTGAGCCGAACGTGTTGAACAGGCTTTGGATCCAACTCACCGCATTGCCCCATCGATCTACAGCCGTGAGATAGACGGTGTCGCCCGAGTCGCTGCGCCGCGCCCGGCCGTCGTCCGTCACCGCACGACCCTCGACGCCGGAGGCCACGTCATCGGCGGCGCGCGCCGCATCGACCTGGCCGGCACGGTCACGCAGGTAGAGGGGGTCGAGGAGTTGGGCGAGAGGCGCCGGTGCGAAGTCCGGAGCCGCCACCCAGCGGTCCCGGTCGGCGAAGGCCAGCTTCTTGACCTCGATGAGCGTGTGGAGGTAGTCCACGCTGTTGTGTCCTTGGGCCGCGAGGTCGAAGGCCTTCACCATCTCCATCTGCTGGAGTTGGGCAATGCCCTGGGTGTTGGGGGGCAGCACCAGGATGCGGTGGCCCAAGTACGACCCTTCGAGCGGGTCGGGCCAGGTGGTCTCATGAGCCGCGAAGTCGGCGGGCCTCAAATAACCACCCTCCTGCTCGATGAAGCCGGCGAGCGCGTCGGCTACCGTACCACGGTAGAACGCGTCCTTGCCACCGGAAGCGATCGTCTCGAGGGTCTGGGCCAGGGCAGGGTTCTTCAGCATTTCGCCGGAGGCTATGACGTCTCCACCCGGGGCGTACAGGGCTCGCCCATGATCGTTGAGACCGCTCACACCGCCAGCGAGGTCGGAATGCAGCCGGGTCGACACCGGGAAGCCCTCCCGAGCATACCGGATCGCCGGGCCCATGACCTCGGCCAACGACCTGGTCCCGAATCGGTCGAGGGCATCGACCCAGGCCGCGACAGTCCCGGGCACGCTCACGCTCAGGGCGCCCGCACTCGGAATCTCACTCCGCTGGCCGAAAAACTCAGGCGTTGCCAACGCCCCGGCGCGCCCGCTGCCGTTCATGCCCGTGACGCGGCCGGTCTCGCCATCATAGAAAATGGCGAACGCGTCGCCCCCGACCCCGTTCATGTGGGGACGCACTACCGCCAGCACGGCGGCCATGCCCACCACCGCGTCGATGGCAGTGCCGCCGTCGCGCAGGATCTCCAATCCGACCGCGGATGCCAATGGATGGTCGGACGATACGGCGCCGAGAGTACCCCGTACGTCAGGCCGATTCGCAATTGGGAATACGACTTCCGAGTCGTTCATCACAGGCACCGAGGGGGGAGGGGAAGGGGGCGTTTGGCAACCCGACATCATCAGGGCCACAGCGGGGATCCAACCCGCCCGTACCGGGGTTATGCGTTGCGTCACGGGACCTCCAGGGTTCGTTAAGGCATACCCCAGCATAGAAGCGGGAGCCGCCCTCGCGCCAGGGATCCCAAGGGCCGAGCGGGCCCGCCGCCCTTGATTCCAGAACAGAGAAAAACTCCGGCCTTCATGAGCCCAACAACCCTGGAGCCTGGCCACCCACCGACCCGCACGCTCGGTGGCGCCTCTCGCGTGGCCCTGGTCGTGGCGATCGCTCACGGCGTCAACGACGCGTATGCGTCATTCCTGAGCCCCCTACTTCCGCGGATCATGGGCAAGCTGGGCCTCTCGATCGCCCTCGCGGCAACGCTGGCCATGGTCCTCTCGATCGCCGCATCGCTGCTACAGCCCTTGGCGGGTTACCTCGCGGATCGCTACGGTCCGAAGTTGTTTGTGGTGCTGGGTCCGATTATTTCGGGTGTCTTCCTCTCCATGATCGGGCTCGCTCCGTCGTTCACGATTCTCGTGGTGCTCTTGATGATGGGCGGAATCGGTAGCGCCGTATTCCATCCACCCGCCGCCTCCATGGCCACGAGCCTCGACACGGGGCAGGGGAGGGGCGTCCGGCTTTCTTTCTTCTCCTTCGGCGGCGCCATCGGCTTCGCGGTCGGACCCTTGGTCGCCGTGGGGCTGGTCGGCCAAGTTGGGCTAGAAGGCCTTTGGATGGCGATGATCCCGGGCTTGATCGTGGCGGCGGTCATCTACGGACGGCTACCGGCGAACGGCGCCCGAGCCGACGCCACGCCGCTTCCCTCGCTCGGGCGCGTGTTCGAAACCCTCAAGGGCCCTCTGGGAGTTGTGTTCGGGATCAGCGCCGTAGGTGCCTTCGTGCAGCGTGTATTCCTCACGATGGAACCCATCATCGCCGCGCAGGCCGGTGTGTCGGAGACCATGGGTGCCGTGGCCCTCAGCGTCTATCTCGGTGCACAGGCGATCGGCACGCTGACCGGCGGCGTGCTCACAGACCGAATGGACCGGCGCACCCTTCTGGTCGGGCTGACCATTCTGTCGGTGCCGACCCACATGCTGGCTCTGTGGCTCCCACCGGGCTCGCCGGGATCGTTGGCCTTCGCGGCGATGGCCGGTTTTCTCAATATGGCCATGTTACCTCCCATCGTGGTGATGGCTCAGGAGATCTTACCGGAGGGCACGGGTGTCGGCTCGGGCATCGTCATGGGCCTCGCCTGGGCACTAGGATCTGTGGGCGTACTCGGCACAGGCATCCTCGGCGATCTGGTGGGCCCGCGTTCCGCAGCGCTACTATCGGTTCCGGTTCTCTTGATAGGTACACTGCTGGCGCTCCACCCCTCGCTCCGCATGCACCGCCGGCCAGATCACGCAGAATAGGAGGGACGCGGACCTTGCCTCTGCGCATCATTCCTCGTCGGGACCGAAAGGTGAACCGTCTCGTCAAGCGAGCCACCGAGGTCCGGTACCGCCGAAGTCAGGTGATCTTCTCGCGCGGCGAAGCGTCCGAGGCGGTTTACCTCGTACGCGAGGGACACATTCGGCTGTCGCTCCCCGGGGGAGGGCGCCGGTCTCGCCGCACCGTGGCCGTGGTGGCGCCCTGGGAACTGTTCGGGGAGGAGGCCCTGAGCGGAACCCGTCGACAATACGACGCCGTCGCCGGCGAAGCGTGCATCGTGCTCCCTTTGAGCGGTCACGGCATGCTGCAGGCACTCAGAGGGTCTCCGAAGACACTCTCGGCTTTTCTCGCAGCCGTCGAGGACGACCTCGCGAACGAGCGTGAGGTGGCGCGGGCGTCCACGAACACCACCAAGGCGCGCATCGCCCGTGTGCTGCTCACGTTGGCCGATCGGTTCGGCACGGAAGAAGGCAGACGCATCCGGATCGATCACTGGTTCACCCACCAGGAGATCGCCGACCTCGCCCGGGCCCACCGCTCGACGGTCACGACGGCTCTCAACGATTGGATTTACGAAAGAGTACTCCGCGAAGAGCCGAGGGCCATCGTCATCACACGGCCCGGTGCACTGCGCAGGGCGACCAAGGGAGGCACCTGACATGAGTGCGCTCCGTTGACCCCCAAAAAGGCCAAGGCTAGCTTTTCCAGTCTGTTGGACGTGTTCGCCTGAACCTGAGACCGTTCCATGTCGAAGAGCCGTCACCCGGGAGCTCGCCGAGTCCCGCACAGCCACGAGGAAGAAGACGCCTTTCTCGCGAAGGTCCTCGCAATCTCAACCTGGGCGCGATTCAATACGGAAGCGCTGGTTCTCGCGGGCGTGATCCTGGCCTTGTTCATCGCCGGCGGGTTCTATTACTGGAACTTCACCCAGGACCGCGACCAAACGACGCTCACGCAACTCGAGGTGATCCATAATACGATCACCCTCGGTGCCAGAGAGGACGCCAAGGCGCTGTTGCGCACCTTCCTGGAACAATTCGGAGCCTCACCGCACGCGAGAGAGGGCGTCTTGCTGCTCGCGAGGCTGAATCTCGAGACCAATGCCGCGCCTGTAGCCGTGAGCATTCTTGAGGATGAGAGCCTTTCACTGCGCACGCCGCTGGGACTACAGGCGGGCTTCCTGCTGGCTCGGGCCTACGAAGAGACTGGAAGGTGGTCGGACGCGGAGGACACGTATCTCCGAATCGCCGATCGGGCGCCGCTCGGGTTTCAGATCCGAGACGCGCTCAACAGCGCCGCCCAGTCGCGCATGCGCCAACTAGATATAGTAGGCGCAGTCGAGCTCTACGAGCGGATCCTCGAGACCTTCGAGGAAGACGATCCGGGGCGGGGCATCTTCGAGATGCGGCTGGCCGAGGTCCGGGAGATCGTCTCGGACTGAGTACTTGGCAGAGACAGGTACTACCTGGCTTTCCGAACTAACTTCGCATAATACATATTATGTAAAGTTGCGGAACAATCGTACTCCCCTGCTCATCTATCGGGATGCCCTCACCCGACAAGGCGGCGGACGCACACGCGCGAAAGAGGCGCCCTACCGCCCTCGCCGCTCGATTGCGGCCGGATCCAACGCCAGGACCTCCACGCGCATGGTCCCCGGCCCTACCAACCCCAGCTTCAGGGCCGCCGTATAGGAGAGGTCGATGACGCGCTGTTGCGTATCGACGAAGGGGCCCCGGTCGTTTACGCGAACCACGACACTGCGACCGTTCTCCAGGCTGGTGACGCGCACATACGTGGGTAGTGGCAATGAGCGATGCGCTGCAGACATACCGTACATGTCGTAGCGTTCGCCGCTCGACGTTCTCCTCCCGTGAAAGTCCGGTCCGTACCAGGACGCCACTCCGCGCTCGACATAACCTTCGCTGGACTCCAAGACCGCGTAGCGCCTGCCGTTCACCACATACGATGGGCGGTTGCCCCCGCTGCTCTTGAACTCCTGGCGCGGTACGGCATCCGGCGTGCGGAGTAGGTCCGCAGCGTCGGATCCCGAGGGCGGCAGTGAACTGGCCCCTGCCGCCTCGGCCGGGCCACTGGGTCCGGCCTGACCCGGCTGCCCGCTCGTGACGAAGGAGCATCCCTGGAGCGCGACTGCGCCGATCAACAGGAACATCCGGCCACACCCGAGCCCAGCTCGCGTCACGTCACGGCCCTCCACCAGATGACTGCCCCAGGAAGAGCTCCCCTATCCTCGTCGCCAACTGAGGACCCATGCGAGCGCTCGAGATGTTGGCAACCGCGGCCACCACCAGGCCGCGGTCTCGGTTGACCAGCAACACGGTGGTGCCCCCGACCGAGCCACCCGTGTGGCTCACGATCCGCTCTCCTCGTTCGTTCACCCCTGTGCGCCAACCAATGCCGTAACCTGTTTCCTCACCATTATTTAACTTCTGTGATGTGAAGAATATCCTCAAGGTCGAATCATTGAGTATTCCCGATTCCAAATGAGCGCTTCCGAAGCGGATCAAATCTTCGGGGGTCGAGAGAAAGCCACCGCTCGCCCATTTGTAGCTGTTGTCCACGAAGGGCGCATTGATGAGCCGGCGATCGTCTTGCGAGCGCACGTAAAACGCCGTCCGGTGCGCGATGATCGAGTCTGTATGGCCCGCCATCGAATGCCGCATCTCGAGCGGCTCGAATACGCGGTCCCTCATGAAGTCCAGGAAACGCACACCCGCCGCGCCCTCGACGACCGCACTGAGCAGGTTCCATCCGTAACTCGAGTAGGAATACTCCGTGCCCGGCTCGAACAGCAACGGGTCGTCCTTGAAGATCTCGAGGCCCTCCTCCACCGTCCCGTATCGGTGAGCGCTGAAGTTCTCGTTTTCTCGGTAGTGCCGAATGCCGGCGATGTGGCCGCTCAGTTGCCTCACGGTGACCGGGTATTCCTTCTCGGGAAACGACGGCACGTAGGTCTGGACCGGCTCGTCGAGGTCCAAGCGCCCCTCTTGCATGAGAATTCCCATGGCCATAGCCGTCACCGGCTTGGAGACGCTACCAATCCTGAACTTGGTGAGTGTGGTCACGGGCACACGATGTTCGAGGTTCGCCAGCCCGAATCCCTCCGACCACAGAACTTCGCCGTTGAGACCGACCGCGATGGAAAACCCGGGGATGTTCTCTCCGGCGAGGAGTTCACCGATTATCTCCCGCGCACGGTTGATTGCGGCGGCGTAGTCCGTGGCCGCGTCGGCGGTGGCGACCGACAGGCCCTGTGCGGCCGCCGCCCCCGGCCAAGCGAGGGCCGTTGCCGTGAGGCCCAATAGCAGCATGGTCTTGCCGGTCGATCTCCTGATCCAATCCGTCATCGGATACTCCACAATGTCCGTTTCAGGCTACGGGGAAGCCCCGGCCTCGATGTATTCATCCACCAAGGATTCCAGAACGTTGAGCGGTACAGGGCCGTTGCCGAGCACGACCCGGTGGAAATCTCTGATGTCGAAGTCGGCGCCCAGCATCTGTTCGGCGCGGGCTCTGAGTTCACGGATCTTGAGCTCACCCATTTTGTACGCAAGCGCCTGCCCCGGCCAGGAAATATATCGAGTGACCTCGGTGCCGATCTCGTGGAGAGACAGCGCCGTATTGGCCACGAGGAACTCCATGGCCTCGTCCCGACTCCAGCCCATCGCATGGATGCCGGTGTCCACCACCAGGCGACAGGCGCGCCACATCTCGTAGGTGAGACGTCCGAAGTTGCTGTACGGGTCGGTGTAGAATCCGGCCTCCAGACCGAGGCGCTCGGCGTAGAGCCCCCACCCTTCCCCGAACGCGGACGTCGAATAATAGCGGCGAAACGCCGGAAGATCGGCGAGCTCCTGAGCCATGGCGTTCTGAAGGTGATGTCCAGGCACCGCTTCGTGAAGCGTGAGGGACTCCATCACATAGAGCGGCCGCGAGTCCAGCTTGTAGGTGTTCACCCAGTACGTGCCGGCCCGTGTGCCGTCGAGGGATGCTCCGACGTAACGTCCGCCCGTATAGGTCGGGGCGATCGCTGCCGGGACCGGCTCCACGCCGTACGGTTGCCGGGGAAGCGTGCTCGTGTGGAAGAGCGATGGCAGCTTGCCATCCATGGCTTTGGCGATCCCGGAGGCCACTCCGAGCAGCTCCTCGGGCGTCTTCGCATAGAAGCGCTCGTCGGTCCTCAGGAATTGCAGAAACTCCGAGAAGTCTCCCGTGAACCCGACCTCTTCAATGACGGCCTCCATCTCCCCGCGAATGCGCGCCACCTCGACGAGTCCGATTTGATGGACCTCATCGGCCCTGACATCGAGTGTGGTGAAGTCGCGAACGAGATAGTCGTAATAGGCCTCCCCATCGGGCAGGTGGAGAGCTCCAAACGTGGTGCGGGTGTTCGGGATGTACTCCTCCACCATGAAATCCAGAAGGGCCTGAAAGCTGGGCACGACCGCTTCCATCACCGCCGCCCTGCCCTGCCTTCTCAACGCCTCCCGTTCGGACTCGGGTACGGTGCTGGGGAAGTTCATGAAGGGGTCGTAGAAATCGCTGTCCTCCGCTACCTCGACCACCTGCGCACGGATGGGACCGTCGAAGCCATCCATGACGACTCTGGGCGCGGTGAAGCCCCGCTCGACGCCGATCCGCATGAGCTCGATGTGCTGCTCTACGTACACCGGGACCGCACGGAGCCGGCTGATGTAGTTGCGGTAGTCCTGCGCCGTGGCCAGCGGGACGCTGCTCGCGAGGCGTACCAAGGAGAGGTGGAAGCCCGAGTCGCTCGTGAAGGGGATCAGGTGCCCGTCGAAGTTGGCGGCCTCGACCTCACTCCTCAGATCTTGGCGAAACACATCGTAGGTGATCCGGTCGTCGCGGGTGAGACCCTCACGGTGGATCCCATCCAGTCGCTCGAGCAGGCTTCGAGAGTGCTCCACGCCACGAGCTCGATGCTCTTCGTCGACAGAGGGCAGACGGTCGTTGAAGCTGTGATCACCGGTCCGGGTGGCGAAGAGCGGATTCTCCTCTTTCGCGAACGCGAACCATTCCTCGAGAAGGGAGTCGAGCTCGTCCGTCTGCGGCGGAACGAGGTGGCAGCCGGTGAGCGCTGTCGCCACGACCACCGCGAGGGCGCGCGCCGTCAAGGGCAGCCTCCGTCGAGCGTCATACTCGCTAGAAGAGAGTTCCGCGCCCACCGCGTCGTGCCTGCCTTCATTCCTACCTCCTGCGAATCACTTGGCCGGGCCGAGCGCCCGTAACCTCACCGTGAAAAAAGACCTCTTCCCCGTTAACCCAAACCCCGATGATGCCCGCGGAGATGGCATTCGGATTCTCGGACGTCGCACGGTCGATGACGACCTCGCGATCGAAGAGCACGAGATCGGCGGGGGCACCGGGCCGGATCACGCCGCGGTCCGCCATGCCCATGTGCGCGGCAGTCAGTCCGGTCATCTTGTGGACCGCCTCGACCATACCCAGATGGCCGTCTTCACGCACATATTGCCCAAGCACTCGAGTGAAGGCACCGAACCCGCGGGGATGACGTCCAGCAAGGCCGCCGTCGCTCGACACGTTCGTGTGCCGCCACTGGAGCAGCCGCACGATGTCCTCTGGCGCCATGCTCGTACCGATGACGCTCTCCCCTCCCCTTCCGGTCTCGCGCCGCATGGCTTGGGATTCGGCGATGAGATCCAGGTAGGCAGTCACGGCGTCCACTCCCCTGAGTGCCGCTATCTCGGCCAGCGTCTTCCCGACGTACGAGGGATTCGGCTCGAAACGGGCGATCAGCAGCCCCTCCGGCGGCGCGAGTTCCTCGAGGGCGAAGGTGGCAGCTTCCCGCGTGTACTCCCGCTCCGGAAAGAGCACCGTCATGGTGGACTGCCAATACTCGTAGGGGTAGATGTCAGCCGTGATATCGACGCCCTCGGCACGGGCCTCCTCCAGGCGCGCGACCAGCCGGTCCGCCTGACCCCACAAGCTCTTCATCGCCATCTTCATGTGGGAGATCTGGACCGGCAGGCGTGCCTCGCGGCCGATTTCGATGATCTCCTCCACTGCGGCCCAGAGATCGCGATCCTCGCTCCGCATGTGACTGATGTAGCGGCCCCCCTGGCGCGCCGTCTCGCGAGCCAGCGAGATCACCTCTTCCGTTTCCGAGTAGATGCCCGGGTCGTACTCGAGACCGGTAGACAGTCCGAGCGCACCGGCTTCCAGCTCTCGACGCAGCAGCACCCGCATGAGGTCCGTTTCTGAAGCGGTTGCGGCACGTCGGTAGTCATCCCCGAGCACCTCTGAGCGGAGCCTGCCGTGCCCGACGTACGACGCGACGTTCACGGCCACCGGCGAATCCTCCAGGCGCGCGAAGAACTCCGCCAGCGGGAATCTCGATCCACCATCCTGGCCGACCACGATAGTGGTGATGCCTTGGCTCACCGCCGCGAGTGCGTCGGGGCGCTCGAAGATGCCGCCATCGTGGTGGCTGTGTGTGTCGATGAAGCCCGGTGCGAGCACCAGGCCTCCGGCTTCGACAACACGCTCTCCAGGCACGGGCGTCAGGTCTCCGATGCTCTCGATTAACCCCGCACGCACGCGAACGTCGGCCACGTACGCCGGGGCGCCGGTACCGTCGATTACTTGCGCGCGCCGAAAGAGCGTGCCGACCTGGGCGCTCGCGGACCCCGTGGCACCCGCGATCGCGAGGAACGCAACGAGCGTACAGAGTCTCATCGAATCACTCTCCCTCCATGATCGGCCGGCCCGTCTTATCGGCTGGCGTGAGCACCATGCCCGGAAGCGCCCAGGTGTGCTCTCCGTTCTCGATCACGAATTCCCCATTGACCAGCACGTGCTCGATCCCCTCGGGATATTGGTGGGGATCCAAGGCCGTGGCCTTGTCCCTTACCGTTGCCAGGTCGAGCACCACGATGTCCGCCCAGTTGCCCTCTCGGATCATGCCACGGTCGCGGAGGCCCAGGATCTGGGCCGGCAGTGATGTCATGGACCGGATGGCTGACTCCACGCTCACGATCCCGCGCTCGATCGCGTACCGCCTGATCTTGCGCGGGAAGTTGCCGTAGTATCGCGGATGGGTAGGACCGTCGCCCGGCATGGTGATCCCGGCATCGCTCGCCGTGGCGACCCACGGTTGCGCGTAGAAATTCTCGAGGTCCACCTCCGAGAGAGAGAAGCCTCGCAGCCGAGCCCCGCCCGGCTCACTGGGGTTGCCCTCGAGCTGGAGTTTGATAGCCATGTCGGTGGTCGAGACGCCCGCCTCCTCGGCAAGCTCTCTCAGCGTCTTTCCCACGAAAGAGGGATCAGGATGATCGAGCACGAGGATGTTGTCGGCATCGCCGCGCCGGAGCATCTCATGGCGAATGTCCTCCCGCACCTTGTCCTCTCCGCTCGGTGTCTCGAGTACGCTCCTGAGCGTGGTGGCATAGTCGGCGGATCCGTTGCCGCTCGCTTCCCTGGTCGCCATCCGACGCACCCACTGAGGAATGAGCACCGTACGACCATCACTCCCGGTCGTGTTATAGGCATAGGCGTCCGCCCAGATGTTCACACCCCGGTCGCGGGCTCGTTGGATGAGGCCGATGATCGCCTCGCCCGAGCCCCAGAAGTTGGCTCCTCGGGCCTTGATGTGGGTCTGAACCGAGGTGACTCCGGTCCTCTCGGCCACCTCGATGGTCTCCATCACGGCGTCGAGCATGGTAGGGGCCCCCGGCTCATCCTGGCTGGGCCACCACCACATGGGCTCGGCGCCCGAGCTGCGCTCATGCACGATGTACACGCCCTCGTATGGAGCCACGCGCTCGACGAGCGCCACGACCTCACTCGTGGTGGACCATCTCTGGGGTGAATACTCGTGACCGGCACTCATGCCGTAGGCGCCCTCCTCCATCGCCTGGCGGACCAAGTCTCCCATGGCCGCCACCTCGTCCGCGGTAGCCTCGCGCTGAAAGTCGTCGCCCATGACCATGCTGCGTACGCGACCGTGACCCACCAGAACGGCTGTGTTGGGGCCCGTGCCGCGATCCCGGTAGGTCCGGACTTGGTCGCGGATGGGCCATGGAGAGCGCCCGTCCTGGTTGACCACGAGCCCGCCTCAGGCGGGTGGACCGCCAAGAACTCCTCCGAAAGCTCCTCGGGCAGGCGATCCCAGTCAATGACCCCAGGAGCGACATGGAGCGGCGTCGCCGGGCTGCTGCCAGGCAGGGGTTCCTTTTTGGGCGCCCACTCGCTAGGCCGCTTAGCCTCTAGCCATCGAAACCCAGCGTTGGCATTTCCAGCCATGATTTTTTTGTATATGGATTCCACGACTACATCGTCCCGGTACGTCTCAGCAATCTCCCGCTCGTCGATGAATCCGTTACCTTTGGCAAGCTCTCTTTCGACTGTCTTGGGATTCACACCGACAAGGATAGCGGCCTTAATTGGGCCGACCCCTTGATTCAGGTACTTGACCTTACCCCCGAAAACAGTAGCACTGGCAAGTAGAGTCCTCCGCTACAATTGGACATCGAAGGAGGACTGATGGCTCGAAAGAGGTACACAGAGGAACAGGTCATCGGGGTGCTACATGAGGCTGAAGCAGGGGCCAAGACATCGGAGTTGTGCCGCAAACATGGCGTGAGCGAAGCCACCTTTTACAAATGGAAGGCCAAATACGCTGGGCTGACGGTGAGCGAGCTGAAGCGGTTGAGGTCCCTTGAGGATGAGAACCGGCGCCTGAAGCAGATCGTGGCCCAGGTCCCGGCATTG
>JADFRS010000245.1 GCA_022561145.1 Gemmatimonadota bacterium
GTCGTAGACGGAGATGTCCCCCTCGGCCTCTCGCACCACCGCGCTCCGAGCACCCTGCCGGAAGACTTCAGTGATTCGCTCCGTTACAGCCAGGCGGTCCGCTGCCATGGCCGCCTCTACAAAGGCCTCTTTGACCGCAAAGCCGAGGCGAGCACTGTCGGCACGCACGCGCGCTTCGGCGGCCCCTAGAACCCGGGTCGCCGCGGCAACCCGAGCGCTACGCTCTCCTGGCAGCTCGATGCGTTGGCTGAGAGTCACATACGTCTCTGAGTAGCCTTGGCCATCTCGTGAGAGAGGTTCGTGTGTGACGGTTGCCGTCGGATTTGGGAAGGCGTTCGCCTGCCGTGCGAGGCCCGCCGCCGCCGCCCGTCGGGAGTGTGCGAGCCGGAGCTCCAGGTTGTTCGCGACGAAGAGCCGGAGGGCTTCCTCCAGACTTACCCGCCTCGTGGGTTCCTGGGTCGCTAAGGCGCTGGGCCAGAAGCCGAGGGCGGCCACCAGCAAGAGGATCTTGGTCGTATTGTGCACGAGCGTGACTCCGGATTCGTGTGCCAGCTCGGCGCTACCGCGGTGGGGTGAGCGCCGAAACGTCTGTGTTTCAGGGACGAACGGCTTGGGTTCCGGGCGCCAGAAAGAGGGCGCTAGGAATTAGATGGAGAGGGGGGGTGCGCGTGGGGAGGTGGAAGAAGACGGAGGAGCGCGCTCGTGAGGAAGCTCGCCTTGGGGGGGCGGGACCGCAGGCACGACGAGCACCGGGTAACCGGGGATGCTCGTCGGTCCGGCGGGCACTCCAGATGGGGCAGAGACGGTGGGGATTCGGTGCGCCTGCTCCGTCAGGACGACCCCGTGTCCATGGTGGTCCGGGGCGGAAAGTTCGATGACGTCAGCTTCAGACACCCCGTGGCTGTGGGACGGAAGGCCGGTGCCCAGCGCTCCGAGGATCAGGAGCAGGAGGCAGGCCAACAACCTTTCGGGTGACGATCGTCGCATGGTGGAATCATGGTCGGAAGGCAGGGTTCAGTCAACTCTTGTTGTGAGTCTTATGCTACTTCGCACCGAGATCGATCACCTGAGACACGACAGCGATACCCCAGAGACCGCGTGAATGCTGCGCTTTGTCGTATCTCGTTAGGTTCTTAGCCTGAGACGGGGCTCAGTGGGTCGCCAAATGCGACTATTGCCTCTCTTCTGTGCCCCACATGCGACACCCCGGCCTCAAGACCTCGACGGCAGAGGCGCTCGGCCCTTAGGATGGCACCATGTCAACGAAGACCAAGGTCTCCGGCGCCAGCCTGAAGCACGCCTTCTGGGAGATCATCTGGCCCAGGCGGAAGCTCATCGGGCTGGGCCTGTTCCTGATCCTCCTCAACCGGCTGAGCGGGCTCGTGTTGCCCTTCATGACGGGGCCTCTGATCGACAAAGCCATCCTCCCCCACGACACGACCCTACTCTACACCTACCTCGGAGTAATGGGCGGCGCCATCGTGGTCCAGTCGGCCACGTCGTTTCTGCTGACCATGTTGCTGAGCGTGGAAGCGCAGCACCTCATCGCCACCCTTCGCGCCCAGGTGCAGCGGCACGTGCTGCAGCTTCCGGTCCGACTCTTCGACAACACGAAGAGCGGCGAGCTGGTCTCCCGCATCATGGATGACGTGGAGGGGGTCAGGAATCTCGTCGGCACGGGCCTGGTACAGCTCGTGGGCGGAACGATCACGGCGGTGGTCGCCTTCGTATTCCTCCTGCGCATCAATGTGGTGATGACGCTCTTGGCCATCGGTCCGCTGCTGGCGTTCGCCGTGGTGTCGACGCGGGCGTTCAAGACTCTCAGGCCCGCATTCCGCGAACGGGGAGCCATCCGCGCCGAGGTCATGGGCCGGCTGACCGAGGCATTGGGAGGCATCCGGGTGATCAAGGGCTTCCACGCCCTCGACAAGGAAGCGGAGATCTTCGAGAAGGGGGTGCTGCGGATCTTCGAGAACGTGAAGACCACACTGACCACGACCGCCACCGTGACCAGCCTGGGAACCTTCTTCATCGGCTCGGCCAGTCTGCTCATCATGGGGTATGGCGGCCTCCTGATAGTCCAGGACCAGCTTTCCGTCGGGGTGCTGTTCCAGTTCGCACTCCTCCTGGGATTCCTCATTGCGCCCATCGTGCAGATGGCCAACATCGGCACGCAGATGACGGAGGCGTTCGCGGGCCTTGATCGGACGGCCGAGTTGCTCTCCTGGCCTCGCGAGGATGACGACCCCCGCCGAACCGTCGAAATGCCTCCCATCGACGGACACATCGTCTTCGAGGACGTGCACTTCGCGTACGACGAGGACAAACCCGTGCTGCGGGGGATCTCGTTCGACGCCCCCCCTGGGACGGTCGTCGCTCTGGTGGGGAGCTCGGGCTCCGGCAAGACTACCACGGCAGGGCTCGCCGCCACCTTCCTGGAGCCGGACCAGGGGCGCGTTCTGGTGGATGGCCACGATCTGCGGGATGTGAAGCTTGCGAGCTACCGCGACCAACTGGGCTTGGTGCTCCAGGACGACTTCCTCTTCGACGGGACCATCACGGAGAACCTGCTATTCGCCCGCCCGCATGCCACCGCCGAGGAGGTTCGGGAAGCCGCCGAGAAGGCCCACGTCACCGAGTTCACGGACCGGTTCCCGGACGGCCTGGACACTATAATCGGAGAACGGGGCGTGAAGCTCTCCGGCGGGCAGCGCCAGCGGGTGACGATTGCGCGGGCGCTCCTGGCCCAGCCACGCATCCTGGTGTTGGACGAGGCGACGTCGAGCCTCGACACGGAGAGCGAGGCGTTGATCCAGGAGAGCCTCCAGGAGCTGCTGAAGGATCGCACCACGCTCGTGATCGCCCACCGTCTCTCCACGATTCGGCGGGCGGACCTGATTTTGGTGATCGAGGACGGGGAGGTGGTGGAGCGCGGCCGTCACGACGAGTTGATCGCCCGCGAGGGGCGGTACCACCAGTTGTACACGCTGCAGGCGCGCATCTAGAACCTAGGCGCGCCGAGGCCACGCTCCATGGCCGCGAACTCCTCGGCCATGTCACCAACAACGATCTCACGGGCCTGACGCGGCAACAGCCAACGCAATAGGGTGCGCGGTACAATCTCACGGGGAGCGGCCGGTTCCGTAGTTTGAAACAATTCGGCCGTTTATCCAGTATAGATATATCCAAGGTGGATACTCGAGGCGGAGACCTTTCTTGACACAGCCCAACCGTGCGCCGAAGCCGATGAAACCGGCGGAGTTTCACATTCTCTTGACCCTGGCGGGCAGCGATCTGCACGGACTGGGGATCGCGAAGGCGATCGACGAGGCCACGGACGGCGTGATCCGATTGGGCCCGGGAACGCTGTACCGCACGCTAAAACGACTCGTGGCCACGGCGTTGATCGAAGAGGTGTCGGCTCCAAGCGGAGACGATGACCCACGCCGGCGTTACTACAGGATCACCGGCCCTGGCCGCGAGCGCGTAAGGACGGATGCCGAGCGACTCGCCCGGATCGTCCGCACGGCCAGGGACAATGCCGTCCTGCCGGAGCCTTCGTGATGGACGAACGGATCTACGGTCTCCTCCTACGCGTGTTTCCGCGCGCTTTCCGGGAGGATTTCGAACAACGGCTGATGGAGCTGTACCGCTACCGCCGGGAAGATGCCAGGCGCCGGGCGGGCCCGTTTTGGCGCGCCCGATCAGAGCGACCTCACCCAGTTGCAGCAGGTTGGAACTGGCCAAACTGTTGGTTTCCAGGAGCACGCGAGGGTCTTCACAGAATCCCC
>JADFRS010000082.1 GCA_022561145.1 Gemmatimonadota bacterium
GGTACGCGGGCGTTTGGCAGCATGCCGGAACACCGTCCCATTCTTCAAAAAGGCGACAACTTCCGCGACCCCGACCGACCGCGCGAGAAGCTGCATTATGTGTCCGAGTTCCTCAAGGGCAACATGAAACGCGGCAGCGGTAAGCCCCAAGTCACCTTCATCCGCCGCATGGTCCCAGTGAAAAAGGGGTAAAGAAGGGTAAGGTCAAGGCTGGCGGGGTAGAAGCTGGTTGGCCCCTCTTGACATTTACGCAAGATGCGTAAATACTTACGTATTATGCGTAAAAACGGTCTTCTTGACGCGCTCCTTCCCAAAATCCGCCAGGGTATCTTGGCCGCGACCACACTCCACCCTGGGAAGTGGTGGTATCTGAGTGATCTTGCCCGGCATTTGGGGGTAAGCCCTTCCAGTTTGCAAAGAGAGTTGGCGTCGCTGGTCAAAGCGGGCGTGCTTCTGCGCAAGGAATCGGGTCGGGAAGTCTATTTTCGTGCGAATCCTGATTGCCCGATTTTATGCGAACTCCAGGGCATCATGGTCAAGACTGCAGGTCTTGTGGACGTTTTGCACGAAGCGCTTGGGCCCCAGGCCGCCGCCATCCGCTGTGCATTTATCTTCGGCTCTGTCGCACGCCAAGAGGAGTTGTCCGACAGCGACGTCGACCTGTTGATCGTTTGCGAACAAGGACTCGCTACGCTGGCGCCATTGCTTCGGGAAGCCGAAAACCGGCTCGGTCGTCAGGTCAGCGCAGCCGTGTACAGCCCGAAGGAATTTTCCGCAAAGATCAAGTCGAAGGACCATTTTTTGTTCACGGTGCTCGACGGTGAGAAAATCTTCGTGATAGGAAATCAGGATGACTTGGCAGCAACTTCAAAATAGCGACCGCGCCCAGCCGCTTTCAACAAGCAGGCAAGAAATCGACAGCCTTCGAGCCGTGGTCGATCGGGACTTGAAAGACGCGGCGGTAGCAGGGCTTTCCAGCGACCGGAAATTCGCCACCGCGTATAACGCTGCTCTGCAACTCGCCCAAATGGTGGTTCGCAGTGCGGGTTACCGAATCACGGCCCGAGTGGGGCCATCATCAAACGACACTCGAAGCGGTGAAACTCGCGATGGGATCGACGATGGATGCTACCATGGATTACTTCGATACCTGCCGACGAAAGCGGAACCGGCTAGACTACGACCGGACGCAGGTAGCCACAGAGACTGAAGCCGAGGAGTTGTTGGAAGAAGCCAAAAAGTTCAGGGAACTCGTAGAGAGTTGGATTCGGCAGAACAATCCACAGCTTGCTGTGTGAGATGGGCGGCGGGGCTGTGCGAGCACCCACTCTACTCAAATTGCGCTGCGGCGCACATAATTCTTGACGCGCTCTGGGCGGTTTAATACATGTCGTAGTCACCGCCGTGGCCGCCGCTGGACTTTTTGTCGTCCTTCGGCTTGTCGGCGATCAGGGCGTCGCTGGTCAACAGTAACGTGGCGACGCTGGCGCCGTTCTGCAATGCGGTGCGGGTGACTTTCGTCGGATCGATGACGCCCGCCTTGACCAGATCTTCAAATTTGTCTGTCGCGGCGTTGTAGCCGAATCCGCCTTCACCCTCGAGCACCTTTTCGCAGATAATGCCGCCGTCCTGGCCGGCATTTTCGACGATCGCCATCAAGGGAGCCCGGCAGGCGCGCTTCACGATGTTGTAGCCGATCTTCTCGTCTTCAGAGAGCCCCTTGGGCTTGATTTGGTTTGCAGCTCGCAGCAGCGCCACTCCACCGCCGGGCAGAATACCTTCCTCGACCGCCGCGCGGGTTGCGTGCAGCGCGTCTTCGACGCGGGCCTTTTTCTCTTTCATTTCGCTTTCGGTCGCGGCCCCGACGTTGATCTTCGACACGCCGCCGGAGATCTTGGCCAGTCGCTCTTCGAGCTTCTCGCGGTCGTAGTCGCTTGAGGAATTATCGATTTCCCGCCTGAGCTGATCGATCCTCCCTTTGATGTCGGAAGTTTTTCCGGCGCCCTGGATGATCGTTGTGTTGTCCTTGTCGATGATGACCTTCTTGGCCCGGCCAAGATCGGTGATGGGCAATGTCTCGAGCTTGATCCCCAGATCCTCGAACACGGCAGTCCCGCCCGTGAGGATCGCAATATCTTCGAGCATCGCCTTGCGGCGGTCTCCGTAGCCTGGGGCTTTGACGGCACACACTTGGAACGTGCCCCGCATGCGGTTGATGACCAGCGTGGCCAATGCCTCGCCCTCGATATCCTCGGCCACGATCAACAGCGGCTTGCCGGCGCCGACGACGGCCTCGAGCAGCGGCACAAAATCTTTGACGTTGGTAATTTTCTTTTCGAAAACCAGAATGTACGGGTCTTCCAGCACGCACTCCATCGTGTTCGGGTCGGTGACGAAGTAGGGCGACAGATAGCCGCGGTCGAACTGCATTCCCTCGACCGTCTCGAGCGTGGTCTCGAGGCCACGGGCTTCCTCGACGGTGATCACGCCGTCCTTGCCGACCTTCTCCATCGCGTCGGCGATCAAGTCACCCACCTCGGCGTCATTGTTGGCCGAGATCGCACCGACCTGCGCGATCTCCGTCTTGCCCTTGGTCTCCATGGACATGCTCTCTAGGCTCGCTACGACCGCCTCCACGCCCTTGTCGATGCCCCTGCGGATGCCCATGGGGTTGGTGCCGGCCGTGACGTTCTTCAGGCCCTGGCCAAAAATCGCCTGAGCCAGGATGGTGGCCGTCGTGGTGCCGTCACCGGCCACGTCGGACGTCTTGGTCGCGACTTCCTTGACCATCTGAGCTCCCATGTTCTCCACGGGATCTTCGAGTTCCACCTCCTTGGCCACGGTCACGCCGTCCTTGGTCACGATGGGGGACCCAAACTTGCGGTCTATAATCACGTTCCGGCCCTTCGGACCCAGGGTGACCTTCACGGCCTGGGTAAGCTTGTCGACGCCAGCCTTTAGGCGACTACGCGCCTCGACGTCGAACCTGAGCTCCTTCGCTGCCATTTCAGTATCTCCTTGATGCGTTTATCGAACTACAGAAAGCCTGGTCTTCAATCAAAAGCCTGGTCTTTAATCAGATGATCGCGAGGATGTCGCTTTCGCGGAGAATGAGGAGCTCCTCCCCGTCCACAGTCACCTCGGTGCCGCTGTACTTGCCGTACAACACCTTCTGTCCGACCTCGACGTCCGGCGTGATGCGAGCGCCCTCGTCCGAGAGCTTGCCCGGACCTACCGCTAGGATCTCGCCCTGCTGAGGCTTCTCCTTGGCGGTGTCGGGAATGTAGAGGCCACCGCGCATCTCCTCGGCCTCGTCTAGCGCCCTGACCACGACACGGTCGGCCAGCGGTTGAATCTTGGTGGCAGCCTTCGTCGCCATGAGATCGGACTCCTTCGTTAATTGTTCGTATACAATGAGTTATCGAAATCGTTAGCACTCTCGGGTGGTGAGTGCTTATACGTTCGATGTCAAATCTAGAACCAAGGGTGGGTCTGTCAACCGCCTACGGCCCCGGTACCCGGGCCTTCTTTTTCCTTGCACCTCGCGTTCGGGGCTCGTTACCTTTGAAATTCATCCCCCAGTTACGTCAAATACTGGCGCGAATGCACGCTGACCCCCCTGGGGCTCCGCCTCAGCCGCCAACGAGTGAGTCTTCCGTCGGCGCATCGAGCTCCGAGCTAAGCGGAGCTTCGCCGTTCTTTTCTGCGTTGGCGGACCACCTACCCATTCCTGCCATCCTGCTCGACGGACAGGGGGGATTTCTACGCCAGAACACCGCCCACCGGGCAACTCTCGGGTACACGGACGAGACCCTGGCCGAGCGTGGCCCCGCCACCTACATGGGCGACGATCATTTCGCAGCGATCCGTAATGATCTCACCGATACAGGGAGCCACCGAGGGTCTGTAGTATGCGGAACGGCTACGGGACGAAGCATTTCCCTCGATGTCTCGGCCTTCGCGGCCGTAGGCCCTGAGAACAACAGTCCGCTATGGATGCTCCTCCTTCGGCACGCCTCATTCCGACCCCATGTGGAGCACGAGTTGGATCAGTCCCTCGCACTCCTTCAAGCGACCCTCGATTCCACCGCCGACGGGCTGCTCGTAGTGGACCACGAGGGTCGGATCATGAACTTCAACAAGCGGCTCTCCAAGATCTGGGATACGCCCCCGCCGGGAGCACTGGAGGCGGACGACATCGAGCCCATGACGTTCATTCTCGACCATCTCGTGAATCCCGAGGACTTACGCGCGACTCTGCGGACCCTGACCCAGAACCCCAAACGGAAAGCTTCTGGCCGGCTGGAGCTGACGGACGGCCGCACCATCGAGCACTACTCCCGGCCGCAGAAGGTGGGGTCCGAGATCGTGGGGAGGGTGTGGAGTTTCCGGGACGTGACCGAACAGATTCGCGCCCAGGAGGCGCTGCGGGAGGGAGAGGAGCGCTACCGCAAACTCTTCCACAACTCGAGGCAGGCCATCTACGTCACGGACGCGGCCGGGATCTTCATCGACGTGAACGAGGCCGCACTGGACGTCATGGGGGGTACGCGCGACGAACTCATGGGCATGGACTCCCGGGAGTTCTGGATCGACCAAGACGAGGGAGCGCGTTTCCGTGAAGCCCTCGAGAAAACGGGGACCGTACGCAACTTCGAAGGTCGACTCAAGCGGTTGGATGGCACCGAGATGGACTGCCTGCTCACGACCACGGCGCAGCATGACTCCCGTGGCGAGCTCGTAGGATACCAGGGCATTCTCGACGATATCAGTGAGCGGAAACGGGCCCAGCTCGCACTAAGATCGAGTGAGGAGTACTTCCGATCCCTTATCGAGAACGCGCTCGAGACGATCACGATCCTCGACCGCGAGGGTGTGATCCGCTACCAAAGCCCTTCGGTGCTGCGCGTGCTTGGCTACGACCCGGGTGAACTCGTCGGGAAATCTGTGTTCGACTACATCCACCCGGATGATCGCGCAGGCGCTGTCAATGCGTTGGCCGGTATCATGGCGACCCCAGGCGAGAGCAGCGACGTGAAGCTTCGCTTCCTTCACATGGACGGAAGTTGGCGCTACATGGAGGCGGTCGGGCGTAACCTTCTCGACGACCCGGTCGTGCGCGGCGTGGTCCTCAACGCACGCGACGCCACAGGCCGCCGGGAGGCAGAAGAGCGGCTACTCCATGACGCATTTCACGACAAACTCACAGGTCTCCCCAATCGTGCGCTGCTCCTCGACCGTCTGAATCAGATGCTGGCGCGCTCGAAGCGTACCGGCAAAGCCAGCTTCTCCGTTCTGTTCCTGGACTTGGACCGCTTCAAGATCATCAACGACAGTCTCGGTCACATGATCGGTGACCAGATGTTGATCTCGGTAGCGCGCCGCCTCGAAGGCTGCTTGCGGCCAGGCGACACGGTAGCCAGGCTGGGTGGGGACGAGTTCACGATGATACTGGACGGCACCCTCGACGAGGACGAGGCTACTAGCATCGCCAATCGCGTGCACGAGGCGATGCGCCAGCCGATCATCCTCGAAGGGCATGAGGTCTTCACTGCGGTGAGTATCGGAATCGCGCCGGGATCCCTCACCTACGAGTCAGCTGAAGACATTCTCAGGGACGCGGATCTGGCCATGTATCGCGCGAAGTCCCTCGGTAAGGACCGCCACATCGTGTTCGATGATTCCATGCACGCCGACGCCATGGCAGTGCTGCGCCTCGAAAGTGAGTTGAGGAAGGCGATCGAAGGCCAAGAGTTCCGCCTCTTCTACCAACCCATCGTTGCGCTGGAAACCAACGTGGTCACCAGCTTCGAGGCACTCCTGCGATGGGAACATCCGGAGCGTGGCCTGTTGTTTCCAAAGGACTTCATCTCAGTGGCCGAGGAAACCCAGATCATCGTTCCGCTGGGATGGTGGGTGCTGGAAGAGACGATTCGCCAGGTTGCGGAGTGGGAGAGGGAATTCAAGGTCCACGACGATCTCACTGTGCACGTCAACGTGTCCGGGCTGCAATTGACCCAGGGCGATCTCATCCCGGGTCTGCGTGAAATGCTCGAGAAGTACAACGTGCCCGGACACCGACTCAATCTCGAGTTGACCGAGGGCATCATCATGGAAAAGGCCGAAGCGGCGATCCGAACGCTGCATCGGCTGAGGGAACTGGGCCTGCAGTTGTCCATCGACGACTTCGGCATCGGCTATTCGTCTCTCACCTACCTTCACCGGTTTCCCACCCAGCACGTCAAGTTGGAGCGGTCGTTTGTGGCTGACATGGACCTTGACGAGTCGAGCGGTATCGTCCGCACCATCATCGACCTCGCGCACGATCTGGGAATGGAGGTCGTAGCTGAGGGAATCGAAACTCTGGGCCAGGCGCGGAAACTGGCCGAGATGAGCTGCGAAGCCGGCCAAGGCTTCTACTTCGGGCGGGCCGTGCCGGCGGATGAAGCCAGGGAGCTCATCGGCGAGACTCTGCCCCGGGGCACCAAATCGACGCCCTAGGGAAGCTTTCCCGAAAAGCCGCCGCGACCCTCCCCGGTCGCCAATTCAGACCTCCCCGGAAAAATGCCGGCCCGCGAGCGCCAGACCGTAAAGGGTGAGAAACGGCTCGACCCGTTCCACGGTGGTGCAGTGAGGACCGACGACCTCGGAGTATCCTCCAGTGGCCACAACCAGAGCGTCCGGCCGCCCCCATTCGTCCCGGATCCGGCCGACCACCCCGTCGACGGCGTCGATGGCCGAGTAGAACACACCGCTCCGGATGCATGCCTCGGTCCGGCGGCCGATGACCCGCTCCGGAGGTTCGAGCTCGACCGTGGGTAACTTGGCCGTCTTACTCCCCAACCAATCAAGGCCAGCCTGGATGCCCTGCGAGATGACGCCACCGATGAACGTGCCGTCCCCGGTGATACAGTCGTAGGTAGTAGCGGTCCCGAGATCAACGGCGATGGTGTCTCGTCCGTAAAGCTTGCTGGCAGCCAAAGTGTTCGCGATGCGATCCGCGCCGACCGTCTTGGGCTCCTCCACGTCGAGGCGAATCGGCAGATCCTCCTCGCCCGACAGGATCCAGGTTTCCTCGATGACGATACGCGAGAGCGCGGCATGCAGGACGGGCGTCTGGGCGGGCACGACGGACCCGATCACAGCGCGTCCCAGATCCTCGTCCGACTTGCCGGCACGCTCGAGTAGCGAGCGCAGGAGGAGCTCGTACTCGTCGGCCGTCCTCGGCACACCGGTGGCGAGCCTCCAGTGCGATACGACCTCCAGATCGCCCTCGCGCGGAACAAGGCCCACGACTGTCTCGGTGTTACCTACGTCAACCACGAGATCCATACGGGTCACCCCCACTTCACGACCGCTCGTTCATCACGATCGGTCTACAATGGTAACGCTCCCGGCCACGAGCCGGCGCTCGGGAACCCCCTCCCCACCGACGATCAAAGCGCCATCGGGTGCTACTCCCAGGACTGTTCCCTCGGCGCCCGAGACGTCCCGGACCCGCGTACCACGAAGCGCATCCAGGTTCGCCACCTCCTTGGCCAAGTCACCCTCCAGTAGCGTCGGAACGGGTGCGGCCAAACGTCTCAGCTCGCCGAGGATCTTTCCTGCCAACACCGACAGGCTCACTTCGCCGTGCAGGGCAAGCTCAATGGAGATGACGTGATCGCGAAGAGCCATCGGAAAATCCTCGGGGCGCTGTCGGACGTTGACTCCGATGCCTACCACGACCCCACCCCCTCCGACACCTTCACAAAGAATCCCACACACCTTCCGCCCTCCAAGCTGCACGTCGTTCGGCCACTTGAGCCTTGGCTCGGCCTCGGGTCGGACCATCCGAATCGCACGGCATACCGCCACGCCCGCAAGAATCGGTAGCAGTCCGTGCGACTCCTGGGATTGGGGCCGAATCAGAACAGACATCCACAAGCCGAGCCCTGCCGGAGAACTCCAAGACCGCCCCCCCCTTCCACGGCCCGCGGTCTGTTCCCTGGAGATCACAGACGTAAAGGCCGGCGCGCCCCGGTCGGCCATCTCTCTGCAGCGGTCGTTGGTGGAGGCCAGGCTGTCGTACGCCTCCAATCGGGGAATACCCCAGGCTTGCGCCCATGCCTCGACCGCCTTGTCTTCCCAGATCGCCAGACCAGCCGGCGCGTCCATCAAGAAATAACCTGAAGTGAAAAGTCCGCCGCCGCCGCGGAGTGCGTGAGCGCACCCACGCTGATGAGGTCGACCCCGGTCTCGGCCACCTCGAGCACGGTGTCCAGCGTCACATTGCCGGAAGCCTCCAAGGTCACGCTGTCGCCGACCCTCTCCCGCACCAGCGACACCGCTTCTCGAAGCCCGTCGCGAGTCATGTTGTCCAGGAGAATACGCGTCACTCCCGCCTCGAGAGCCTCCTCCAGCTCCTCTCCGGTGTGCACCTCCACTTCCACGGGAAGTCCAACGTTACTCATCCGGACCCGCTCGATCGCGGCGGTGAGCCCTCCCGCAGCCGCAATGTGGTTGTCCTTCACGAGGACCATGTCGTCGAGGCCCATGCGGTGGTTGGAGCCTCCGCCGGCGCGTACCGCCATCTTCTCGAGGGCCCGCCATCCCGGCGTGGTCTTCCGTGTGTCGACAATCCGGGCACCGGTACCCTCCACACGAGACACGAAGGCCCGCGTGAGCGTGGCGATACCCGACAACCTGCCGAGAAAGTTCAGGGCTGTGCGTTCGGCAGTCAGTAGGGCCCTCGTAGGCCCCGCAATCGCCATCACGACCTCTCCCACGTCGATTTCATCCGAATCGTCGCTCTTGAACTCCACAGCCAGCTCGGCATCGACGGCCCGAAAGACTTCAGCCGCCACGGCCAGGCCCGCCACGGTCACCCGCTGTTTGGCTACGATGACCGCCTCGGAGCGCGACTCGGCAGGGACCGCCCATTCGGATGTCCGGTCGCCGTCGCCGACGTCTTCCGAGAGGGCCACCTCTATGAGCGCCATGGCATTCGCCATCTCCGGGGTCGTCACGCGGCCAGCATCACTGCGGCCAACACCGCGATTCCCAGACCCCACATGTAGTAGGCGAAGCGATGGAACGACTTATTGGCCAGTACGGCGACGAACGTACGGATGGCCACCACGCCGACTACAGCCGCCAAACCCGCGCCTATCACCAGGGGCGTCCCGCTCACCGGCGTAGACCCGGCCAGCATTTCGGGAGCCTGGAGCACCGCGGCTCCAGCGATGGCGGGTATCGACAGGAGGAAGGAAAAGGCGGCGGCCTCTCGGGCCTCCAGTCCGAGCCACAAGGCGACCACCACTGTGGTTCCGGAACGCGAGATCCCCGGCACGAGCGCGAACGCTTGAGCCAGGCCGATCAGGCCCGCTTCCTTCGCCCCTGGAGCGGTCTTCCGGTCGTCGCGCCGCTGGGCCGAGCGAACACTCCACAGGAGAGCGCCTGTGACCAGGAAGGCGACGCCAGTGATCCACGTCGAATCGAACAGCCCCTCAATCACGCTTCTCAGCGCCACCCCCACGACCGCCGCAGGCACCGTCGCGAGTGCGAGAAGTCCGATATATCGCCAAGCCGCTCCCTCTCGTTTGGCCGCACCCAGGGCTAGCTCAAGCAGCCGGTCCCGGTAGACCACCACGACCGATAGGAGCGTCGCGACGTGCACGGCCACCTCGAAAGCGACTCCCGGAAGCTCGATACCCAGGACGGCCTGCCCGATCACGAGGTGGCCCGAACTCGATACCGGCAAGAACTCGGTCGCGCCCTGCAGAATCCCGAGAAGCGCAGCCTCCCAGGAGTTCATCCGGATACCCCTGCCCGGAGAATCGACTCGTAGTAGCGCTCGTATTCCGGGACGATCCGTTCAGACGAGAATCGGTCGATGGCGAGCTGGCGCCCGGCGGCGGAGAACCGTTTCCAGACCGTCTCGTCGCCGATGATCTCGAGCGCCCCTTCAGCCATGGCCTCCGTGTCGCCAATCTCGAACAGGTAGCCGGCCTCACCGTGCGGCACGACCTCAGGAATCCCTCCGACACGGGCGGCCACGACCGGCGCTCCGGAGGCCATCGCCTCGAGGGCTACGAGACCGAAGGATTCTTGCTCGCTCGGTAGCAGAAACAAGTCGGCGCACGGCAACAGCTCATCCACCGAAGCATGCTTTCCAAGAAAGACCACGCCGTCCGCCACACCCAGTTCCTCCGCCCGCTCCTTCGCAAGAGGCCGGTCCGGACCGTCTCCGATCATCACCAGTCGGGCCGGTATACGACTCGCCACCCGAGCGTAGATCTCAACCACGTCGATCACCCGTTTCACCGGGCGAAAATTCGAGATGTGCATGAGAATTTTTTCGCCGCCGGGCGCCAAGCTCTGGCGGTGACAAGGCTCCCGGCCGGGGCGGTAGATCTCGGTGTCCACGAAGTTGGGGATCATCTCGATACGGTCGGCCGGCACTCCGAAGTCCCGCACCGTCTGCTCCTTCAGGAACGACGACACGGCGGTGATCCCGTCCGACTTGAGAATCGAAAATCGCGTGATGGCATGAAAGGACGGATGCAGTCCGACCAATGTGATATCCGTGCCATGCAGCGTCGTAACGATCGGTAGGCCGGCCCCTTGGAGCATCTCCCGGGCGATCCAGGCCGATGTCGCATGTGGGATCGCGTAATGGACGTGGATCAGGTCGAGGTCATGCTTGGCGGCAGCATCGTGTAACGCAACCGCCAGGGCCAGCGAATACGGCGGATGCTCGAAGAGCGGGTAGTGCTCCATCTCGACTTCATGAAAGAAGACCCGCTCGCTAAAACGGTCCAGACGAAACGGCTGCGCGTACGAGACGAAGTGGATCTCGTGACCCCGCTGCGCCAACTGCATCCCCAACTCGGTGGCCACCGCACCTGAACCGCCGAAAGTCGGATGGCAAGCAATCCCAATCTTCACGCCCCACCTCCCGCTGCTGTCACATTGTCCTCAATCATCCCGCTCCATGCGGCCACTACGATCTCAACCTGCTCGTCGATAGCCTGCATTCCATCAACGTGTACCGTACCGTCTGGAAGTTGATGCCGGAACCAAGTCATCTGCCGTCTGGCGTAGCGCTTCGTTGCCCTGCTCATGTCTTCAAGCGCCTCCTCCAGCGTACATTCTTCGCCCAGGTATCGTCCGATCTCCCGATATCCCGTACCGCTCATGCCGGGGTCCTCCGGACCGTAACCGGCGGCAATCAGCCGCTCTACCTCACCGACCAGCCCCGCCTTCAGCATGCGGCCGATCCGCGCATCGATGCGTTTGTCGAGCTCCTCCCGAGGGAGGTCGAGCACCACGACAACCCCCGCCAGGGCTTCGGCCTCGGGCGCGCCGTACTCATGCCACCAAGAGAGCGCCCTGCCCGTGAGCAGCGGCACCTCCACTGTGCGAGCCAGGCGCTGGGGCCCACCCTCTGCTGCCAAGGTGGCGCGGTCCGGATCAAGTACTCGCGCCCAGCGCTCTAGTTTCGTCCGCTCGAACGAGGTGAGGTGCCGGCGTAGCCGCTCTCGACGCCCGGCGTCGGCTTCGGGTTCGTCGAACATCGGGTGGGTGAGGGCTCGCAAGAAGAAGCCCGTGCCACCCGTCAGCAGGGGCACTCGCCCCCGAGTCCGGATGTCTGCGATCCACTTGCGTGCGTTGCGGGCGTACTCCACCGCGCTATAGGTCTCGCCGGGATCCTTCAGATCGAGCCCGAAATGCGGAATCGCCCTCCGGTCCGCCTCCGGCAGCTTGTCGGTGGCGATGTCCATCCCCCTATAGACCTGCCGGGAGTCCATCGAGATGATCTCGGCTTCCAGGACCTCGGCGACGCGTAGCGAGAGGGCCGTCTTCCCCGATGTGGTCGGCCCCGTGATCGCGAGGAAGTCGCTCAACGTCCGAACTTCCGCTCCAGTTCGGCGGCACTCAAGCGCACGATGGTCGGGCGGCCGTGCACGTCGTGGTATGGGAGGTCGGTGGCGAACAGTTGGTCGAAGAGCTCCTGCATCTCGACCCGACTCAGACGCTGGCCGGCCTTGATGGCGCCCTTGCAGGCGAACGTCATCGCGATGCGCTCGTGCTGATTCTTGCCGGACCTCACCAGCTCCGAACCCTCGGTCAACTCAGCGATCATCTCGCGAAAACACCGCGCGGCATCGAAGTGCGGGTGCGGGTTGGGGACCGCGTGGACAATGACCGAATTGCCCCCAAAACTCTCGACCTCGAAGCCTACTTTGGCCAGCATCCCCCGCAGAGACTCCACCTGCTCGATTTCGGCCGGGGTCAGGCGAATGGTGAGGGGGAAGAGGAGCCTTTGGCTATCCTGGCTTCCGGCCTCGAAGGCCCCCATGAGCCTCTGGAACAGTACCCTCTCGTGGGCGGAATGCTGGTCGATGATCAGGAGTCCCTCTCGGGTCTCAGCGAGCAAGTACATGTTCAGCACCTGCCATAGGCGGGGTTTCTCCACCAGCGCCGCCGGCGTCCTGCCCTCCGCCACGTCGGCTTCCAGAGACCCGACCGCGGTCGCGTCACCCACCATGAAAAGCGCGGTCTGGGCGTCCTCGGCCGGCACCGTACGGGCGGTGGGTCTGGATTCCCGCACCCGAAGCGACGCCGCCTTCACCCGCTCGAACGAAGCGCCGCTCTCTCGCCCCGCGAGCGTCGACATGACAGCCTCCTCGACAAGACGCTCTACGGCGGCCCGGTCCCTGAAGCGGACCTCGGCCTTGGCTGGATGCACGTTCACGTCGACTCCACCTGGGTCGGCCTCGAGATACAAGAAGACCCAGGGCCGGATCTTCTGGGCGATGGTCGTCCGGTAACCCCGATCGGCCGCTTTCAGTAGGGCGGGCTCGCGGAAGGGCCTACCGTTCACGAACAGGTGGGCGCGGCGGAAACCCGGTCCGGCGTCATCCGGCCTCTGAATCAGACCGCGCAACCGGAATCCGTCCCCGGAGGCCTCGACGGGAAGCAACGTGGCCGCGGCGTCCGCGCCCCAAATAGCAGCGATACGGTCGACGACGTCATCGTTCGGATCAAGTTCCATGAGCATGCGCTCACCCGACACCAGCGTGAAGCCAACCGCCGGGTTCGCCAAAGCGAGAACGGTCAACGTGTCACTCACCGCGCGAGTCTCCACCGAGACCGATTTCAGAAACTTGCTCCTGGCAGGGGCATTGAAAAACAGGTTGTGGACCTCGACGGTCGTGCCCCGGCGGCGACTCGTCTCGTCCACACCGATCAGACGACCCCCCTCGATCCTCAGCACGGTGGCGACATCCGAGTCGCCGTTTCGCGTCGCCACCGTCATGCGCGAGACAGCCGCTATGGAGGGGAGCGCTTCACCCCGGAAACCGAACGTGCCGATGTCGCGGAGGTCTTGGGCGAGTCGGATTTTGCTGGTCGCGTGGCGATCCACCGACAACAACGCGTCCTCACGTCCCATGCCACACCCGTCGTCCACGACCCGGATGCGGCGCTTCCCGCCACGGTCCACTTCGATCTCTATCGTGGAGGCGCCGGCGTCGAGCGCGTTCTCGACGAGTTCCTTCACCACCGACGCAGGCCTCTCCACCACCTCGCCGGCGGCGATCTGGTTCGCCACCGCGTCGGGCAGGATCTCGATGGTCCGGCTGGAGCGATCAGTCAACTGAATGGATCCTCAAATACCGTAGAAGCGGGCTGCATTCTCCGAAGTGTACTCCGCGACGTCCGACGCGTTCTCGCCCCGAAGCGCCGCCACAGCCTCGATAACGTGTGGCAACAGGGCGGGCTCGTTGCGCTTCCCCCGCCGCGGCACAGGCGCCAGGTACGGCGAGTCCGTCTCGACCAACAGGCGGTCGCGCGGGACGCGGCGTACAGCCTCGTGGCCATCGAACTTACCGAACGACACGATCCCGGAGAAGGACACGTAGGAGCCCCGCTCCAGGCCGAATTCGAGAAGCTCCATCCCGCCAGTGAAGCAGTGGAGAACCGTGGTTATTTCTGGGACTGCGGCGTCCAGCAATTCCATGATATCCCGATCGGCTTCACGGGTGTGGACCACCACCGGGAGATCCAGCTCCGCGGCCAAGTCGAGATGGCGGCCGAACCAGTCACGCTGGAGCGCCCTCGGTGAGTTGTCGTAGAAATAGTCGAGCCCGGTCTCTCCCAGGGCCACCACCTCTTCACGTGCCGCGAGCTCACGAATCCGGAGCTCGTCTCCCTCCTGGGCACGCTCGACTTCATGGGGATGGATACCCACAGAACACCACGTGTCGGGGTGCGCCGCGGCGAGTTTGATCGCGGCCAGGCTATCGGCCAGGTCGGAGGCGATTGTGACGACACGTCGTACGCCGGCCGCGTGGGCCCGGGACAGCACTTCTTCGCGATCCTCCGCGAAGCGGTCGTCCGTCAGATGGCAGTGGCTGTCGAACATCGGCGAGGCGCCTCGCCTACTGAGATGACTACGCCGCGGTGGCCGACCGTCTGCGCTTCTTGCGGTCCGCGCTCTGGCTGCTGTCCCCGAAACGGGCCTGAATCTCCAGTAGGGCCGGCGATGCGACGAAGATGGAGGAATATGTGCCGATCACTACTCCCAGAATCAGCACCACCGTGAAATCGCGGATCACGGCACCACCCACAAAGAACAAACTGAGCAGGACGGCCAGCGTGGTGGTCGAGGTGAGAACGGTCCGCGGTAGTGTCTGGTTGATGGAGCGATTTACGAGTTCGCTGGGATCCTGGCGCCGGCCTCCCTTGGCAAGGAGGTTCTCTCTCACCCGGTCGAATACGACGATCGTGTCATTTAAAGAGTACCCGACGATGGTTAGGATCGCGGCCACCGTGGGCAGCGCGATCTCCATCCGGAATGCGGCGAGAAAGCCCAACGTGATCAGGATGTCATGGATCGTTGCGATCACAGCGGCTACCCCGAACCTGAATTCAAAACGGATGGCGAGGTAGATCAGTGTCAGGGTGAACGAGAACAGCATCGCGAGCGCTGCCTTCTGCTGTAGCTCCGCGCCGATCGTCGGTCCCACGGATTCCTGCCGCACGATCTCAAACACCCCTGTGCCGAAGGCGGCTTCCAACTGCCGGCGCACCCCATCCGCGACCACCGAAACCTCTTCGTCCGTCAGCTCGGCGCGGATTACGAACTCGTTCTGGTCGCCAAATGAAGTGATGGGCGGTGCATCGGGGCCCCCGAGCGCGGCTCGCAACTGGGCTGCGGTGGTGGGCTGATCGAAGCGTACCTGAATGAAAGAGCCGCCGGTGAAATCCACACCGTAATTCTGCCAACTGCCGATTGAAAAGACGTTGTAGATCATGAACGCCATGCCGACCGCGATCACGATCGCGGATAGCATGTACGTCGCGCGGCGTTTCTCGATGAACGGATATTTGGCTTGGTCGAAGAATCGCATATGCCTAAATGCTGATCGGGTCCGAGGCCTTCTTGCCGGCCAGGTAGATGAGGAAGAACGTCCGCGTCACATAGAGCGCCGAGAAGAACGAAGCGATGATCCCAATCGAAAGCGTCACCGCGAAGCCGCGTACAGGCCCTGTCCCGAACTGAAAGAGGATCACGGCAGTGATGAGCGTGGTTATGTTCGCGTCCACGATGGCCGAGAGAGCGTGCGCGAAGCCCTCATCCACCGCGGTACGGGTCGCCCGCCCCAGGATCAACTCCTCCCGGATGCGCTCGAAGATCAGGACGTTCGCGTCCACCGCCATCCCGATCGAGAGGATGAGACCCCCAATACCTGGGAGCGTCAGCGTCGCGCCGAACGCGGACAGACCGCCCAAAACCAGGCTCACGTAGACCGCGAGCGCGAACACCGCGAGAACACCTGCCACGTGGTAATAGCCGATCATGATGACCACGACGAGCAACAACCCGATGATTCCTGCGAGCTTGCCCGAATCGATCGAATCCTGGCCCAGCGACGGGCCGACGGTCCGCTCCTCCATGATCCTGAGTTTGACCGGGAGCGCTCCCGCGCGCAAAACCAACGCGAGATCCGCCGCCTCGGCAATATCCGAGCTGGCGCCCATTTCGATGACACCGTTCGCTCCGATCCGGTCGTTGACCACCGGCGCGCTCACGACTTCACCGTCCAACACGATGGCGATGTAGTCACCCACGTGCTGCGCAGTGAAGTCCGCGAACCTGCGTCCGCCAACCCGGTTCAACTGGAAAGTGACTTCGGGCCGGTTGAACTGCGGATTCCGCTGGGCGACCGCGTTCTCCAGCATGTCACCCGTGACGAATGCATCATCCTCGAGAACAAAGAGCCGGCGATAGGTACTGGCTGCGATCCCAATTACCTCCCAGTCCCAGTGTAGTTGGATGTCGCGCGGGAGGGCGCGCTGGAACTGCGGGAGTGCCATGAAGATCTTGGCTGCAGGCACGTCCTGAACCGCCACGAGATAGGTTCCCTCATAATCACCGTCGAACAACAGGCTCGTGAACGGTGCGAGAGCCGCCGCTTGATCTTCGGCATCTGCATTGGCCGAGTCGCCTTGTACGGCCCCGTCGCCGAACAACTCCGCCAAGACGTCGTTTGCCGGACCTTCTACGGCCCGTCCCAACGCGCGGACGGAGTCCTCCCCCAACGCGGCGACGATTTGCCGGTCCAGCCGCCTCAAAGCGGGCTCCAGATCCTGCACCGACCTCACCAGCTTGAACTCGAGAAACGCCGACTGTTGGATGAGCTCCTTCGCGCGGCCTTCATCTTCGATGCCAGGAAGCTCGACGATGATCCGGTCGCGTCCGACTTTCTGGACCAGAGGCTCCTCCACGCCGAACTCATCGATCCGGGTGCGGATGATGCGCTCGACCTGATCGATCATCTGGCTCCGAGCTTCGTCGGACAGGGTCCCTTCAGGGTCGTCGACCTCGAGCACGATATGCATCCCGCCCTGGAGATCCAAGCCGAGCTTCAGCTGGTTCCGGTAGAGAGAACTGAGGCTGAAGATCACCAGGATCACTATGAGGGCGATCCGACCTCTGAGTGATTTGATCATGACTGGCGGCCAATCATATCGTTGGGGGCCTCGAAAGGCCGTAAACAAAGCCCAGTAAGCTCGCAGCCTCCGGGGCAGCCTGTCAATCTACCAGCGGACTCCATGAGAGGGTCCCCCCGACTCAAGCACAACGGGCCGCACACCGTTCGCCCCCCGAAGTCAAAAGTAAAGGAAGGTTTGCAGCTTGAGGGACACCTCGGTGTCACCGGTCTGCGGAGAATAGATGTCCAAGTTGACCCCCACTTTGCTGCGGCCAAGCACATAGAACATGATGCCCGGAGTCACAAGCAGGCCGCCATCGGCCACGCCGTTCCTATCCGGATCACCCCAACTGATCCGGCCCACCGGCTCGATCCCGATGAACCGCTCGCCGTCATCGAGCGGGATGTAGTAGCTCCCGATCACCTGAGCCGTTCGAAACGTGGCTGCGTCGCCGGCAAGGTCGAGGAAGAGCCAGTTGTCTCCCGTCACGAAACCTGCCTGGAGATGGAGCCCGTCTTGCCATGATCCGAACTCGATATCACCGCCGAGGGCGACACCGTAGTTCGTGT
>JADFRS010000083.1 GCA_022561145.1 Gemmatimonadota bacterium
TAGTTTACCTGGCTGCTCTCCCTGGGTGATTGAATTGGTGGACACGAACGAGAAGGATACAGACTCCCCGGATGTGTAATCGCACGCTTTGACATACCAACAAGTAACATAGTCCAGAACACTACGACCGTGACCAGCGCCTAGAACGAGCGCCATTTCCTCCTTTTGATGGGCCGTCCGTGCCTTCTTTCCAACAAAGGGGGGATTTCCGAGTACGTGTGTACATTTGGTTGCGGGAAGAATCTCATTCCAGTCAGTCGTTAAGGCGTTACCGTTAAAGATATGTGGACTGGTCTTGAGCGGCAGCCGAACGAAGTATTGACCGAATTCTTCGCCAACCATCTGATTCATTTGGTGATCCATCAGCCACATGGCAGCTTCGGCGATTCTGGCGGGCCACTCCCCCACGCCGTGCGACCACGAGCTCTGTGGATCGCAGCCCTACGGCGGCGGACTCGAGAACTTCCCCCGCTTCCTAGAGCGGTGGCAGGGAGACGAACTGGTGTATAGGGGCTCGTTGGTCTCTCTCTACTACAATCAGCAGGGCACCGGGCCGTGGAAGTTCAGCACCTGGGGGAACAGCGGCCAGTACTACTGGCCCCCGACGCGTACGTGGTCTTTTGATATGCGCTTCGAGGACCCGGCAAACCTGCCGCCGGGAACTCCGGTGGTCGGAAACGTAATCCACACGGCCTTCCGGCCCGTCTTCTAGATGTCGTAGCAATTCACCTGTTCCCCGGCCAGAACAGATCGCCGGTTCGGAGGCTCCTCCCGGTTAACAAAGCTGTGTAGTGTGACTCGCCGTCGCCACGTTTACGGTGGCAGCCGAACATCTGCCGTCGTATTCTTGGGTACAGGCACCACGGCAGCTCTGCGGCGGGATGGGTCGCACCGAATCCCCTCGCCTCGGCTGCATCACGATCGCGATCGGTATGGAACGAACGGAGGGCTGCCCCTCGTGCGGGCGAGGCGTCTTCGCTGAGGACGCCTTCTGCAGTTGGTGTGGCGTCAACGTACAGCCTCGCGATTTGGACGCCGGAGCCTCCCGACGCACCTTCGCCACCACCAACATCTCGACGGCGGAGCGCTCTACGTGCAGTAGTTGTAACGGCCCCATCCTCCCGGGCGACGCTTTCTGCGCGACTTGCGGGGCCCACTCTGGCTCCGGCCGGTCTGCAGGCGATCTGGCGGGCGGGCAGGGCTCGATTCTCGAGGAGCTCAAGGCGGCGAGCCGAGGAAAGTACGAGTTCATTCGAGAGATCGGTCACGGCGGGATGGGCATCGTCTACCTTGCCCAAGACCTCGAGCTCGAGCGCCTCGTTGCGGTCAAGGTGCTTTCGCCTGAACTCCTAACCGACGACGCGATGGTCGAGCGCTTCGGAAGAGAGGCCCGAACGATCGCCTCCCTGCGTCACGAATCCATCGTGAGCGTGTACGGTGTGGGCCGCGCAGGGGACCTTCACTACTTCGTGATGGACTACATCGAAGGGGCTTCGCTGAGTCAGATCATTCGCGGGAAGGGTCCTCTCTCCATCGACGCGGCTCGAGCCATCCTCTATCAGGTGGGCTCCGCCCTCAGTTATTCCCACCACCCGAGCCGGGGGGTCATCCACCGCGACATCAAGCCCTCCAACATCCTCCTAGACGCGGACGGCAATTCCGTGGTCATGGACTTCGGAATCTCGAAGGTGTCCGAAGGACAGAGTGGACTGACACGGACCGGGTCACTGGTTGGCACACCTGAGTACATGAGCCCGGAGCAGTGCCGGGGACACACGGTAGCACAGGCTTCCGATCAGTATTCATTGGGTGCGGTCGCATTCGCGATGCTCACGGGGGCGCCGCCGTTCACCGGGCCCTTCTATCAGGTCCTCGTCGCGCACCAATCGAACGAGTTGCCCGATCTCCGTGCCCTTCGCCCCGACTGCCCTCCTGAATTGGCCGAGGGCATCGCGCGGATGCTCGCCAAGCCGCCTGGAGATCGCTGGTCCAACATCGACGATGCGTTGGCCGAGATGGGCCTCCAGCCACTTCACCGCAAGGATCCGGTTCGAGCCGAGTTGGCGGCGCTGGTAAAGGCTGCCATGGATGCTCAACGAACTCGAGCCGAGTTTACGGAGCTGGTAACGGCTGATCAACAAACGGAGGGCCAGGCCCCGACACTGTTATCATCGGACGAAGACGGAGAGGCACCCACCGAGATCCGGATTCTAAAGATGCCGGCGGGAATCGAGGCCGGCGATCACTTCCGGCTGAGCGCTAGCATGCTCTTCGCGGATGGGGCGGAAAGGCCGGGTGAGGTGGTGTCTTGGAAATCGACCGATCCCTCGATCGTGAGCGTCGACCCGAAAACCGGGGAGCTGGCGGCCGTGGGAGTCGGCTCAGCTCGTGTTACGGCATCGGCCGGGGGCGTCTCGAGTTCAACCTCTGTCGACGTCAGGCCTCCACAGGTCACGGCGGTCGTCCTCGACCCGCCGGAGTTGAGGCTCGAGCTCGGCGACGTCCACCTGGTGGCTGCAGAGCCCCAGGGCAGAAGTGGGGAAGGCCTGGCTCTACCTGTGTTGTGGTCGTCCAGCAATCCAAGGACGGCCACAGTGACGGAGCGGGGGGAGGTCACCGCACACCGGGAAGGCATCGCGAGCGTGCTGGCACATTGCGAGGGAGTGTCGGGCGCGTTGTATGTGGAGGTCATTCCCGCAACCGTGGTCTCGGTAGAACTGACGGGTGCGCCCGAGTCGCTCGCTGTGGGAGAGGTCGCGACGCTTGTGGCCGAACCCCGCGGAGGACGGGGCCAGAGCCTCGAGAAAACCGTCGTGTGGACGTCGTCGAACCCCGACGTGGCGACGGTCGATCAAGAAGGTCGAGTCGAGACGCTGGCCGAAGGAATGGTGGAGATCGCCGCGGAATGCGGAGACCACTCCTCACGAGTCGCCATCGAGGTTCGACCCATTCCGGTGGCACGGATCGAGATCTCGACGCCTCCGGATCAACTGTGGGTGACCGACACCTTCCATCTCGAGGCCACTGCCTTCGATTCGCGGGACCGAGTTCTCGACCGACCTGTGGAATGGCGGGTGGACGACCCCGACGTGCTGAACCTACTCGCCCCCGGGCTCTTTCGCGCGGTAGAGGCTGGGGAGGCCACAGTCACCGTAGAAGCCGAAGGGAAGACCACCGAGGTCCGGCTCGTGGTGGGCGTGGAAGAGGAGGAGGTTGAAGCGGTTGAAGCCCTGGACCCACCGGACTCTCTGCGGCAGGAGCGGGACGAGGCTACCGTTGCTTCGGCACAGACGGTCATGGAGGTCGCTCCCGCGTGGCGCAGGCACGCGCTGTGGGCTCTACCAGCGCTCGCCTTGATCGCGCTCGGAACCTGGCTCATTCCTCGCCTGAGTGACCCTGCTCCACCCTTCGTTGAAAGGGTGATCATCACTTCGTCCGATGGCCAACTGGTCGAAGGCGACGTGGCGTTGGTGGAGGGTGACAATATCGTCTTCGCGGGCGTGGCGGAGGGAGCAGGAGGCGTGCGCTTCGACGACCTGGTGCGATGGCTCTCATCGGACGCGTCCGTTGCGTCGGTGGATTCAAATGGGCGTGTGAGTGCCGAGGCACCCGGACGAGCCGGCATCACGGCCCTGGTCGACTCGGTGCGCACCGAGATCACGCTCGTGGTGACGGCCCGGGTCGATTCGGTGGTCATCGTAGCTGCCGAAGACAGGCGGGCCGTGCCTGAGGCGCTCACGCTCGACCGGGGCCAGACGAGAGCCCTGCGAGCCCGGGTGAGCGATCCGCGCAACGCGCCTTTGGACCGGCGCGTGTCTTGGACGTCGTCTGCGGGAGCGATCGCCTCCGTCGACACGACCGGCGCGGTCACGGGCGTCGCCGAGGGGACGGCCATGATCAGTGCCAGTGTCGACGGAGTCCAGGATCAGGTATCGATCACGGTCGTGCGGGAACTCGTCGTTCAAGTGGACCAGCCGACCGCTGACAGGCCCACCAGAGACCCACCGCCCACCGTGGTCACGCCCCCACCCGTGACCCCGGACTCGGCCGTGGTGGTGATCGTCCTGCTGGGCAGTTACGCATATGTGACGGTCGACGGCGAGCTGCTGGACGCCGCTGGGACGAGTGCGAACCGGCCTCAAAGGCTGGTGCTGCTCACCGGGGCCAACCAGAGCCATACCCTCGAGCTCCGTCACCCGGCGCTGCCACCGCTCGATACCGTCTTCGTCCTCTCCCCGGGCGACTCGATCGAGATTCGCAAGTCACTCGTTGGGAGGGATCGATGAACTCGTCCGGGCGTGCGCTTTTCCTCGTGGTGATCATGCTCCTCGAGGTCGTCGGCCAGGCCGTCGCTCAGGAATCTCGAGAGGAGCTTCTGCGTCGGTCCGTGGAGGCCGTGGACGACGCGACCCGGCTCAGGCTCCTGATGTCTGCCGCCGACCCGGATCTCGCCCCACTCGACAGTGTTTGGGCCGGAGGGGTCTACACCCTGGCCGACCTCCTCATCGACTTGGACGATCGAGAGCTGGCTTCGGTGTGGCTGCGCTGGGTGGCGCGATACGGCGAGCAGTGGCCGATCAACGAGATCGTCTTCCGACGCGGAGTAGTGGGCGAGTACAACCAAGCGGTCCAGACCGTGGCGGACAGCCGGAGCGTGGGAGACGCTTGGACGACGACCCGTTGGCAATGGCCGACGAGTCTCGATCCCACGGCGACGGGTACGCTCGAGGTCACTGGCGACCGGTCCGTGCCTCTGACGGTCACGGTTCAGGGCCGGGGTGTCTTCTCCGGCTCCGAGAGCCTCCCGCCCGACACGTACATCCTCGATATCGAGGCCGAAGGCCACGAGTCGACTCGGATCACTCGTGAGGTGCTTCCCGGGGTGACCACCGCCGTGTCGGTGGACCTCCCACCCCTGCTGCCCGACTCCATCGAGGCGGCGGTCGTGCAAAGCCTCGTCAGGATCACGTACGTGGAGGGCGGACAGCAAGTTTGCACGAACGGCGTCCTGGACGAACGGGGTCTGGTGCTGACACTGCTCAGCGGCCTCGGCTCGGCAGCGAGCTTCGAGGTCACGACCGCTCAAGGCACGTTCTCGAACGTGGAGGTCCTCGACCGCGACGGGGCCAGAGACCTCGCCGTTCTGGATCTGCGGACTGGATCGTCGATCCCCCTCACCGAGGCCACCGCGGTAGAGGACGGCCAGTATGTCTGGTCTGTCCACGGTGCCGGCTGTGGACCTCCCACGCCCGCGAGGACCCGTATCGCGACATGGACTCCGACCAACCCCGTGTCGCTGACTTCCGTTCTCCCGGGCACCGCTCTCGGCTCACCGGTGGTGGACCGCACCGGGGCCTTGCTCGGTCTCGTGACCCGGCCCGACGAGCTGATGCCGGGTGCGATGGCACGGGAGCTGTTGGCTCGCGCCATCCGCGCCCTCGACGATCAGTTGATCATCGCACAGTCCGGTGGAGGCGGGCCGTGGAAGTGGATCGGAGGCGCCGGGGCGGTGGGAGCGCTGGCGATCGCGCTGCTCGGCGGCGGGGATAGTTCGCCATCCCCCTCCCCCCTACCCCCCACGACCGGCGACCTCGAGGTCACTATCCCGGGCGGAGAAGAGTGATGCGGCAACGCGTTCCTGCTCTGATGGCGCTTCTGGCCCTCTTGTCGTGTGAGGACGCGGCGGTGGACCCGACGACCCTCACCTCCGGCCTCGCGCTCCAGATCGTCGCGGCGGAGGGGGTGTCCTTGGCGGCGGATCGGGTAACGATCCGACTTCAGCAGGGAGCGACCACGGTTCGCACCGTTCAGGGCCAGCCGGGCACCACGGTATCCATAACGGGACTGACTCCAGGCAACTACGTGGTGTCTGCCGAGGGTCTGCTCGGGCCCGATGTCGAGTGGTACGACCAGACGTCGGTTACGATCGTGGCTGGGCAGACCGCTCGAAGGACGATGACGGCGCGGAGTTTCGTGCCAATGGATTTCGGGTCGAATGGGAGCTCGTTCAACGTCGGCGACGAGGTACTCCTGGCGTGGCTTACCGTGACCCATGCGGTCTCGTACCGGCTGGAGGGGGACTCCGATGTCGGGTTCCTCAATCCGCAGACCATCATCGAGACGAGCGAAATTAACTTCTTCGCCGAGTTCCCGGCAGGCACATGGTTCCTGCGAGTTCGCGCCGTGAGCCCGTTCGGCTCGTCCGGAGTCCCCTCTCAGATCTTGGAAATTACGGTGACAGAACGGGCGCCGCCCGCGGCCCCTTCGAACCTCAAGGCAGTCGCGCTATCGGGAGCCGCGATCGAACTGTCCTGGACGGACAACGCGTTCAACGAAGAGGAGTTCCAGATCGAGCGCCTGGTAGACGACACGTTGGTTAACGTGGCCACCGTGGATGCCAACTCCATCCGGTTCCTGAGTACCGGGCTCTCCCCGTCGACGAGCTACGCCTACCGGGTGGCGGCATGCCACTTCCTCTGTTCCAGCTTCAGTGGGACGGCGTCCGCAACGACGCTACTGCGCAGCACCTCGATCGCCGACGCTCGACAGATGATCGGGGCCGAGGTCACGGTGCAGGGTATCGTCACGTGGCAACCCTCCTGGGATTCCAGGGTCTTCTTCTTCCAGGACGAGACTGCCGGGATCGCTGTCTTCGGCTCCGATAACCCCGACCTCTCGGAGGGCGACCAGATCTCGATCACCGGTGTCATCGGAACCTTCCGGGGAGAAGTCCTGGTGGGCGGAATCACGGAGTTCACGGTGCTCGGGCAGGGACCGCCGATCGATCCCCGGCCCGTGAGTGCGGAGGAGATCAACGCGGGACTGTACCAAGGGCAGTTGGTCCGGCTCAGCGGACTCGTGAAGCAGGTCGATGAGTTCGCCGTGGCGCGCCAGGCCGTGCTACTGCGGGACGGCGCGGCCGGGCAGTTCTCGGTTCTCGCAGACTCGAGAACCGGCGTGACAGTCGATATCTGGAAGCAGGTCCAGGTCGCCGCGGTCACGGGAGTGTTGGGCACAGACGATCGCAATGAGCTGCCGTTCCGCATCGAGGTGCGGCAGCCGGAGGACGTGGGGGTCGGCGCGTTCTTGTATGTCTCCAATTGGGACACACCTGCACCCGCACTCTTGGTTATAGACGTGGCCACCAACACCGTGGTGGATCAACTGGATGTCCTCCAACCTGGCGGCGTGGGAATCACCCCGGATGGTGCGTTCGCGTATGTCCCGAGTCGGGGTGGGACTGGTGGGGCTCCGTTTGTGGCCGTCTTCGACTTGAGCTCAAACACGGTAGTAGGGCAGATCCCGGCCTCTGGCTTTCTGCACCGGGCTGCGATCACTCCGGACGGTGCGCTCGCATACGTCGCCAGTCTATCCGATCCGGTCATCGTAATCGAGGTGGCCACCAACACCATCGTGGCAACTGTGACGGTAGATGGGAGTCCACGGTCTGTGCGCCTTACTCCCGACGGGGCGTTCGCCTACGTACCGGGTGGTGGCCGTGTCGCGGTGATCGACGTCGGCACGAACAAGGTCGTGGCGTTCGTGCCTTTGGCAGGCAGTCCCCAGGATGTTGCCTTCACGCCGGACGGTGCCTTCGCCTACGTCCCCGTTGGCCCGCTGGGTGAGGTCGCGGTGATCGACGTCGGCACGCACAAGGTCGTGGCGTCCGTCACCGTCGGAGACTTTGCGAGGTCCGTCGCAGTCACGCCGGACGGAGCAAGGGCATACGTGACCAGTTCGATCGACGGAGGCAGGAGCGGCAAGGTCTCGGTGATCGACATCGCCACCAACACGGTGATCGAGGAGGTTGCGATCGATAGCGCAATGGAGGTGGTGATTACGCCGGACGGAAAATTCGCCTATGTGGGCGGCTTCAACGCCCCGCAGATTACGGTGATTGAGGTGGCCACCAATACGGTCGTCGCAACCATCACCGTCAAGAAGGACCCGGTCCAGCTGACGATATTCCCCAGCCGTTGTCCCTCGGACTCGACCCGGTGCTAGACCGTGCGGAAGTGGGCGACCGAGAGGAAGCGCCTCCTGGATCCCTGCAAGCCGTGGCCCAAAGAGCCGCTACCTTCCTACGTTTCCCACTGGGGCGGTTGGGCTTGAACCACCAACCTCCTGGTTAACAGCCGGGAGGGGCGTTTTTCGTGTTTGCGCAGGGGAACTATTGCGGACCAGTGGACCGCCCATTCCGTACGCATTGCAACCTCCGGCCCCCGGCGCCTGTCCAATCCATAGCTCGAAACCGAGTCCTTCGCGGCCGGCCGTATCCCGGTGTAGCCAAAGCGATAAATGGAATACAGGAGCCCCTAGGTGTCAGCCTTGAAGCTTGCCTTTCGCACACTTGCGAAGACGCCCTTCGTCACGGCGATCGCGATCCTTTCTCTGGCGCTGGGGATAGGGGCGAACGCTGCGATCTTTTCGCTCTTCGATCAGATGTTGCTCCAGGCCCTACCCGTGCAGGAGCCTGGGCGCCTCGTAAACCTCTCGAACCCGGGCCCGAAGCCCGGGTCGCAGTCGTGCAGCCAGGCGGGCGGCTGCGACGAGGTCTTCAGCTACGCGATGTTCAAGGACCTCGCGGAGGTGTCGACCAGCTTCAGCGGCGTAGCGGCGCATCGGGGGTTCGGGACCAACCTCGCCGCGGCCGAGCGGACCGTGAACGGCACGGGCATGCTGGTTTCGGGGTCGTATTTCCCGATTCTCGGTCTGCGGCCGGCGCTGGGGCGCCTGCTGGGGTCCCACGACGATGAGACCATCGGCGAGAACTACGTTGCCGTGCTGGGCTACGACTACTGGGAGAATCAACTCGGGTTGGATCCTTCGGTGCTCGACGGCACGATCATCGTCAACGGAGAGTCGATGACGGTCGTGGGTGTGGCCCCGCGGGGCTTCAAGGGCACCACGCTCGGCACTACTCCCGACATCTACGTGCCCCTCACCATGCGCACGGTGATGAGCCCATGGTGGAACAGCTGGGAGAACCGCCGGAACTACTGGGTTTACCTGTTCGCCCGGCTCGCGCCCGAAGTCACGATCGAGCAGGCTCGCTCCGAGATGAACACCGTCTACCAGGGCATCGTCGCCGAGGTGGAGGCACCGCTTCAGCGTGGCATGAGCGACCAGACCATGGAACGGTTTCTCGCCAAGGACCTGGTGCTCGAGCCGGGCACGCGTGGCCAGAGCTCGATGCATGAGGAGGTGCAGACACCCCTGACCCTGCTCTTCGGAATTACGGGTGTGGTGCTGTTCATCGCGTGCGCGAACATCGCTAACCTCCTGCTGGCCCGCGGCGCCAACCGCGGTACTGAGATGGCGATCCGCGCTTCAATCGGCGCGAGCCGCGCTCAGATGCTTAGACAGTTGCTCACCGAGTCCATGGTTCTCGCGATCCTCGGGGGGCTCGCCAGCCTGGTCGTCGCTTACTGGACATTGGGAGCCATCGCGTCGATCCTGCCACCCGAGACCGCGTCCGAGTTCACGTTGTCTCTGAGCCCGACGGTGGTCCTGTTCGCGGCCGCGCTGGCGATCGGCACCGGCGTTCTGTTCGGACTCTATCCGGCCCTGCACAGCACGCGTCCGGATCTGGTTACGGCGTTGAAGGGCAATGCCGGCCAACCCTCCGGACACCGGGTGGCCGCGCGCTTCCGTAGCTCGCTGGTCACGGCGCAGATCGCGCTCTCCATGGCGCTTCTGGTCGTGGCGGGCCTGTTCATCAAGAGCCTCACGAACGTGAGCCGGGTGGATCTTGGAATGAACCCGGACAACGTTGTGACGTTCGCGATCTCGCCTGAGCTGAACGGATACGGTCGCGAAGAATCGCTCGCGCTGTACGAACGTGCCGAGCAGGAACTGGCCGTACTGCCAGGGGTCTCGGGCGTCTCGGCCGCGATCGTCCCGATCCTCACCGGCAACAACTGGGGTACCGACGTGGCCGTGGACGGCTTCGAGTCGGGCCCCGACATCGATTCCAACTCACGCCAAAACATGGTAGGCGCGGGTTATTTCTCCACGCTCGGGATTCCGCTGATCGCCGGCCGTGAGTTTGCGGTTGCCGACAACATGGACGCTGAAGAGGTCGTCATCGTGAACGAAGCCTTCACGCGCAAGTTTGGCCTCGACCCCCGCGAGACCGTTGGAAAGTTCATGAGTACCCGCGGTGGCGGCTCGGAGTTGACGCGCCGCATCGTCGGCTTGGTCCGGGACGCACGCTACGCGGAGGTGAAGCGGGAGGTGCCACCTCTCTTCTTCGTCCCCTACCGCCAGAACGAATACGTCGGATCGATCACGTTCTATTTGCGCACGCAGGTCGAGCCGTCGCAGACCGTGGCCGCGGTCGGAGGGGTCGTCAGGCGCCTCGATCCCAACCTTCCGGTCGAGAATCTCAAGACGCTCGAGCAGCAGGTGAAGGAAAACGTGGTGCTCGACCGTCTCATCAGCACGTTGTCGGCGGCGTTCGCGGTGCTGGCCACGATCCTGGCGGCAGTCGGACTGTACGGTGTCCTGGCCTACTCGGTAGCGCAGCGCACGCGGGAGATCGGCCTGCGCATGGCACTGGGCGCGGGCGCGGCACAGGTCCGGGGGCTGGTGCTCCGGCAAGTCGCCAAGATGACGGTGATCGGCGGTGTCATCGGCCTGGTGAGGGCATTCTTCCTGGGTAGGGCCGCGGAGTCGTTGCTGTTCGGACTCCAGGGCAACGATCCGTTCGTGATGGCGAGCGTGGCGGTGGTGCTGGGCGTCGTGGCGTTGGGGGCCGGTTACGTGCCGGCGGCTCGCGCCTCGAGGGTCGATCCGATGGTGGCGCTGCGGTACGAGTAGAGGCGAGCATTGCCCCGGCCCAGCTCGCACGCGAAATTGCTTGAGTCACCCCCCCACTGGCACATTTGCTCTCGTGGACGGGGGGTGAGGAGGGCACCATGCTCAGTTCCTTCCTGGTCTCGCTGGACGAATCTGATTTCGACGAGCAGATCCTTCCCTATGCCTCCGCTTTGGCCCGATCCGCGGATATCGCGCTCCACCTGGCGCACGTTCACGTCCCCTATCCCCCCACCCAGGTCATGACCACTCAATACGGGTGGGAGGGTGTGGACATGTGGCAGTACGACGAGCAGGATCGAGAGAAGGAGTGGAGCTACCTCGACGAGACCGCCAAACGGGTCAGTGAGGAACTCGGCAAACCCGTCACCCCCGCGCTGCTCGTTGGAGAGGTGGCCGCAGCCGTCGAGGAGTACGTCAAAACCCACGGGATTGGGCTGGTCGTGGTGGGCGCCCACCGCCACCGGGGACTCTTGGGCCTAGGCCCTGAGGCGGTGGAGGACGCTCTGGTGCACCACACAGATCTTCCCGTTCTCATCGTACCGGCGGAGGCGGGGTTTCCCACCGAGGACGGCATCCAGCGCATTCTGGTCCCGTTGGACATCTCGGAGCGGGCGCAGACAATCCTGCAGCCTGCCGTCGAGCTGGCACAAGCCACGGGCGCTGAGTTGATTCTCCTGCACGTGATGCCCACGATGTCGGCCGTGGGCATTCCCGTCGGACACCTTCCGGGGCGAGCGGACATCGCCGAAACCTACCTCGAAGGAATCGCCGAGGGTCTTCGGGAAAGGTCCATCGTGGTCCACCGCCGAGTGGTGGAGCAGACGAGCCCGGTCAAGGCGATTCTGGACGTGATTCGGGAGGAGCGCGTGGACTTGATCGCGCTGACCACTGACGGGCACACCGGGCTGAGGCGGGCTCTCTTGGGCAGCGTGTCGGAAAGCGTGCTCAAGGAGAGCCACAAGCCGGTGTTGCTGGAGCGCTCGATGGCCTAGGACGAAGAGCTCGGCATGATGGCCGCTCCCGCGGAAACGAGTATATAGCCCCTTGTAATACCGCCCATACCACACCCATTTTGGCGCCATGTCAGAACTTCTAAGCCGACTGTCGATGGCCCTCGAGGGCCGCTATACCATTGAGCGAGAGATCGGGGCCGGCGGCATGGCGACGGTCTACCTGGCCCGGGACGTCAAGCACAGCCGGAACGTGGCCCTCAAGGTCCTGAAGCCCGAGTTGTCCGCGGTGCTCGGTGGGGAGCGCTTCCTCACGGAGATCACCACGACTGCGAAGCTGCAGCACCCCCACATCCTGCCGCTCTTCGACTCGGGTGAGGCGGACAGCTTCTTGTACTACGTCATGCCGTACATCGAGGGCGAGTCGCTTCGGGATCGCCTCGATCGGGAGCACCAACTTCCCGTGAAGGAGGCGGTGGCCCTGGCAGAAGCCGTCGCGAGTGCTCTCGACTATGCCCACCGGCACGACGTGATTCACCGCGACATCAAGCCCGCGAACATCCTCTTGCACGACGGGAATCCCGTGGTGGCCGACTTCGGGATCGCCCTTGCCGTGTCGGCCGCGGCTGGTGGGCGTATGACCGAGACCGGGCTCAGCCTGGGGAGCCCCCATTACATGAGCCCCGAGCAGGCCACCGCGGATAGGGATCTGAACGGTCGCTCCGACGTGTACTCGCTCGCGTGCGTGCTGTATGAGATGCTCGCCGGGGATCCGCCGCACACGGGCCCCACGCCGCAGTCCGTTCTCATACGGATCCTCACCGAGGAGCCTCGCCCGGTAACCGAGGCGCGCAAATCGGTCCCACCGCACGTCGCCGCCGCGCTTGCCAAAGCGCTCGAAAAACTCCCGGCTGACCGCTTCGAGTCTGCGGCGGAGTTCGCACGGGCCCTTGGGGATGAAGGGTTCACATATGGCACGACCGGTCCGATAGCGGCGGTCGAGCCCGGCGTGTCGAGCCTAGGTGACCGAGCTGACCGAAGTGAGCCAGGGGGTTCAGGCCGGACCTCCCGGTGGTTTTCCGATGCGCGTTCTTGGGTGGCGATCGTCGCCGTGTCGGCCCTCGTCTTTCTGGTGAGCTTAGACCTATTCGTTCCGCCGGAGGATGGAGCCTCTCGGCTTGCCGCTGTGGTCACGCGCTTCGAGGTCGACCTCGGCGACCTGCAGGTTCCGTCGCAGATGGCGCTGTCCCCGGACGGCACACGGCTCGTCTTCGCCTCCCAGGCCCCTGGAGGGTCGCCGCAGCTCTACATGAGGCTCTCGGACGACATCGTCGTACGGCCCATCCCCGGTACTGAGGATGCGTCTTATCCCGTCTTTTCCCCTGACGGAGAGTGGATCGCCTTTGTGGTGAACGGTGTCGACCTGAAGCGGATCCCCACGCGGGGAGGCGCCGCCCTCTCGATTACGAGCCTCCCGCCGATCATCGTCTCCCCCGCATGGGGGCCGGATGGATCGATCCTGTTCGCCGCGCAACCAGGGCTTTACCGGGTGCCGTTCGGTGGAGGCGAACCCGCCCGCATTCTGGGCAGTCCCCGGCTTACTTCGCTTTGGCCCAAGCACCTCCCGGGCGGGAAAGCCGTGTTGTTCAGCTACCGAGCGCTCCCTTCATTGCCACCCGAGCTTCGACTGCTCGACTTGGAGTCCGGCGAGGTCAAGACTCTCGGACCGGGGCGGGAGGCTCGCTATCTGGAAACCGGTCATCTCATCTACCTCACCGTTGACAACGCGATGGTCGCCTCACCATTCGATCTCGATCGAGGTGAGATTTCGGGGGCAGCCACCCCGGTCGTCGATGTCATGGCGTCGGGACCGGGTCCCACCGGAATCAACTTTGCCCTGGGTGCATCGGGAGCGGCTGTCTACTCGGTTGGAAGCACTGACCAGCTCGTCGAAGAAACCCTCGTTATGGTTGCCCTGGACGGACGTGAATCTCCCATCCTCGGGCTGCCGACGGGAAACTTCAGTGCACCACGGTTCGACCCGACGGGACGGTATCTCGCGTTTGAAATCGACGGCACCCTGTGGATCCGCGATCTGGTGCTCGGCAGCCAGGAGCTGCTCAGCGAGGAGGCCTCATTCAATCCCGTGTGGAGTGTGGACGGGTCGAAGCTCGCCTTCGGCTCAGTTCCGGCCACGGCCACGGTTATGCAGATACTCATCCGCGCATCGAACCTCGGTTCACCCGCCGAGCTGCTGGTCGAGTCACGGAACGTCGTGGTCCCCTCCGCCTGGACCCCCGATGGCTCCCATGTGCTCTACAGTGAGTTCGAAACTCTAGCCGTGTCTGCCAGCGCCATTTTGATCGCCGACACGGGCGCACCAGGGACCATCGAGCCATTCCTTCGAGCGGACGGATGGAGCGACGGCTGGGCGAGTCTCTCGCCGGACGGTCGTTGGGCGGTGTATGAATCGAATGAGGAGGGCGCCAACTCGGTGTACGTGAGGGCATTCCCCGACCCCGGTGAGAAGATCAAGGTCTCGGAGGGTGAGGGGATCGGGGCTCGCTGGTCAGCAGACGGTCGTAGGATTTTCTACCGCAACCGAGATACCACCAAGGTCGCGAACGTCCGCACCGAGCCGACGTTCGAGGTCGTGTCCCATGAGACGCTCTTCTCGGGTCCCTATAGCGGAATCGATCCACACCCCGACGGCACGCACATCGTGGCCATCAGGCGTGGGGGTGCCACGGAGGTGGACCCCCTGAATCGACAGCTCTACTGGGTAGTGAATTGGCTGGATGGTGTGAAGGCGCGGTTGGGGGTGGGGCGGTAGCGGGACCGATGTCCGGTCTTCGAACGCGACAGTCCTCCCTCGATCACCAGCTCTAGATGCCGGCGAGCACAAACCCCGCGGTAACGAAATGCTGGTCCAGTGCCAGCACCTCACCGATCCCGCGCTCCTCCATGACAGTGAAGCTGACGGCGTCGGTCAGCGAGAACGACTGATCCGAGTAACGTGCCAACCAGTCGCGCTCGGCCCGCTCCTCTCGTTCCGGCGTGCTGTACTCCACGATGTTCGGGGCAGCGCGCACCTCCAGCAGGAAGGACAGCGCGGTCTCCTTCCCGATCCGTCGCATGATCAGCGCCTGAGACTCGGCGAGCACGAGATTGGTCGTGACCAAGATCCAACCGCTGGTGATGCGCTCTCGTAGGACTGCCGCAAGGTGAGCGTGGTCCGGCGCGCTGCGGTCCACCAGCGGATACCAGGCGCTGGTGTCTACGAAGAGCTCAGGTGCCACTGGACTCGTCCGGGGTGGGTCCCCACGAAGCGATCTCCGAGTCGGTCAGGAACGGGTCGTGCTCTCGCTCTGGATCCGTGGCCGGCGGTGGGTCGGCGTCCGACGCCCCTAAACCGATGATCCGCAGGGCTGGGTGCTCGGCAGGATCGGTCAATTGACGTTCGAGTGCGTCCAGCCCACGTCGGAGCACGTCGGACTTGGTGGTTCCAAGGCGCTCCGTCAGCCGCCTTAGACGGTCCTGGTCCGGTCGGTGGAGGTAGACCTGCACAGGTTCGGATACGCGCCGTGGCTTCGGTGTCTTGGGGTCACGATTCATGTCATGAAGCTAATTCATGAGACTATTTCATGCCATGCCTTTTCGCCTCCTTGCCCTTGCATTCCCGCACCGTCATGGTCCGCGTGGACGAAGACACCGTGAACGCGCTGGACTCATGGGTCGAAGCCGGGAGCCGTGAAGAGTCGCTCGGCGGCCGCGGCCCTGTTCATTCGCGAGGGACTCAAGGTTCGCGACCCCGAGCTTCAGGAGCTCAAGGACGCGCTGGAAGATGTCGATCGGGCCCAACGGGGCCGGCAAGACCACGACGATGGAGTGCGTCGAGGGCCTCAGAAAGTGGGACGAGGGAAGCGTTTCGGTGCTCGGACTCGATCCCCGCAAGGACGCGCGGGTTGGGGGGCGCATTGGGTGAACGTGTTGGGATTGGTGGCCGTGTTCGTGGTGTGCAGCGTGGTGTCGACGAGGGTGTTTCGCTGGGAGTGATGGGGCGGGCTAGCTGAGCAACTCTTCTATGATGGAAGAAATCGAGAGCGTGCTACGTCCAACCGAGGATGGCCCCGCTCACGGCGGGGCCCTGGCCGTCGGCGGGGCGAGAGGCTGGACCGGCAGCGTGACTCCTGGGATGTGTGGGGATGGTGATGATAGATACGGCTGGCCGGGGAACTCTCCTTTTCAATCTGGCGATCCTCCTACTGCTCGCTCCTCCGGTGGTGGCTCAGGACGCCGCTCCCTACTCCGTGGCTCGGCTGTCGGGACCGATCCAGTTGGACGGCATGCCCGACGAGCCGGCTTGGCAAGCCGTGCCTCCCCTCCCTCTCACCATGTACTTTCCGACCTACGAGGGGGAGCCACAGCAGCGCACCGAGATCCGCGTCGCCCATGACGACGAGTACTTCTACGCGGCGGGCTGGTTCTACGATGACGATCCGGCCGGTGTCCGCGTCAACTCACTCTATCGCGACCGCTGGAATGGCGACGATGCGTTCGCCATCTACATCGACGCGTTCAACGACAACCAGAACGCCAAGTGGTTCGGGACCACGCCCAGTGGGATCCGCTTCGACCTGCTGGTTTCGGACGACGGCGCGACGCTGAACGGAAGCTGGGACACGTTCTGGGACTCGGAGACGCAGATCACCGAGGACGGGTGGTTCGCGGAGGTGCGCATTCCCTTCTCGAGCATTGGCTTCCAGGTCGACGAGTCGGGGTCGGCGGTCATGGGCCTCACCATGACGCGGCTCGTCTCCCGAACCAGTGAGCGGGTCACCTTTCCCGCCATCGACCCGAAGTTCGCATTCCGCCAACCGTCCGTGGCGCAGGACGTCATTCTGAGGAACGTGCGCTCGAGCAACCCGGTCTACGTGACGCCCTACGCCCTGACGGGCGTCGACCGCGAGCCCGTTCTCGACCAGGCGAGCGGAACGTTCGGCTCGAACACGCACGTCTCGAGGGAGATGGGCCTGGACCTGCGTTACGCCCTTTCCGGCACTCTGACTCTCGACGTGACGGTGAACACGGATTTCGCCCAGGTCGAGGCCGATGACCAGCAGGTCAACCTCGATCGCTTTCCGCTCTTCTTTCCGGAGAAGCGGCGCTTCTTCCAGGAAGGGAGCGGCATCTTCGACTTCACGACCGGGGGAGGCAGCCGGCTCTTCCATTCGCGCCGCATCGGGCTCTCCGACGACCGCACTCCTGTGCCTGTTCTCGCCGGCGCCCGCATGGTGGGCCGCCTCGGTGAGTGGGACATAGGGCTGTTGGACATGCACACCGACGCCATTGGAGCGACGCCTTCGGAGTAGCCCGTCTCCGCCGGAGGGTCTTCAACGAGAACTCCTTCGTAGGCGTCATGGGTACGTCGCGCGTCGACTCCGAAGGGCACAACATCGCATTCGAAGAGCGGTTGGATCAGCATCGCGTGGATGCCTTTGAGCATTCTCTCAGCACGCCTTGCTCGGACCCGGGGGAACTCAAAAGAAAATTGATCGATTTTTTCGATACCTATTTCAAAGTTTCAGCACCTGACGTCCCACCGACGTTCCAATCGCAAAACAGCGG
>JADFRS010000084.1 GCA_022561145.1 Gemmatimonadota bacterium
GGTTCACCTCGGTCGAATTCTGCGCTACTGGCCGGCGGATCCTTCTCTTGGATCGCTTTGGCCCCCAAAACTGTGGTGTCGTTCTCGCGCTCCTGTCCGGAGTGTCGCTAAGAACGTGGCCTCAGACTTCATCGTTTTCTCTGCGCCCGAAGATCACTTGTGAGGGGGACCCTGACGGCTCGCTTCCTTTCCGTCCGGTCACGAGGCGGTGGATGCCTACGGGATGATGCATGTTCTTCAATGCCTCAGTTCCCATGTCCTGAAACCGAAATCGATCGCCCACGAGATCCACGACGCTGCTCGACACAAAGACGGCCCCTGGCTCGGCCAGCTGGCAAAGACGAGCCGCGATGTTGGTCACCGGCCCGGAGGCTGTGTAGGTCCAGCGCTCCCCAAGCCTCGACCGAAACCGTGTGACCCCCACCAGCGCCGTTCCCGCGTGGAGACCAATGTGTACTTGCGTATCGTGCTCCCTCTCGGCACGGATGCACGCCGTCACGCGCAAGATCTCGCCCGCCGCCGACACCGCGTGCTCGGCGTTCACATCAAGGGTCCCGGACTCGAAGACAGCCATGAAGCCGTCGCCCATGATCTCGTTTACCGTTCCCCGCCGATCCTGTACGACGTCAAAGAACTGCTCGAAATACAACTCGATCAGAGCGTTCATCGTGAGCGGTGGGAGCAACTCGCAGAGGCGGGAGCATCCCACGATATCGACAAAGAGTACCGCCACCGGCTTCTCGACCTGCCGTAGCCCGCTCACCCCTGCTGCCTTGATGAGCGTCGCCGCTCCTGGCGGGACGAATCGAGCGTAAACCGGTTCAGCGTTGGACGAGCTCATCCGACCACTCCACCTCTAATGAGGGTAGTGAGCCCACCTCGGTCCTCCTCCGTGAGGAAGTGTTGGACGAGCAGTCCCAGCGTCACGCCGAAGAAGACGTGGGCCACCAACGTGAGAATGAAGAGCTGGGGCCAGGCGTAGTTGTAACCGAACAGACCGACCATCGGTCCCATGGGCGGTAACGTCATCATTCCGAGCTCGACAACAAGCAACCAGCCTGTGGCCCACAGGATCGCGGACCGGTAGCTCGCCCGCTTCCCCCAAACAAACGCGTAGAAGAGCCCGAAGTCCGCGCCGTTCGTCACATGAACCAGCAGTCCCACGGGCCAATACGTGGTGAAGTTCGGACTGCCTGTGGCCATCTTCCCGAACATCACCGGAGTGTCACCCGGGAGCCAGCCGTGGATGACGCCCATCTGCCGGATGGTATCCAGAGCGATGGTCGCCACCACTCCCATCCCGAACCCCACCACGATGCGGCGGGAGACATCCGGGTAGGCTCTGCGGGCGTACAGTGCGATCGCCGCGAGGGCTATGAGTGCCGGGATCCACACGAATGGGATGTAGAAGCGCGCGAACTCGTGCGCGACGCTGAGGACCTGAGGCCCCATGGCAATGCCCCTGACGTACTGCGCGTACCCGAACGACAGAGTCACGAGCTGGATCGGCACCGCGCCACCGGCGGCGAAGGCCACAAGCACCAGGAGCACTCGGCGCCGGTCCCATCCGGCGGTCTCGGACGGCATTATCGCACCGAGGCGACGATCTGTTCGACCACTCCCTTGAGTTCCGAGGCGACGTCACCGAGTCCGTCATAGGGAGCGAAGAGGTGCTCGGGGTCGTGGTAGCGGACCATCACTTGCCCGTCGGGACGCTCCATGACCAGAACCTTCAAGGGCGGCTCGATGCCGGCGTTCCGGTTGGTTTCGATGATCGTCTTCATGTAGCGGGGATGGAAGAAGAGGATCTGGCGCATGCCCGCGGTGCGCACGCCCACCATCCGCAGCATCTGCTGTGCGTTGACCTCGCTGACGACCATCAGGTTTTGTCCCTCGATGGCTTGCTTCAGGAGAGTCACGGTCTCGTCGAATCCGTGCGACGAGGGAACCGTGACCAGGAAGTCGGGCGGGGGCGTCATCTGGGCCGCCGCGCCCGTTGCGCCGGCGATCGTGAACAGGAGTGCCGCAAAAGCGGCCGGGCGCACGGTCCTGAAACCGCGACTCTCATTGGTCGTCATCGTCATCCCGTCCTTGTTAATGTTCAGCAGCGTTCGTGGTGGGCGCATCCTTCAAACCGCGCAGCACGAAAGCATCGCGACGTCCTTCTCGAAGGTCAGCGCCGCCAACTTGATCCCTTCCGACAGGGTCAAGTAGGGGTGCAGCGTCGACGTCAGATCCTCGATCGTGAGGCCAAATCGCACGGCTAGTGCGGGCTCCATGATCATCTCTCCTGCTTCGGCTGCCAGGATGTGTGCGCCAACGATCCTCCGCGTGGCCGCGTCGGCCACGAGCTTCACGAAACCGCGCGTGTCGCGAGCGGCGAGCGCCCTCGGCACGTGCTCGAGAGGGAGCTTCGAGACGAGCGGCTCCATCCCGGCCTCGCGAGCCTCCTGCTCCGTGAGGCCGACCGAGGCGACCGCCGGGCTCGTGAACGTCACCTGAGGAAGCACCGAGAGATCGAGCGTCTTCGCGCCGCCGAGAGCGTTCTCCGCCGCGAGGCTCGCGGCGTGGGCGGCCACGTACACGTGCATGGGCCCTCCCGTGACGTCACCCGCGGCGAAAACCCGTGGGTTGCTGGTTCGGAGCTCACTGTCGACAACGATCTCGCCTGAAGACCCGATCTCCACGCCCGCCGTTTCAAGGCCCATGCCATCCGTGTTGGGTCTGCGTCCGGACGCCACGAGGATCTCGTCGGCGTCGAGCGGCACGGCGTCCGTGTCGCCCGCGCGGTAGTGTATCCGCCGGCCCGTTTCAGTCCTCTCCACGGACTCCAGGATCACCCCGGTCACCACATCGATGCCCTCGTCACGCAGGTGGTGTGCCAGCTCTGCGCTGATGTCGGGATCCTCGTTGGACAGAAGACGTGAGCGCGCCAGGATCGTCACTCGGACGCCGAGGCGTGCGTACGCCTGCGCCAGCTCCACTCCCACCGAACCGGCGCCCAACACGGCAAGCGACCCGGGGAGCTCATCCAGCTCGAGGAGCGCGGTGCTGTCCAGATACCCGGCCTCCGCCAACCCCGCGACTGCCGGTGCCCACGGAGACGAACCGGTCGCGACGATGACGCGCTCAGCGTGCACCGGCGTCCCGTCCGACAGATGAAGCCGGCCTTCCTCGTCCAGAACGCCTCGTCCCTCGATGAGCGTGATCTCCGGGTAGGCGCCCAGGACGTCCTCGTACTTCGCTGTTCGGAGCGCCGTCACGAGGTCGTCCTTTCCGGCCCGAATGCGGTCCCAGTCGACCGGCTCCTCGGACCGCGCCACACCGTCGAAGCCATGGTGGCTACGCGCGTGCCTGGCCTCGGCCGCCCGGATCAAAGTCTTGGACGGGACGCAGCCAACGTTTACGCACGTGCCGCCGATGGTTCCCTCGTTGACCATCACAACGCGGGCGCCGAGTTCCACGGCCTTGATGGCCGCCGCGAAGCCGGCGGAGCCACCGCCCACGACGGCGAGGTCGTAGGTGCCCGGCGCTCCGTTCGCCGACGGCGCGCCGAGATCCGGCACCTCAACTGCCCGAGCCGAATACGGGGTCCCATCGAGAGCCTCGACGAGCGCCTCCGCCTCGAGGGTCGTCTCGACCATGACGGCCGCCGTTCCCGCCGCGTACTGGACCGCCGCAGAGGTCACGCCCTCGACCGCGGCCAGCGTCGATTCCACGTGGGCTACGCAGCTTGCGCAGGTCATGCCTTCTATGCTGAGATCGATTTGCCGCGTGTCTGAACTCATGAACTCGTTGCCTCGTTTCCTGTTTCGTGCCCGTGCTCGTGCTCGTCGTCCTCGCGGTGCTCCTCACTCCCCTCGGGGGTGTGGTGCGACATCGACTCGGAGTCCCCGTCGGCGCGAACCGTCCCGCTGAAGCCCGTCATGCGATCGAGCTCGGCGAGAAACACGTCAGGGGAGGTCATCGTCGTGTCGAAGGTGACGAATCCCTCCGCCGGCTCGTATGAGAACTTCGCTTCGCGAACACCCTCTACTCGTTCCACGGCCACCCGGGCCGCTGTGGCACAACCGTCTCAGGTCATGCCGGTGACGTTGAGCGCCACCGTACGGTAGGGGCCTTCGACCTCCGCCGATTCCATCGACATCTCGTCGTGGCGGCCAGCGTGATCCATTTCCATGTCGTCGTGGCCCGGGATCTGCCAAAGAACCCCAGTACCGATCACCAGCGTGACGACGGTCCACTCCTTCCAGCTCATCGGTTGCCTCCTACTTTAGGACGAGTGTCTGCCAGCTGGGGAACGTCGCGAACACCACGGCGATGGCGGTCGCGACCCAGAGAACGATCTTCATTCTCCGACGGGTTTCCGGCTCCGCGCACGGCTTTCCCGGTTCGCATGCGGCTTTTTCTTCGCGATCGAGCAGCCAGAACCCGAACAGGAGAAAGCCTGCGGTCAGCGCGAGGAAGTAGGGCCGATACGGCTCGAACGCGGAGAGCCCCGCTCCCGAGACACCCAGCGTAACCGCGACAACGGGACCAGCGCAACAGAGGGTCGAGCCCGCAGCCGCCACTACGCCACCAACCCCAGGAAATACGGCTTTTATCGATTCCTTCACTGGTCCTCCTCATCGTCGAGCGTTCGCCTCGACCGGCTCCGAGAGTCCCCAATAGACTCCGACATAATGCAACCTAAACCCCGTACCGTGGTACGGAGTCAAGGCCTTCAGTGTTGTGCAGACGCAGGGATGAGCTGAGGCGAGGTTTTCTGGTTCAGGACTTCGCGAGTTCCTCGAGGATCGGACACTCGCTGGTGGTCTCCCCCGCTTTACACCTAACAACGAGGCGTTCTAGCGCGGACTCGATACGCTTGAGTTCCGAGATCTTTTCGCCGATCTGAGCGAGCTTATCGCGAGCGCGGCCTTCGACCGTACCACAAGCCGAGAGTTCGGCGATTCTCAGATCGAGCAGCTCTGATATCTCGCCGAGCGAAAAGCCGAGGCCTTGGGCTCGCCGGATGAACCGTAGTCGGCGTACGGTATCGGGCGCATACTGCCGATATCCCGCTTGAGTGCGAGGAGGCTCCGGCAAGAGACCCTTTCGCTCGTAGAAGCGGATTGTCTCGATGCCGACCCCAGCAGCGCGTGCCAGCGCTCCGATCGTCAGCGTGCCGGTCTTGGACATGCGGTCACAGCAGACCCCATAGTTGGATTGTCAACTTGATAGGGGCGGAGTGACGAGTGCGTAAACGCCTCGTCACCAGTGGATTTCGAGCGCCCCGATCACCATGGTGCTCGCGTCTTTTCCCGCCTCGTTGAAGCGGTCCCAGATGGGGATGTCCAAGCCACCCTTGAACATGATGTTCCTGATGGAGTAGAGGACGGCCGGTCCGAACGTCAGGACGCGCGAGCCGGTCGCCCCATCCACCTCGCCCGCGAGGGTCGATCGGCCCACCGCCCTGTAGTTTCCCTCCACCAGGATCACCAGGTCGGGCACCTCGAACGCCGTGAGCCTAGGTCGGACACCCCATGCCAGATTGAGCGCGAGCCGGTCGCCAGGATCATAGCCGTCACGCCTGACACGAAGGGTCCCGCGCGCTCCGGCGAAGTAGTACCAGCGCCGGGATTCTCGGCCCGCGGCCAGGCCGGCCATGATCCCGGGACCGCCCTTGAGTGCTCCGCCAGCCGGGTTGCGGGGAATCGTGATGCCCCCGATGAGTGCCACTGCGTCGGACAGCCCCGGCGCGAACCGGGTTGCGAAACGCCACTTCGCCCGGAGCCCGACCTCTCCGAGTCCGCCGTCTGCGGAGGACGCTTCCCAGGGAAGGGTCACCGTGACGGTCAGTTTCTCGGTGACTCCGTACATGACCTCAACAGGTACGACGGTCTCGCTGCCATGACGCTCGACTTCGATCTCTAGGCCCCACCCTCCGCGCCAGGTTGTATGCGGGCCCACTCCGAAGATGGGCTCATGCCTGAGCTGGATTCCGGCCGAGCCAGGAAACACGGTCGAGCCCACGCCCAACCCCTGGGCGCTCAACCCGGCCACCCCCGCACCGACCATGAGCATCGGCGAGAGAACGACTGACCGCGCCGTGGAGGCGCTCCAACGGCGCCAAGAGGCGGGTCGGGGGGGGGTAACAGCCCCGCTCGTCCTCTCGAGATTAATCGCCCTTCTCCTTCTCGTAGTCCGGGAACTCCGATTCGAAGCTGCGTGAGATCTTGGCCACCTCGAAGCCGGCGTCCTTCACTGTCCGGAGCAGGACGTCGTTCGAGAGATCCTTGCCGTCGGCCAGCGTCAGCGCGGCAAGCCCTTCGTTGAGGTCGATCTCCAAATCGGCTACGCCCTCCAGCCCCTTCATCTTCTGCTGCACGCCGTAGGCACAGAACGGGCAGGCCAACCCGAGGATGGTGACCTCGATGATGCGGGGCCCGCCGTCTGCCGTGGCCGGCTCCTGGGCCGCGGCCCCGGTTGCCGTGAGCGCGAGGGCGCTGGTCAGAGCCAGTGCCATGGCGAGAGTCCTCATGCTTCCTCCTGGGGTCTCAGGGTACGGTCTTGCGACGCATTCTTCCGGGTTTCTCGGTTCCGTATCGATCGTCATCATGCCACGTCCTGGGCATGCTGTCGGCGCCTTGCTCTGGTAAGAGTCATGATCCCATGCGGACGAAGGGGAACCAGATGCGACTTCCCACCTGCAAGCAGACCGGCAACGTGCGCTGTTGGCAAGATAGACCCTCGAGCGGAGTCCAAGGTCAAGAGTCCGTCCGAATGTTGTTCGAGATGTCGTTCCCGAGAGAGCGGCCGCAGGTGAATCCGGCCGTCCCTGAACAGGGCACCGTGGATGACGCCCTACCGGGGGGTACAGTTGACATCGCACGCATGGTCGTATACCCTGGGGGAGTATATTTCTACAAGGAAACCTGCTCATGGCTGGTCAGTGCGCGCCCCACGCGATGGGGATTGAGGCGACAACGAAGCGAGACCTCCTGACGAGGCTGGCTCGGGTCCGTGGGCAGGTAGAAGGGCTTTCGCGAATGATCGAGGAGGAGCGCTACTGTCCGGAGATTCTGCAGCAATTCGCTGCTGTCCGGGCCGGCTTGCAGGCTGCTGAGAAGAAGCTGTTCGTCAACCATCTAGAAGGGTGCGCGACACACGCTATCGCCCAGGGTGGTACCGCTGCGGACACCGCTCGCGAAGAACTGGTCGATCTCTTCTACAGGTACATGCGCTGATGCCTTCCCGGAAGCCATCCCGATGACTCCTGGCATGAGGCGCACGGTTGCGGCGCCAGCTATTCTCGCTTTTCTCCTCCAAGGAGTTGTTGGTGGGATCCTCGCATGCGCTCAGCTCGGCGCAGGGGGCTCCCCGGTGGAGGGACACGCAGATCACTTCCGCGGTGTTCTGCAGGCTTCCAGCGGGCATTCCCATACCGTCATGCGTGTGGCCTCGGATGGAGACGCCATGCCCCAGCACGTGACTGGCGACCAACGTGACGACTCGGATCACCAGGATTCGTGCGCCATGGCCGGGCATTGCTCGGCGAGTCTGAATACACACGCCATATTCACCTTGGCCGCTCTTCCCAACCGGGCGCCGGCTCCCGCTTTCCCCGGCTGGGTTCTGCACGGAGCGCCGCAGTTCGGGTTCACCCCCCCTCCAAAGATCTGATTCCCTTCTGACGTCGATGCTTTCGTCCTTCCGGTGCGATCGGAAGACGGAGCACATCCGAGAACGCCGGCCCATTGCCGGGGTGCTCAAGAGAGATTGAAATCAAACATTGGAGGAACCGTGGCACCCAAGGACAGGGCCCTGATTGCACGCCTTTTGTGCGGCGCAATGCTCACTTCCGTTGGCTTGTTCGCTCAGCCGGACATCGCGGTTGGTCAGACACCAGACACGCTCGCACTCGCGGACGCGATCGCGGAAGCTCGTCTGGCGAACCCCAGGCTACACGCTGCCCGGTATCGGGCGCTCGCGGCTTTGGAGCGCATCGGCCCGGCAGGGGCCCTACCCGATCCCAACCTGGCGTTCGGGTTCGTGAACCGTCCGGTGACCGACCCGTCGCGTACCGATGTTCAGATGACGATGAATACGGTGCAGCTCGCGCAACGGTTTCCCTGGCCCGGCATCCTCAGCCAGCGGAAGGCCCGGGCGACCCATCTGGCTTCTGCCGATGAGCTCCAAGCCGATGAATTCGAGGCCACGCTCGTTTCGAGGGTCACTTCCCTGTACCTCAGACTGGCCTACTTGGATCGGGCGCAGGAGGTCTTGGGAGAGACCCGTAACCTCCTTCGGGACTTTCGCAGAGTAGGCGAGGCGATGTACGCCCTCGGCACCGTGGCCCAGCAGGATGTCCTGCAAGCTCAGGTCGCCGTCGCACAGGCGACCGCGGATCTCGTCGTGCTCAGCCAGGACCGGATCGCGGCCGCTGCGCGGCTGAGTTCACTTCTCGGCCGGTCGGCTGCTCAGCCCATCGGCCCGGTCTTTCTCAACCTCGACGCTGACGTCCCTCCGGGAGTCGACGAACTCATCGAACAGGCGTCGGCCAACCGACCGGCCCTTCAAGCGGCACGACAACGCGCACTCGCAGCCGAGGCGGGGTTCCGGGAGGCCCAACGCGCGGTCTACCCCGATATCACAGTGACCTTGGCCTACGGCAACCGGCCCGAGTTCGTCGATCTTGCCACCCTGATGGTGGGGGTGAGCCTCCCGATCTTCGCAGGGTCCAAGCAACAGCGGAGGAGGGAAGAGATGCGGGTCGCATGGTCGATAGAGGAAGCGCGGGAGATCGACCTCTACAACGAGACCCATGCCCGGCTGGGGGAACTGCGCGCTCGAGTCGAACGCGCCCGGATTCTCTCCGACCTATACCGAACCTCGATCCTTCCTCAGGCGGAAGCATCCGTGGAGTCGGCGTTGTCGGCGTACCAGGTGGGTGAGGTGGACTACATGACGCTGCTCACCAATCAGATGACCGTGAACAGATTCCGAATCGAACGGATCCGCTTGGCTGCGGAGTACGGAGAAGCCATGGCCGAAATCGAGGCCCTCACCGGCGCGAACCGCCCAGCTAACGCGCCCGCAAGAATTGGAGACGACCGATGACCCGCACAGTGATGGGAAGTGTGCGACCTGCACCGTCGAGAGGAATGCGACGTTTGTTGACCGTGGGGGCGCTGGCCGTATTGACCACCGCGTGCGGTGGACGGCCGGACGACGCCCCGGCTGCACACGACATGAGTACCATGAATACGCCGTCCGAAGCCGGACAGGAGACGACCGGCGTCTCTGTGGATCGCCAGGCCGTGGCCCTCGATGCACGCCAGGAGCGACTCCTTGGAGTGGTGTACGGTGCCGTGGGTCGCAGGGATCTCCAACGCACCGTGCGCAGCGTGGGCAAGGTCGTCGTCGACGAGGCCAGCGTCGTGGAGATCACGCTGAAGATCGATGGTTTCGTAGAGGAACTCTTCGTACGAACAACGGGTGAATCCGTCGTCGAGGGCCAACCGCTTCTCGCGATCTACAGCCCGGAGTTGGTCTCCGCTCAGGAGGAGTTGCTTACGGCGATGCGGCTCGCCGAGCGCATCGACCCGAGCGCGGAAGAGGCATGGTCGAGCGCTCAGGCGTTGGTCGACGCGGCCGAACGGCGTCTCTCCTTCTGGGACATCACGGACGAGCAGGTGCGGCGGCTCAAGGCTACCCGGGAGGTGAGGAAGACGCTCACCTTGGTGTCTCCCGTAACCGGGGTTGTACTCCAGAAACCTGTCACCCAAGGCCAACATATCCGTTCGGGCATGCTAGCCTACCGACTCGCGGACCTCTCGGATGTCTGGGTGGAGGGCGATGTCTTCGAGAAGGATCTGCGGTTCGTCCATGTGGGCTCACAGGCCCACGTCGAGTTCGCGGCCTACCCGGGTGAGCATCTCATGGGGGAGGTAGAGTTCGTGCATCCGGTCGTGGACGAGGACAGTCGGGCGGTCCGGGTGCGTGTGGCGATGCCCAACCCCGATCTACGGCTGAAGCCGGGCATGTTTTCGACCATGTATTTCGATGTCGATCTCGGGCGGGACGTCATCGCCGTTCCCCTCGCCGCGGTGATTTTCACCGGAAAGCGCAACCTGGTATTCGTGCTCGAGGGAGACGGCATGTTACGCCCCCGAGAAATACTCGTCGGGCCGGTTGGCGGTGAGTTCGTCCAGGTTCTGTCGGGGCTCGACGAGGGCGAGACGATCGTGATCTCGGCGAACTTCCTCATCGACGCCGAGTCGCAAATCGGGGGGGGCATGGGGGGAATGCCGGGGATGCAGGGGATGCGGATGGACCCGATCGGAGGCGGTGATGATGGACCTGGAGTCCAGCCCGTCGACACGGCCGGTCATGGTTCGACGCCCTCCCACGAGGGGATGTAACGTGATCGCGCGCATAATCGAGTGGTCGATTCGAAACCCCGTGCTCGTCATCTTCGCGAGTCTGGCGGTGGTGGTGGTGGGCATCGGGTCGGTGGCGACCATCCCCCTCGATGCGATCCCCGACCTCTCGGACGTCCAGGTCATCATCCAGACCGACTTCCGTGAGCAGGCTCCCCAGATCGTCGAGGATCAGGTCACCTATCCCTTGACCACAGAGATGCTCAAGGTCCCGGGGGCAAAGGTCGTACGTGGGTATTCCTTTTTCGGGCTTTCCCTTGTCTACGTGATCTTCGAGGACGGAACCGACATCTATTGGGCGCGCTCTCGCGTGCTGGAATACATCAGCGGGATTCGGCCGCAGTTGCCTGTGGGCGTCGAACCTACGCTGGGTCCCGATGCCACCGGCGTGGGGTGGGTGTTCGAGTACGTGCTCGAGTCCGACAGTCTGGATCTTTCGGAGCTGCGTTCACTCCAGGATTGGTATCTCAGATACCAGCTCACTGCCGTCCCAGGCGTATCCGAAGTTGCGACGCTCGGTGGCTTCGAGCGGCAGTATCAGGTGGAGGTCGATCCCGAACGTCTGCGCGCGTTTGGCATTCCGGTGACACGGGTGGTACAGGCTATCAGCGCTCACAACGTCGACATCGGGGCCCGAGTGCTCGAGATGAGCGGCCGGGAGTACATGATTCGCGGGTTGGGTTACCTCGGCAACATCGAGGACATAAGGAACGTCACGCTCCGGGTGACACCGGGCGGCACACCGATCCGCGTTTCCGATGTGGCGAACGTAACGCTTGGTCCCGCGCCGCGGCGTGGAGCCGCTGACTGGAATGGCCGAGGCGAGGTGGTGGTGGGGATCGTGATCATGCGCTTTGGCGCCGACGCCTATCGCACGCTCGAGCGGGTCAAGGAGCGCGTGGCCGAAATCCAGGAAAATCTCCCGTCGGGGGTGCGTTTGCGGGTGGCGTATGACCGAAGTGAGTTGATCGAACGAGCCATCGACAACCTTCGACAAAAGCTTCTCGAGGAATCCCTGGTGGTTGCGCTGATCACGATGATCTTCTTGCTCCACTTCCGCTCATCCCTCGTTGCGATCATCACCCTCCCGATCGGCATCCTCATCGCGTTCATCGTGATGCGGTTCATCGGTGTGGGCGCGAACATCATGAGTCTCGGCGGCATTGCGATCGCGATCGGCGCCATGGTCGACGCGGCGATCGTCATGATCGAGAACATGCACAAGCACCTGGAGCGGGCCGAGGAAGGCAAATCACGTCTCGATATCCTCTTGGAGAGTACGAAACAGGTTGGCCCCCCTCTCTTCTTCTCACTGCTCATCATCACGTTCAGCTTCCTCCCCGTGTTCGTGCTGGAGCAGCAGGAAGGGAGGCTGTTCAAGCCCCTCGCCTTTACGAAGACCTTCGCGATGGCCGGGGCCGCGATACTCTCGATCACGCTCGTACCGGTGTTGATGCGTTACCTGGTGCGCGGCCGGATTCGCCCTGCCAATGCGAATCCGCTCACGCGGGCGCTTCAGTGGCTGTACCGCCCCGCGATAGGGTTCGCTACTCGGCGGCCGTGGATAATGATCGGCATTTCCGTTGCTCTGCTGGGTGTGACTGTCATTCCCTGGCAGCGTTTGGGCAGCGAGTTCATGCCCCCGCTCCAAGAGGGGTCGATCCTCTTCATGCCGACGACCGTGCCGGGTGTCTCGATCGCCCAGGCTATCGAGATCATGCAATACCAGGACAGCGTACTGGCCTCGTTTCCCGAGGTGAGCACGGTCCTGGGGAAGGTGGGCCGCGCTGGAACCGCGACCGACCCCGCGCCGTTGGCCATGTTCGAGACCACGGTGGTCCTCCATCCCAAGGATACCTGGAGGAAGGGGGTCACGATCGACTCGCTCCTGAAGGAAATGGATGAGGCGGTGCGCTTGCCTGGCGTCACCAACGCCTGGACGATGCCCATCAAGGGACGGCTCGACATGCTCGCGACCGGAGTTCGCACGCCTGTCGGGATCAAGATCTTTGGGCCGGATCTCGACAGCCTCCAGGCGATTGGGCGGCGAATCGAACGCATCGTGCGAACCGTTCCTGGCACCCGAAGCGCGTTCGCGGAGCGTGGGGTTTCCGGGTACTACGTCGACATCGACATCGACCGGGAGGAAGCGGCCCGCTACGGCCTGAATGTCGGCGACGTACACTCCGGGATCATGGCCTCCGTTGGAGGCGTGAATGCCGCGACGACCGTGGAGGGCCGGGAGCGGTACACCGTGAACGTACGGTATCCGAGAGAGCTTCGGGACGACGTGCAGGACCTCCTGGACGTGCTGATCCCCACGCCGGCGGGGCTCGAAATCCCCCTGGGCCAGGTCGCCTCGGTCGAGGTGCGCCAAGGTCCGATGACGGTGAAGACCGAGGGGGCCTTCCCCGTCGCGACGGTGTTCGTGGACATCGAGACGAGCGATCTCGGGGGATACGTGGAACGCGCGCGTGAGACCGTGAGCCGGGAGCTCGAGCTTCCGCCCGGATACTCGCTGGTGTGGAGTGGCCAATACGAGTTCATGCAGCGAGTGGCTCAGAAGATGAAGGTGGTCGTTCCCGTCACGATCGCGATCATCTTTTTGCTGTTGTTCCTCAATTTTGGTAGTGTGGCGGAGTCCCTGATCGTCATGCTGTCGCTTCCGTTCGCGCTCATCGGCGGAATCTGGCTCCTCTGGCTGCTTGGGTACAACACGAGCGTGGCCGTCTGGGTGGGCTTCATCGCCCTCGCCGGGGTGGCCGCCGAAATCGGTGTGCTGATGATGATCTACCTGGACGAAGCCTTTGCGACCCATGAGCGGGAGGGTGACGTCACCGATCGAGAAAGCCTGAGGGAGGCCGTGTGTGAGGGGGCGCTGGAGCGGCTTCGGCCCGTGGCCATGACGGTCACCGCGATTACCGCGGGGCTCATGCCCATCCTCTGGAGCACGGGAACGGGGGCCGACACGATGAAGCGTATCGCGGCGCCCATGGTGGGCGGCATGGTGAGCGCGACCGCCCTGACGCTGCTCGTGATCCCCGCGATCTACGTGATCTGGAAAGGGCGTGGCCTGGGCGAGCCCAGGCCTGACGAGGTTCCACTCCCAGCGGGAGACCGGTGATGATTGCACGCGAGACAGGCACCAAGGCCGGTGAGCTCGCCTCGGCGAGTACCAATTATGTATGTCCCATGCATCCCGAGATCGTCCGAGCCGAGCCGGGGAACTGCCCGATCTGCGGTATGGGCCTCGAGCCCCGCGTGGTCACGCTGGACGAGGAGGAAAACCCGGAACTGGCGGACATGACGCTCCGCTTCTGGGTCAGCGCCGCCTTGAGTATCCCGGTTCTTGCCATCGCCATGGGCGGCCTTCTGCCGGGGGGGCACCCGCTCCTCAGGTGGTTCGAGTCAGGCACGCTCGGGTGGGCGGAGCTGCTCCTGAGCACGCCGGTCGTCCTCTGGGGTGGGTGGCCGTTCTTCGTTCGCGGCTGGCAGTCCGTGGTCACCCGCAACCTCAACATGTTCACCCTCATCGGACTCGGTGTGGGCGTCGCCTACGTCTTCAGCCTCGTGGCGTCATTCCTGCCCGACCTCTTCCCGGCGTCGTTCCGCAACGAAGCCGGCGAGGTGGGCGTGTATTTTGAGGCGGCGGCGGTGATCGTCACCCTCGTTCTCCTAGGGCAGGTTCTGGAGTTGAAGGCCCGGGGACAGACGAGCGCGGCGATCAAGGCTCTTCTGGGTTTGGCACCCAAGACGGCGAGAAGACTCAACGATGATGGTACCGAGGAGGACGTGCCTCTCGACCTGGTGCAGCCGGGAGACCGACTCAGAATCCGCCCGGGTGAAAAGGTGCCCGTGGACGGGACCGTGGTCGAGGGATCGAGTTCGGTGGACGAAGCCATGCTCACGGGGGAGCCGATACCCGTCGCAAAGGGTGTGGGCGACAAGCTCATCGGAGCGACCGTGAACGGCACGGGATCGCTGATCATGCAGGCGGATCGGGTGGGCGCCGCGACCCTGCTGTCGCAGATCGTTCAGATGGTGGCCGAGGCGCAGCGGAGCCGGGCGCCCATCCAGAAGCTCGCGGACGTGGTGGCGTCCTACTTCGTTCCGGCCGTCGTGCTGATTGCCATCATCACGTTCATCGTCTGGGCCCTGGTGGGTCCCGAGCCCGCTATGGCCTACGCCCTCATCAACTCCGTGGCAGTCTTGATCATCGCGTGTCCCTGCGCTTTGGGCCTTGCCACGCCCATGTCCATCATGGTCGCAACCGGCAAGGGAGCGTCCATGGGCGTCCTGTTCAAGAACGCGGAAGCCATCGAGGTGTTGCGGAAGGTCGACACGCTCATCGTCGACAAGACCGGAACCCTCACCCTCGGGAAGCCCAAGCTGGTGACCGTGGCCCCAGCCGCAGCGTTGACCGACGAGCAGCTTCTCAGTTTGGCGGGCAGTCTGGAGCGAGGAAGCGAGCACCCGCTGGCCGAAGCCATTGTTGAGGGCGCGATCGAGCGAGGGGCCGTGCTCCGTGACGCGGCGGACTTCGAGTCGTTCACCGGAAAGGGTGTTCAAGGCAAGGTAGAGGGCCGTTCGGTGGCCCTCGGCAACCTCGCGTTGATGGATGATCTCGAGGTGCCGTTGGGGGATCTGATCGAGCGTGCGGAGGTCATGAGGCGAGACGGACAGACCGTCATGTTCGTGGCCGTCGACGGGCAACCCGCAGGCCTCGTTGGAGTGGCGGACCCGATCAAGGAGACGACGCCAGACGCGATCGAGAGGCTCCACGAAGAGGGGGTTCGGGTCGTCATGATCACAGGCGACAACAAGACGACGGCCCAGGTAGTCGCAGACAAACTAGGCATCGACGAGGTCGTCGCCGAGGTGCTTCCACAGGGGAAAGCCGAGATCGTCAAACGACTCCAGGCCGAGGGGAGAATCGTCGCCGTGGCGGGTGACGGGATCAACGACGCCCCGGCCCTTGCTCAGGCCCAGGTGGGCATCGCGATGGGCACGGGGACGGATGTGGCGATGGAAAGCGCAGGAGTCACGCTCGTTCGAGGCGACCTCCGCGGGATCGTCCGGGCGAGGCGTTTGAGTCGGGCCACCATGCGTAATATTCGGCAGAACCTCTTTTTCGCTTTCATTTACAATAGCGTCGGAGTGCCCATTGCCGCCGGCGTGCTCTACCCGGTGTTCGGCCTCTTGCTGAGCCCCATCATCGCGGCCGCGGCGATGAGCCTGAGCTCGGTGTCGGTCATCGGCAACGCGCTGCGGCTGCGGGGAGTCCGAGTGTAAGAGAATTCTACCGACTCGCCTCCAGCCTACGCCAGACGTGTGAAGCGTCAGCCGGGGAGGGTGACTCGAAACGTGGTGCCCGTCTTCGAGCTTTCGACGCCCGCCCGTCCCCCGAGCCCTTCCGCAACCGCTTGGACGATGGCGAGCCCAAGGCCCGTTCCGCCCACAGTGTACCGATGCGCCGTTCCGCGATAGAAGCGATCGAACACGCGGGGTAACTCGTCCGGGCATCGTCAACTTGAGCCGGTGCCGGCGAGACTTCGCGGATGAAAACCAATACGACTGGCTACCGCGGCTACCGGTTCCCTCGCGAGATCATCAGCCACGGCGTATGGCTGTACTATCGGTTCTCCCTGAGCCTCCGCGACGTTGAGGAACTCCTAGCGAAACGGGGAATCACCGTCACCTACGAGACCATCAGGCAGTGGTGCCGGAAGTTCGGACCCGAGTACGCACGAAAGCTCAAGCGTCGACAGGGGCGGCTGGGCGACGTGTGGCACCTGGACGAGGTCTTCGTGAAGATCGCGGGCGAGCGGCACTACCTGTGGCGGGCCGTGGATCAAGACGGAGACGTGATCGACATTCCGGTTCAGCGATATCGCAACGCCCGAGCGGCCAAACGGTTCTTTCGCAAGCTACCGAAGGGGCAGGGAAGCAAGCCGTGGCAACTGGTGACGGACAAATTGAAGAGTTACAGCGCCGCTCACCGGAGCATCATGCCTTCCGTGGATCACAACACGGAACGCTATGCGAACAATCGGGCTGAGGTATCGCATCAGCCGACACGACAACGAGAGCGCCAGATGCAAGGGTTCAAGTCGGCGGGTCAAGCACAGCGATTTCTGTCGGTCCACGGTGTCATACAAAATTTGTTCAACCTCGGACGCCACCACCTGCGTTCAGAGACTTACCGACTCTTGCGTGAGCGCTCCTTCAAGGCCTGGAGTGCGGCTACGGCTGCCTGAGCGATCCCGGTCGCCCCCTGCCGTAACGCCGCTCCGACCGCAGCAAGTTGACAATGCCCTCAGTTGTGCTCTTTGTGCTCTCAGTTGTGCTCTTTGTGCTCTCAGTCTGGGAGCGACTGATCGAACTCGAGGGCACCGCGGCGCCCGAGCGGGAGACAGGGGAGGAGGCCGACTGGGAAGATCGAGGTAGGTGAGGATGGAGTGTACGGGAACGGGATCGGTGACGAAGGCGATGATGCTCATTGAGGCACCACGACCACGCTTCGCGCGGTGCCCGGGCAGACGAGCGGCAGGACATCATAGATGCGAGCGATGAGAGCGGCCCAGCGCGAGGACGTACGGCGACTCGGGGCGCCGCCTGACGAACCCGCGACGGATTGCGTGTCGAGCTGCCCCGAGGGCCCCGAGGGCGACTCCTCTACCCCACCCTGCTCACGCCCGAGCGCGATGACCTGATACCTGAGCTTTGCATTGGGAGCCAGCACCCCGTGATAGCGGTGACGGTGGATGCGTGGCGGGTGAATGAGCAGAGCGAGCCGCTCGAGGAACTCGAGGGGGGTGAGCGAGAGAGCGGTGCCGCCGCCCGGTGCGGGATGGGGAAGACGATAGACGATGCGCTCGCCTCCTGTCGCATCGTACCCGGTGGCTTCGAAGCGTTCGAGGGCGAA
>JADFRS010000085.1 GCA_022561145.1 Gemmatimonadota bacterium
TCATGAAAATACCGCCCACCCGATCGGTACCGTCACAGAACGCGACGTTCACGGCCTGCTCGTTGTTGCAGCCGATGCCGTTATCCGTGCCGTCTACCTGGTAATCTGGGTCGAACGAGTCGAGCCCGGGTACGAACTCCATTGATGGCAGGCTCAGGATCATCAGGCAGCTAATGTCATTAAAAATCCCACCGGTCTGGGTGTGGCATTTCACGACCAGGAATTGGTCCTGATAGACGGCCGGGGCCGAGGTGCACGCACAGGGACGGTAGATTCGGTTCCCGTTGGGATTCCAACCATCGGCGTAATACCAAAATACTTCGGATGCTTTGTGGTCTCCAGTCTGGACATTGAATTGGTGTACCCGCCCATCGTTGCCCCCGAAATAGACGAACTGGAACGTCGCATTATCCAACTGAAGATTGAAGAGCAAGCGCTGGCAAAGGAATCAGACCCAGGCAGCGTGGAGCGTAACAAGGATGTCAAACGCGAGATTGCAGAGCTGCAAGAACGTACCCAGGGAATGAAGGCCCAGTGGCAAGCGGAGAAGGCTGCCATAGCGATGTTGCGGGGCAAGAAAGCCGAGCTCGAAGAGGCTCGGCTTGAGGCGGAACAGGCCACGCGTGCAGGCGACTTGCAGAGGGCCGCGGAGATTATGTACGGCAGCGTACCGGGTTTGGAGAGAGAGATAGCAAAGGACAATGAGAGACTAGAGAAGATCCAAAACCGTTTCCGCTACCTGAAAGAAGAAGTCGAGGCTGAAGACGTCGCAGAAATCGTTGCGATGTGGACGGGGATTCCGGTTACTAGGATGATGGAGTCGGAGAAGGAGCGTCTCATTAGACTCGAAGATGAACTGGCTCGCCGCGTTGTTGGGCAGTCGGAGGCGATTGAGGCCGTTGCCAACGCGGTGCGCAGGTCTCGTACCGGCCTTCAGGACCCGGACCGCCCCATCGGCAGCTTTATCTTTCTCGGCCCCACTGGAGTAGGAAAAACTGAGACGGCGCGAGCGCTCGCAGAGTTTTTGTTCGATGACGAGCGCGCCCTGGTTCGGCTCGACATGTCCGAGTATATGGAGAAACATGCTGTTGCCCGGATGATAGGTGCTCCTCCTGGTTACGTCGGATTCGAAGAAGGCGGTCAGCTCACCGAAGCGGTGCGGCGCAGGCCGTACTCCGTCATCCTGTTTGACGAGATCGAAAAGGCTCATCCCGACGTCTTCGGGATTCTGCTCCAGATACTGGACGACGGAAGGCTCACAGATGGCCAAGGACGGGTCGTGAACTTCAACAACACGGTAGTCATCATGACATCCAATATTGCCAGCGAGTCTATATTAGAGTTGGGCGATTCGAATTGGGAGTTGGCGGAACAGAGTGTAATGGATGCACTGCGAAATAGGTTCAAGCCTGAGTTTCTGAACCGCGTCGACGATGTCATCATTTACAAACCACTGTCGCGGGATGACCTGGGAAGAATTGTTGATCTGCAACTCGACAGAGTTCGTTCGCAACTATTGACTCGTAATCTCGCGTTGAGGGTTGAACCTGAGGTGCGCGCAGACCTGCTCGCTGAAGCGTACGACCCGAAGTATGGAGCGCGTCCGCTGAAGCGAACGATCCAGCGGCGGCTGCAAAACCCGATCGCACTGGCTTTGTTAGAGGGTGACTTCGTTGATGGCGACACGGTCGTAGCGAGTCGATCCAACGATGGCACGGTGAAACTCTCTAAAGCAAAAGGTAATCTTCAGGAACATGCCGGTGCCGGAATCTGACCGAGCATCCCTCACCGACAGTGACCGGCTCGGCATGAATGCTGCGCTCGCCGAAGCGCGACGCGCTGCCGATGCTGGAGAAGTTCCCGTTGGCGCCGCGGTTGTAGTAGCAGGAGAGGTCGTTGCCAAGGCCCACAACGAGACGGTCTCACAAAAAGATCTGACGCGCCACGCCGAACTGACCGTCATCAGAAAGGCGCTGGACGAGCTTTCCGCCGATCGACTCGAAGACGCGACTCTGTGTGTTACGCTCGAACCGTGCGCCCAGTGCGCAGGAGCGATCGTGCTAAGTAGGGTAGGGAAGGTCGTGTTCGGCGCGTTTGATGCGAAGGCGGGCATGGTAGGGAGCATAGAGGACCTGCTGAGACATCCCGGTCTCAATCACCGGCCCGAAGTTGTGGGAGGTGCCATGGAAGAAGAGTGCGCTGAGTTGTTGAAGACGTTTTTTGCAGGTAAGCGGTGAACCAGCTCTCAAGCCTTTCTCGATCCTGGTTGCAAAGCCGCAATGAGTTCGAACTCTATCAAGGGTGCGTAATTATGGTGCGAACTATTGACAGGGCGGTACCGCGGGTCTAATTTTCTTTGTAGACATAATTGAGATTGATTCTCATTCTCAATCAAATCACACCTTGCCCTGCCGCTAACGGGGAAGCTTGAGGAGAGTGCCGAGCCGACCGTTGAGGGGAATGCATAAGAACTGTAGCTGCTAGTTCACGTCCTATTCTGGCGCTTATAGTGGCCACAGCCTTCGGGGCTAGCGAAGCCATCGCCCAGCAGGATGGCGAAGCTCGCTTGGTTATATCTGTAGCGACGGAAGCCGGAGACCCGATCACGGCGGCGGTTGTAGCGATTCTGGAGGCAAGCAACTCGGGCACAACCGATGCAGCGGGTCTATTCGATGCCGTGCTACAGCCGGGCTCCTATACCGTCCGCGTAAGCGCGATCGGTTTCACACCCGAGGAACGTTTGATCGAGTGGGATGGCATGCAGGGGCCCGCGCCTTTTTCACTTGCCCGTGTTGTCGTCACTCTGCCTGCGATAGAGGTGCGCCGCGAACGGACGGAGATCGCATACGGAGCTGAGGACATTCCCGGTTCGGTAGCGGTGATTTCCAGCGAGGATCTCAGCGCTGCGGACCTGCTTGTCGACGACATACATAGCCTGTTGCGTCGCATACCCGGCGTTACCATCCAGGAAGAAGATGGATACGGCCTGAGGCCCAACATTGGGATGCGCGGCACCGGTTCGCAACGCAGTTCCAAAATCACGTTGATGGAAGACGGGGTCCTCATCGCGCCCGCACCCTATGCGGCGCCCGCCGCTTACTACTTCCCGGTAGTTGGACGCATGAGTTCGGTCGAAGTGCGCAAAGGGTCGAGTCAGATAAAGTACGGTCCGCGTACCATCGGTGGGGCACTCAACTTAGTGTCTACGCCGATCCCGGATGCATTTCGGTTCAATGCGGACGTAGTTGGTGGCGAGAACACTACTCGCAAGCTCAACACCAGCATCGGCTGGTCGACTGAAAACTTTGGTTGGCTCGCCGAGACCTATCAGATAGCGTCAGACGGCTTCAAGCGGCTCGACGATGGTGGAGACACTGGATTTGAAGTCCACGACTACGTATTCAAGTTACGGGTTAACTCCGATCGCACCGCCATAAACTACCACGAGTTAGAGTTGAAGTTCGGTGTTTTCGACGAACACTCGAACGAAACCTATTTGGGCCTGACCGTTGACGACTTTCTGTTGAATCCAAGCCGGCGGTACCGTGGTTCGCAACTCGATGTGATCGACGCCGTGCAGCGCCAGTTGAGCGCGCGTTACTTTGCCAGGTTCAGCGACCGGGTCGATCTGACCACAACGATCTATCGCAACGATTTTGAGCGTAACTGGTTCAAGCTTCAGAGTGTCATGGGTACGGGCCTCAGCAACGTGCTGCTTCAGCCTGACGTATTCAGCGCCGAGATGGAGGTATTGCGTGGGGCGGGGGTGGACAGCGACGCCGGCGCGCTCACCGTGCGCGCCAACAATCGTGAATACTTTGGCCGCGGAGCGCAGTCGGTTTTGGCCTTGCGGATGGGCCGCTTCGGGATGTCTCATGAAATCGAGATCGGTGCGCGGTATCACGAGGATGAAGAGGACAGGTTCCAGCATGAGGACTCGTTCCAGATGTCGGGCGGCCGCATGATTCTGACCAGCGCGGGGGCGCCGGGTAGCCAATCGAACAGGGTGAGTGACGCGAGGGCCATTGCGCTCTTCGTTCAGGATAAAATCACGGTCGGCGACTTGAGCTTTACTCCCGGAGTGCGGTTCGAGTCTATCCGCTTCAAGCGCACGGATTACTCGCGTACGGATCCGTTGCGAACAGCACCCGTCGAAGTGCGGCGCAATTCGGTTGCAGCTCTCATACCGGGGTTGGGTGTGAATTATCGTGCTGCTCCGGGATTGCGAATCTTCGGAGGAATTCATCGGGGGTTCGGTCCTCCGGGTCCCGGCGCCGACGATGCCACTGATCCGGAACAGAGCCTCAGCTACGAACTCGGAGCGCGCTATATCCGCAGCTTCGTGAGCGCCGAGGTAGTCGGGTTCTACAGCAACTACGGCAATGTATTGGGTGAGGCCACTCTGTCCACCGGAGGAAGCGGGAGCGGCGCACTCTTCAACGGTGGTGAGGTGGATGTATTCGGTTTAGAGGTGTCCGCGAACTCTAGTCCTGTTGTGGTCATCGGAAACTCGTTCCCTCTGAGGCTCCCGATGAGCGCCGCACTTACGCTCACCTCCGCGGAGTTCAAAACCGACTTCGCGAGCGATTACGAACCGTGGGGCTCAGTGCAGGCGGGAGACAAGCTGCCCTACCTGCCACCAGTACAGGTTCATCTTTCCTCAGGCATCGAGTCTTCCACTTGGGGATTCGAACTCGCTGCATACTATCAGAGCACAGTGAGAACTGTTGCCGGTAGAGGTGAAGTACCAGCGAATGAAGCAACTGACTCGTACGTGATATTCGATCTCTCCGCGGAGTATTCGCTCGGCGCTCAGAAACAGATCTTTGGCGCGGTCAGAAATCTCACCGACCGGCACTATATAGCGGCTAGGCGTCCGGCCGGAGTACGGCCTGGGCTTCCGCGCACGCTGATGTTGGGGCTGAGGCTGAGGTATTAATAAGCGGTAAGCCGTATGCGGTAGGCAGTAAGCTCCCGGCTCCGCCGTCCCTCACCGTCCTTCACCGTCCCTCACCACCGTCTTCCGCCCCTCCCACGGACAGGGTGGGATTCGAACCCACGAAACGGGGTTACCGTTTACGCGCTCTCCAGGCGCGCGCCTTCAACCACTCGGCCACCTGTCCCACGAAACCATAACTAGGTTGGGTACAACAGGTTATCAAGCTAATCGGCCGGGCATGTAGCGACAATTGGATGAGGGGGTCGGTTGCAGGTGTCGGGTGGACCACCCAATCAGGTTCCCGGGACGGTCCACTCAAGCAACTCTACTTTAGGAGGGCCGATTGAAATTCCTAAACGGATCCTGTAGTTGTCTACACTACCATTGGACCCCGATTGACGCGGTGCCTTGTGGCGATACGGAATTACAATACATTGCTGACGAGTTCGCCGTCACGACGACCGGCTTGTTGCGGTCTGACTTCACATCTCTCGAATAGATCGTTCGCTTACCCGAGCCCCGCATGCTTAGAGGCACACCCTTCCATTCGCGAACCAGCGCTCTCTGCCAAGCCCGCAACTGGCGCCGCTGGGCGGGATACGTGACCGCCGGCTCATACGAGCTGACACACGAGCGAGAGTATTATGCCATCCGCAGCGCTGCGGCGCTGATTGACGTCTCACCGCTCTTCAAGTACATGATACGGGGTCCCGATGCCGTGCGATTCCTCGATCGCGTAGTAACCAGGGACGTGTCACGCTGCGCAGAGAATCAAGTGCTCTACACCCCTTGGTGCGACGAGTCGGGCAAGGTCGTAGACGACGGTACGCTGGCACGCCTCGGTGAAGAAAAGTTTCGGCTCACCGCGGCCGAGCCGAATCTTCGGTGGCTGCACGACAACGCCGTGGGGTTCGACGTCACCATCGATGACATCTCCGACTCCACCGCCGCTCTGGCCCTCCAAGGGCCCACCTCGCGCGAAATCCTCAAATGTGTGACCGATGCCGACGTGGACGCCCTGCGTTTTTTCCGCAGCACCCCGGCCGACGTCCGAGGAATCCCGGTTACGATATCGCGCACCGGATACACGGGCGACCTGGGATACGAGATCTGGGTGGATGCGGAGAACGCCGAGCCTTTGTGGGACGCGGTGATCGACGCAGGAACTTCGTACGGAATAACCCCCGTGGGCATGCTGGCGTTGGATGTCGCCAGAATAGAGGCCGGCCTCATTCTGATCGATGTGGACTACGTCCCGGCGCGTCGAGCGCTCATCGAGTCGCGCAAGTCGTCGCCGTTCGAGTTGGGGCTCGGGTGGACGGTGAAGCTGGACAAAGAAAGCTTCGTCGGCTCGGGTGCATTATCAAAGGAAAGGCAAGACGGACCGACCTGGGAGTTGCGGGGCCTGGAGGTGGATTGGATCGCCTTGGAGAAGGTGTACGCCGAGGTGGGTCTCCCACCACAGTTGCCCACGGTCGCGTGGCGCACCAGCGTGCCGGTGTACGACGGGGGACGGCAGATCGGATACGCCACCAGCGGATGCTGGTCGCCCATCCTCAAGAAGTACATCGCCCTGGCCCACCTCCACGCCAGTCATTCCCGTCCCGGGACCGACGTCTACATGGAGGTCACCGTGGAGCACCAGCGACGGAAGGCCAAGGCCCGAGTCGTCGAGACGCCTTTTTTCAATCCCGAGAGAAAGAGGGCCACCACGTGACGGCCGGCCACCGTTTCGACGCCATCGTCATCGGCGGGGGCCACAACGGCCTCGTCAACGCCGCCTACCTCGCCATGGCGGGCAAGCGTGTCGTGGTTCTCGAGAAGCGGCACGTGCTCGGGGGTGCCGCCGTCACCGAGGAGATCTACCCCGGATTCAAGTACTGCGTGTGCTCCTACGTGGTGAGCCTGCTCCGCCCCGAGATCATCCGGGATCTCGATCTGCCGCGCCACGGCCTGGAGATCCTTCCGCTCGAGAGCACGCTCACGCCTCTTCCGGATGGCGACCATCTGGTGCGCTGGGCGGACCACGACCAAACCCGCCGGGAGCTCTACCGGCATTCACCCCGCGATGCCGAGGCGTATGACGACTTCGGTAAGCTCATGTACCAATTGGCGGTGGCGGTAAAGCCGATTCTGGCCATGGTGCCGCCCGACCCGACGTCCTTGAGTCCCAAGGACCTCCTCGGGTTCGCCCGGCTGGCGAGGCATTTCCGCGGTCTCGGCGAGGAGCAGTTCCACGCCCTCTTCAAGCTCATGACCATGAGTGCCGCCGATTACCTGGACGAGTGGTTCGAGACGGAGCCCTTGAAGGCGACCATGTCGGCCAGCGGGATCATCGGCACGTTTCTCGGGCCCCGATCCCCCGGCACCGCGTACGTACTGTTGCACCACTACTTGGGCGAGATCGACGGCGCCATGCGCGCCTGGGGGTTCGCCCGGGGCGGGACCGGCGCCGTGAGCGAGTCGATTGCGAGCGCCGCGCGCCGCTTCGGTGCGGACATCCGTACGGAAGCCGGCGTCGCGCAGGTCATCGTGAAGAACGGCAAGGCTGTGGGAGTGGCCCTGGAAAACGGGGACGAGTTCAGAGCGCCTGTCGTGGTTTCGGCCCTGGATCCCAAACGGACCTTCCTTCAGATGGTGGAGCCCAAGGATCTTCCCGACGACTTCGTCGACGCCATTCGGCGCTTCAAGATTCGGGGGTCTTCGGGAAAGGTGAACCTGGCCCTGAGTGAGCTCCCCGACTTTACGTGCCTCCCGGGCGTGGGACCCCACTTGCGTGGCGCCATCTCCATCAGCCCCAGTGTGGACTATCTGGAGCGGGCGTACGACGACGCCAAGTACGGAGCGTTTTCCAGGCGGCCGTACATGGACATCATCATTCCGTCCATGATAGACCCGGGCATGGCCCCTCCCGGGAAGCACGTCATGTCCATCTTCGTCCAATACGCCCCGTCGGATCTGGACGGAGGCTGGGACGAAACCAAGCGTGAGGCGTTCGGGGATGCCGTCATCGATACGTTGGCCGAGTACGCGCCCAACCTCCCCGGAGCGATCCTGCATCGACAGGTGCTCACCCCGTGGGATATCGAGCGCGAGATGGGCCTTACGCAGGGCAACATCTTCCACGGAGAGCTGACCCTCCAACAGCTCTTCTGCATGCGGCCCACCGTGGGGTGGGCCGACTTCACCACACCTGTCCGCAACTACTACCAGTGCGGGTCGGGTACCCATCCCGGCGGGGGCATCACGGGAGCGTCCGGCCGGCTGGCTGCGTTGAAGATCCTCGGGGGCCGGCCGCGATGACCGGCCCGTACGACGCCATCGTCATAGGCGCCGGCCACAACGGCCTGGTGACGGCCGCGTACCTGGGACGGGCCGGCCTCAAGGTGCTGGTCCTGGAGCGGCGGGAGGTGATCGGCGGAGCCGCAGTCACGGAACAGGTTTTTCCAGGCTTCAAGTTCGACACGGCCGCGCACCGAATCGGCGCACTCCATCCAGCGGTGGTCCGGGATCTGGATCTGAAGCGCCACGGACTGGAGGTCGTCCACGCCGATCCCACCGTGTTTGCTCCGGCTTCCGACGGACGCCATCTCCTGCTTTGGCGGGACCCGAAGCGGACCGTGGAGGCCCTGCGCGAGATGTCACCGGCCGACGCCGAGGCCTGGATCCCTTTCAGTGAGCTGATCGGCAAGGCGGCAGCGGTTCTCCGGGCCGCCTGGTCCGCCACACCCCCCGAGGTGACCGGCAACGACCCTCGGGATCTCTGGTCGGTTGTGAAGCTGGGCGTCGGCCTTCGCCGGCTCGGCAAGAGGGACATGGTCGAGGTCATGCGAATCCTCCCCATGGCCGTGTCCGAGCTGCTGGGGGACTGGTTCGAGAGCGACGTCCTCAAGGGGACTCTCGCTGCCGCCGGCATAGCCGGGATGTTTCAGGGCCCCATGGCCGCCGGGACGGTTTACGCATTTCTGCACCACCACGTAGGAGCCGGCGGCGGCGTCCTCAGGCCAACGGCGCGGGTGCGGGGTGGGGTGGGTGAGCTGACCAGGGCTCTGGCGGTGGCGGCCCGAGGGCACGGGGTTGACATAAGGACGAGCCAGCCTGTCGAGCGAGTGATCGTGAAGGATGGCCGGGCCACGGGCGTGGTCCTCTCCAGCGGTGAGGAGGTCGCGGCGGCTCGGGTGGTCTCCAACGCTGATCCCCGCAGGACTTTCTTCGACCTCGTGGGCCCCACGGAGCTCGACCCGGAGTTCGTTCGCAAGGTGACGAACATCCGGTTCAAGGGCGTGTGCGCCAAGGTGCATCTGGTGCTGGGGGAGCTGCCCCGCTTTTCCGGCGTCCCGGAGGCCGGCCCACATCTGAATGGCGTCATCTCCATCAGTCCGAGCCTGGAGTACTTGGAGCGGGCGTACGATGACGCGAAGTACGGAGCAGCTTCCCGACGGCCCTATCTGGAGGTGTCCATCCCCTCCGTCACCGACCCGGACGTGGCCGAGTCTGGAAAGCACGTCATGTCCATCGTGGCCCAGTATGCGCCCTACCGGCTCAAGGAGGGCGAGTGGGACGCCGCCGCCCGGGAGCGGCTCGGGGACGCTGTGGTGGGGACTTTGTCCGAATACGCGCCCAACCTGGAGTCGGCCATCCTCCACCGACACGTGCTGACGCCGCTGGATCTGGAGGAGACCTACGGGCTCTCCGAAGGAAACATCTACCATGGAGAGCACACGCTGGATCAGCTCTTCTTCATGCGACCGGTACCCGGGTCCGCCAGATATCGCACGCCCATCGAGGGTCTCTACCTCTGTGGGGCGGGGACGCACCCAGGAGGCGGCGTCACCGGATTCCCGGGATACAATGCGGCCCGGGAGATTCTCAGGGACGGGAAGGGCTGATCCGGCGCTGATGGCGGGTTTCCTGCCCCCCAACAGCTCGGAAATCTGCGGTTGGTCAGGCATTTCCTCCCGAGATAGGTGAAGAATCGCCGAGGGCCAGACCGCTCGTTCAGGGAAGCCCTTCGAGGCGAGCCACTCGGTCGCGGGACCGCCGGAGGGCGCGTGGGGGAGTCCCCCGCAGCTGACAGCGATCACCGCGAGCGTCCAACCCGTCATCGAACGACAGGGACGCATCGAAGGACCTACTCCTCGGCCTCATCGGCCTCCTCGGAGTCCGGCCCCCGCTCCACCTCGATGGAGCAGCTCGTGACGAGCGCTGCAACCGCTCCGACGGCCGCCCACATGGGAGCGAGCATTGCGCCTACCACGCCCACGGAAAGGGGCACCTCGATGAGTGATCTGCCTTCTTCGTTCTTGATGATGATCCGGCGAACGTTGCCTTGATGGATAATCTCCTTGATCTTGCCGATCACCTTGTCGCCGCTGACCCTGTGCTCTTCGCGGGTCTTGCCTCCTGCCTCGCCCTCTATCTGACGGTCGGGCCCTGCGGTCTCGTCGTCCATTCGTCCACTCCTCGTGTCTTCGGCTCTCGTCCTCCGCCTCTCGTCCTCAGCGGTCCGCCCGCACGAAGTTGGATCCTGGCTCCGACGAGAGCAAGGAGACTCCCGCCACTCGAATCAGGACCGGGCGCGCGTGAGCTCCCTCAGCATCGGAGTGAACATGATGCTCCGGATGCCGCCGGGGCCGGCGCTCCCCTGGATGACGAAGTTCTGCTCCACGTCGAAATCGACGGTCAGGGTCGTGGTTTCGCCCTCCACCGCCTCCAGGTCCCTATTGAGCCGGACCTTGATGCCACTGCTGCTCCCACTGGGCACGAAGAGAACGGCGTTGTCCGATCCGTCCTCGAACGTCACGCCCTCCACGAGGGTCACGCGGGCGCTGTCCACGACCAGTCGAAGGCCGCGGTACAGGCCGACGTTCACGTCAACGACGCCGGTGAGATCGGCCGTGACGCCGTCCTGAAGGGTCAAGAGATCGTAATGCTTCGGCGTCGCAGGATCGTTGAATAGATCCACGCGCCCCCCTTCGGTCTCGTCGTCGGCCCCGCCCTGGAGATAGACTCTCGATATCCACACCTCGGCGCTGGCGATTACGTCGGACGGCGCGTCGGTGAGAAGGATGCGAACGCCGGACAGCTTCACACCTGTGGGGTCGTCGCTGCACGCCGCCGCGCTCAGGACGAGGGCACCGGCCGCCAGGATGATCGCTACTTTTTTGCCGATTTCGGAAGATTGTAACATGGCCATGACTCTTCACTCCGTTCCGTCGTTCACCTGCCCAGAGGCGACGTAACACGATCTAGAGTGATGAGATCCGGTCGCAGCCTGTAAGTCTGGGGCTCATGGGCTGCAGGACCCATGCCAGATACACCATACTAGGTCTCCACCGATTCTCGGCCTCGGTTTCGCTCCGACTACGTCAAGTTGACAATCCCGTCGGAAGCCTCGCAATTTGGGATTCGCAAGATGAATGCGCCGACGGAACAAACCGGTAAGGATCTGAGCACCCCTCCAGGCCTGAAGACGGACATCCTCTTCGTCCGAGACCCCATCTTTGATTCCAGTGGGAAGGTCTACGGATAGGAGATCCTCTACTGGGATGCCGACGACGGGGCTCTGACCGACCCGGCGTTGGCTAGTCGCCTTATCACGCACGCACTATTTGGGCCCGGCCTCAAGGCGACGACCGGCGGCACGCGAGCGTTCTTCGACGTGAACGGTTCTTTCCTCATCTCTGGTGTCCTCGATGTCTTGAACCCGGAAGAAGTGCTCCTCGAGTTGACTCCAAAGGTCGAGCCCACGGTTGCTGTGACGACCGAGTGCCAACGCCTCGCCCAGCAGGGTTTTCGGCTGGTCCTCGACGACTACCAGCCCAATGACCCGCGAGCCGACCTGATGCCCTGGATTTCGATCATCAAGATCAACATGGGCGCACACTCTTCAGACGTGATTCGCGCGTTCACCCAATCCATCAAGGACCTCGACCGACCGATGTTAGCGAGTGGTATCGCCGACTCGGAGGCTCGGGATCTCGCCGAAGACTGTGGGTTCGGCTACTTCCAGGGAGCATTTTTCGAGAAGGCACAGCCGATCCACTCTCAAGACCTTTCGGTGCACCAAACCCATCTCCTCGAGCTGCTTGGCAAGGTTCATCGCGTCCAGGTGCCTACCGACGAGCTGGTCGAGGCCGTGCACCACGATCCCGGGCTCACCTACAAGATCTTACAGATGGCGAACACGGCGGTCTTCGGCACGCGGCGGATTGAGTCGGTCAACCACGCCATCAACGTGATGGGTAGAGATGCGCTCGGGCGCTGGCTCGCGCTTCTGCTTGCCGCGTCTCAGCGCAACCTCACCGGGTCGGGACGGGAGGTGTTCAAGGCTACCCACGTCACGGCGCGGCTCTGTGAACTCCTCACCGAGGATTCCGCGCTTGATATTCCGCCGGCTACGCTGTTCCTCGCCGGGCTCTTTGGTGGGATTGGTCGGGCCCTCGGCCTGTCCACCGAGGTGATCCTGGAGAAAATCAGCCTCTCCGTACCACTGGAAGACGCGATCCTGCGTGGTGAGGGACCCTACGCACCGATTCTTGATCTCGTACACTCCTACAACCCCGAGAACTGGGCGAGCGTCGAACAACACGCTGACAACCTCGGGATCCCGCCCTACCGCGTGACCGAACGCTATCTCGAGGCCATCACGTGGACCCAGGAGCGGGAGGCGTTGTTGCTGGACGACTGATGCTCAGTCGAGCGCCCTGCCAGGGCGCCTCATTCCACCCGCATGGCCACCACGGGATCGGCCCGCATGGCCCGTCGCGCGGGCACGTAGGCCGCTGCCAGGGTCACGCCGATGACCATAGCTATCCCGACGCCGAGAGAGGCCGGATCGGTGGTGGTCACACCTGCCAGGAAGCTGGATGCGAACCGTACCAGCGTGAGTGCCCCAGCAACCCCGAGCACCGTAACGGTCAATCGGTCCGCCACGAGCAGATCCGCCAGGAAGCGATCCATCGTGATGATGTTCGAGGCAGACACGTTGGGATCCACCGCCGCCGCTATGCGCCGGAACTCTTCAACGACGGACTCCGGTGCCACCGCAGTCTTCAACATGACCACCATTCGTTGCCCACCGAAGCCCAACGCTAGAACCTGGCCGTGAGCACCGTAGACAAAGGGCGGGGCCTGCCTCGCCCGACCCGTCCGGCTATCGCCGATCACCCCGACCACCTCGAAGAACGGCCCGTCCGGGCCACTCATTCCCATCCTCTGACCCACCGCCGGCCGGCCGGTTCTGGATTCTATCAAGCGCCCCTACCGAAATTGGCGTTAGCCGGCAGCCCATCGGCCATGGCCACCGCCTCGACGCCAGGTATGCCTGCCGCCTCCTCCGTAAGACGCTCGTAGAAATCCGCCATCTGCAGCGCGTCGTAGCCCTGGAGGCTCGGGTTGAACTGAGCGGTCAGCAGGTTCTCGCGATCGAAACCGGGGTCGGCCGCGGTCAGGTTGGAGTACGTCTTGACGAAGAGCCCCGTCGCGAAGAGCAGAATCACCGAGAGCGTGACCTGGCTGACGATCAAGAGTCGGCTCGGCCAGCGGTGGCGCCTCGGCCGCATCGACAGGGATGTCGCGGCCGCGACACGAGGATCCGTCCCCGACATGGCAAACGCGGGTACCAGGGCACAGAGAAGTCCACTCACGATTGCCAACGCTCCCGCGAAGGCGACCGTGCGCATGTCCAGGCTCACGTCGAACTGCAAGGGAATCGGCAGCGTGGCTACGCCCTTTGCTACCGCACGTGCGAAGAACATGCCCGCGACCCCCGCCGTCAGCGCGATCGCCATGAACTCGAGGACGAGCTGCCGCGCGATCCGGGCCCTGCTGGCTCCGAGCGCGCGTCGCACCGCAAGCTCCTGGCGTCGCTTCATCGAGCGCGCGAGGAACAGGTTGGCGACGTTGAGGCATACGACGAGCCAAAGTGCCGTCACGATGGAAAGCAGAAGCCCACTCAGTTGCAGCACCCCGCCCCGCGCACCCCCCGGCAGGGCAGCCTCGCGGAACCCCAAGACGGTGTACGCCCGGGATTCATTGGTGCGAGGATACTCGATCGCCAGCTGCCGTCCTATGGACTGGATCTCCGAGGCGGCGGTTTCGTGGGAGACTCCCTCGGCGAGACGGCCCACGATGGAGACGCCACCCCATCCGCGACGATCGAGGAGATATCCGCTTGCAGGCATCAGGTGAGGCTGCATGGTCATCGGGACAAACAGATCTGGAACGTTCACCATCTCAGTCCCGCGGAAACCGGGCGGTGCCACCCCGATAATGGTATAGGCGCGACCGTTCACAACGATCTCCTCGCCGACCACACTTGCGTCGCCCCCGAACAAGCGACGCCAGAGGCCCTCCGTGAGGACAGCCTCCGGATGCGCCCCCGCTCCCTGGTCGACCTCGGCCGTGAAGTACCTGCCGATGTAGGCGGGCACGCCCACCACGTCGAAGTAGGATGAGGTTACCATAGTGACGCCGAGGGGCTGCGTAGTACCGTTCGCTGAGGCGTCGGCCTGCCGGGGCTTGAAGGCGGCGATACTCTCGAACGAGCGGCTCCTCTCGCGAAAGTCCAGAAAGTCCATGTAGGAGGACACACCAAAGGCACCCCCGAAGTCGCTGGTCCGAACCGCAGCGAGCCTAGCAGGGGCGTCAACACCCGGAATGGGGCGCAGCAGCAGCCCATTGACCAGGCTGAAGATGGCCGTCGCTCCACCGATTCCGAGAGCCAGGGTGAGCACCACCGCCGCTACGAATCCAGGACTCAGCCTGAACACACGAAGGGCCTGCCGGAGCTCCAACGAGAACAAGTCTCTCATCCCGCCCCCTCCTCCCAAACGCTGTGCACGTTCCGCCCGAGCCTCGCCGCGCAGCCGCCACACATCCACATGTAGGACCTGCCTCCAATACCAAGCCCGCGCGAAGCCCGCGATGCGCCTTTCGCGGCACCGCCTATCGAACTCCTCAGCCAGATCCCCGAGTACGGCGTCGCGATACTCCGGGGGAAGCAACCGCGCCAATACGGAGCGAGCGAGCCGCGGAGGTCGGACTGACCCCTTCTCCATCACGTCGACCTCACACCCAGGGCCTCACCGATACCCTGCCACATCCGTTCGAGCGTGGCCTTGGCCTCCTTTAGGGCCTGTACACCGTCAGGTCTTAGCTCGTAATACTTCTTCGATTTGCCACCCCGCACCGGCGTGGGATCCGACATCCAGGATCGGACGAGGCCGTGCTGCTCCAACCTCGAGAGCGCTACGTAGATGGTGGCAATGGACACGGGCCGGCGGGCGGTCTGCTGGAGGTCTTCACGGATCCTGGCACCATAGGCGTCCTCGCCCAGGCGCAGGACGGAGAGCAGGGCCAACTGCTCGAGTTCTCTTAGGTAGGAACGTTCACTCATATTATTGCTCTATGCAACATATTAAACGAGGACCGACTGGTCAACAGGGTGCTTGGGCCCGACCAACGGCCTGTGAGGGGATTGACCTATCGCGACGGAGAGGACTTCGAGATCTACGTGGCAGACCTGAGCGGGGGGCCGTGGGTCCAGCTCACCGACAGTGACCTCGAAGAGGAGCGTGGCCTGGTCGAAGGCCGCCCACGCCGACCTGGGAAAGGCCCGCCTTGCTGCCGGAGAGATCGGGCTAGCCGTCGAGAGTTACCGGCGGGCGCTCGAGCTCGACCCTGATGATGGGCAGGTTTCGGATCTTCTCGCGCGGCTGGAGGGGGAAATGGGAGACAGAGGGTAGACGCTGGGGGCTCTTCGTGTCGCTCGGTCGCTCCCGACCTGGGCGTTGAGGGGACCTGGGAGCGTGGCCACCAACGCTACGCAGAGCCATGTCCGTGTCATCATGATCCGCCCTGCTGGCATCCGTTGTTATGCGTCCCCTTGGTAGCCCCGCACCGTGTGGTAGATGGCTCGGTCGAAGAACCGAACGACCAGCAGCTCGAGATCCAGCTGCTGCCTCAACTCCAGGATCGTGTCCGCCCCCTGAGAGTCCACGAACTGCCAGAGATTGCGGCGGGTGATGAGGAGTGCCATGATCACCTCGGCCAGCGGGATTCCCTCATCGCGGCGTGTTTGTCCAAGGCGGAAGTACTCTTCTTCGACGGGTGTCTCGGACGTTTCGCCGAGCCAACGGCCGAGGTGGGCGTAGACGTTGCGCCCTCGATCGGCGAGTTGGTCGTCGTCGAACGAATGGTAGGCGGCGGCCCTCGAGTCCTCGCGGATTTTCCGCACGAGCCGGTCCGCGAGCTCGTCGGCGTGGTCCTCGATGAGGCCCACCAGTCTCCCCACCAGCATGGGTACCCCCTTTCCCGGAAGGCTATTCGCACGGAGGCAGCAGGAAGGATCATCATCATACAACCCGCTGCTGCTGCCCGGCAACGGGCCTGGTGGCGTGACTGTGGTCGGAAAAGGCCTTTGAAACCCTTATTCCTGGCCGTACTTATCCGTTAACAAGGCCCGACTCGGAGCCGGCACCCGGGTGACGCTGTCCGGGTGCCGGGTGCCTATTGTCAACTTGATGGGCTTCCGGGTGAAGCCGAGGGGCGGAGGTTGATCTGGAACTCTTTTCCCGTCGAACGTGTTCTCAAACTAGTCTCCTCTACCCCTCATCAAGATCGAGCACCATGACTCTACGAGGGTTCGTGGGATGCCCACGCTCCAAGAGTTTTCTCGCGATTGCGGTCGCTTCGCTGACATTGACTGTGTCCGCCTGTTCGGGTGACGGCGACCCGTCTGGCCCTGGCCAGCTCGAGGACAGGGCCGGAATTTGCAGCATCTCAAAGGAATTTCTCTTCGACGCCGGAGTTCCGCGAGACGGTATCCCTGCCCTCACGGATCCGGTGTTGGTGCCGGTAGGTGATCCAACCATTGAGTACTTGCTCGGCGCTCACCGCGTGATTGGGATCGAAGTCGGCGGACAATACATCGCCATTCCGCACAACATCCTGTGGTGGCATGAGATCGTGAACTTCAATTCTCTCGCGCTCCCACTAGCGGTGACGTTCTGTCCCCTCACGGGATCGAGTATGGTCTTCGACCGCTCATCGGTGCGCGGAGTCGAGTTTGGGGTCTCTGGACTTCTCTTTCAGAACAACTTGGTCATGTACGAGCGTAGCGGGGATGGGACCGACGCATCCCTGTGGCCGCAAATGATTCGGGGGGCC
>JADFRS010000086.1 GCA_022561145.1 Gemmatimonadota bacterium
CGGATTCACGGTCTTTATCAGGATCATGAAGAAGCGGCTCGCCGGAAAACTCGAGCCCCCTCCGCTACCCACGAGTTCATGGGACTACTCGATGGATCTGGCGGATCTCAACGGTACGCCCGTGAGTTTCTCCGACTCCGCCGGGAAAGTCCTCGTCCTGAACTTCTGGGCCACATGGTGTGCTCCCTGTGTCGCGGAGATGCCCAGTTTGCAGCGGTTGCATGACGTGACGGCAGACCTCGACGTTCAGTTCGCGTTCATCACGCGAGAGGACCCTGACGTCGTTCGGCAGTTCGTAGAGAAAAAGGGTATCGACCTACCGATCTACGTTCTCTCGGGTGAGCCGCCCGAGTGCTTCAAGGGACGGGCGATCCCCGCGACGTTCGTGCTCGACAAGGCCGGGATGATCGCGTTACGGCACTTCGGAGCGGCAGCCTGGGACGCCGACGGCGTGGTTGCTTTTGTCCGCGGGCTGGCCGCCAAGCCGCCAGCCTGACGGGCCAGGGGAGGCACCCGGCCCCATGACGCGCGCGCGCGAGATCCACGAGGCCGCGCTCGTTCTCGACGCCCACACAGACAGATTGCAGCGGGTCGTGATGGACGGGGTCGATCTGGCGGAGCGCTCTGCCGGCGACCCTCTGGTCGAGCACGCTGATTTGCCGCGCTACCGGGACGGCTCCGTGAACGCGCAGATCTTCGCGGCGTGGGTCGACACGATCTACCTGCCGGATCACGCCGCGCGGCGTACCCCCTCCTTCTCTGTGATCCTGGACCACATCGACCACGCGGTGGCGGTCGTGGGCATCGACCACGTGGGCATCGGCACAGATCTCGACGTGCCCCCACCTGAGCAGGCCCGTGGGGTTCGACGACGTGAGCCACTTTCCCAGGGTCACAGAGGGCCTCGTCGGGAGGGGATACACCGAGACGGACATCGGAAGATCCTGGGAGAAAACTGGCTTCGAGTGCTAGAGGTGGTGACCGGCGACTGAGCTTCCCCCTTGACCGTTAGTCGTTACGCGTGACCCCCGGGACCCGTTGATTGCGAAGGAGGTACGAAACTACCCCTACCGGGACACCGTACCTACTAGGAGATTCCGGTGTCGGGTTCAGAGAGGGGTATGATGGCTCAATTCCATGCGCTCGCCTGGTCGTTGTTGCTTGCGGCGGCGCTGGCCGGTCCGGCGTGGGCACAAGACGGTGACCGGATCTGGGGCCGACTCTACACTACCACGGGTGACGTGCATGAGGGGTTCATCCGCTGGGATCGGAACGAGGGCAGCTGGGTGGACGTGCTGGACGGCTCCAAGGAGATCCCCGAGGAGAACTACCTGGCATGGCTTGAAGCGGGAGGTGCTGACGGGCCGCCGGTCCGCTCCATCGACCTCATGGGGTACCGCATCTCGTGGGAGGAGGATGACCCCGACTTCCCCGATCGCGCCGCTTCGGGAATCCGGTTTGGGCACTTGCGATCTCTTCGCGTAGTCGATGGAGACGGAGTGGAGTTGAGCCTACGTTCCGGCGAGATCGTGAAGTTGGATGGCGGATCCTCCGACCTGGGAATGTCGATGCGGGAACTCGTGGTGGACGTCCCCGGCCGGGCCGAAATCGAGCTGGACTGGAGCGACCTCGAGCGGGTCGTCTTCTCCGCCGTGCCGTCCGGAGTCCGGGCCGCCAGTCACCGTCTTTACGGAACCGTGGAAGACCGCCGGGGCAGTCGATTCACCGGCTATGTCTCGTGGGATCTGGACGAAATCCTCGAGTCCGACGTGTTGGACGGAAGAGAGATGGATGGGGGAGGGGACCGCAATATTCGGTTCGGCGAGATTGCCTCGATTGCGCGTATCCCGGGGGGGGCTCGAGTCGTGCTCGTCGACGGAGGCGAGCTGGACCTCAGGGGCACGAACGACGTGGGCCGCCGCAACCGCGGGATCCAGATCTCGGACCCGGGGCTGGGCATGGTCGAGGTCGAGTGGAGGGAGTTCGAGATCCTTCGGTTTCATGAGGCGGGCGAGGTCGTTGGCTACGACGCCTTCGATGGAGGCCACACTTTGGTTGGCACCGTGTTGACCCAGTCGGGAGAGGAGATCGACGGCGTGATTCGGTGGGATGCGGATGAAGCCGCGTCCTGGGAGTTCCTGAACGGCCGAGAGGACGACGTCGTGTTCTCTATCGAATTCGGTCAGATAAGCCGGATTGAGCGGGAGGTATTCGGGGCGCGGGTGACACTCCTGGATGGGCGGACCTTCGAATTGGAGGACTCCAACGACGTCGACTGGGACAACAAGGGCATCCTCATCGCTCCGGAGGGATCGAACGGGGGTGGGGCGGCCGAGGAGTCCCGTTGGCGGGTGATAAGTTGGGACGAGTTCAAGGAGGTCCGCTTTCGGCATGACACGGATTTCGACAGCGGCAGGTAAGGCTCATGGCACGCAAGTGGATGGTCGGATGGTTCGGAGTATGGTCTCTCGGGCTGTTGGGTCCAGGGGCCGGCGCCGCGGCGGCACAGGCCGCCCCGGACGCCTTCGCCGACCCGGTGGCGCGCACGTTGTTCGAAGCGGCGCAGAGGAATTGGTCGTCCGTGGACGAATCAGTGGTCCGCTACACGGCCCTCATCAAGCAGCGAATCTCGGCCGCGATTCGCACACCGTTGAAGGATCGGATCATCTACCGGAACGAGACCGCCGTCCGAGCTTTCTGGGACGAAGACTACGACGCGGTCGTCCAGGTTCTGGGAACGCGCTCCCAATATCCGGGCCGGTCTATCGCGGTGCGTGAGGGGGACATGGACTGGCTGGACGACCTCCCCTTCGACGAGCCCTTCCAGCCGGGAGGTGACCGCCTATTCTTCGGCCTGACCGGCGGAGACGACGAGGCCTTCGAATCCAACCAAGACGGCGACTACTGGATTGCCCATCCACTGGCGAACGGGGCGGACTCCTTGTACCGCTACGAGAGTGGCGACACGCTGACGCTGTCACTTCCGGATGGGCGCCGGCTCCAGACGGTCCAACTGGACGTTCTTCCTCGTGAGGCCGATGTCCACCGGATCACCGGTACCCTCTGGATCGAGCCCGAGTCCGGTGCGTTGGTCCGAGCCGTCTACCGGTTGAGTAGGCAGTTCGATGCCATGCGCGACGTCCCGGAGCTCCAGGAAGAGGAGGACAAGGGATCATTCAAGTACGTGCCGGGCCTGTTCAAACCGTGGACGTTCGACCTGACGATGGTGGCCGTCGATTATAGCCTCTGGGACTTCGAGGTCTGGCTGCCTCGGAGCATGCGCATGGAAGGAGAGGCCCGGGCTGGCATCCTCAAGATTCCGGTCTCAATGGACCTCTCCTATCAGATGGAGTCCGTGACCACCAGGTCCGAGCTGGCCCGGGGAGAGACGCCACAGGAAGCAGGACTCGAAGAACGGCACTTCGGCAGCCGTGCCGAGGCCATGGCATTCATCGCGCAGCTGTTGTCCGAGCAGGATGGAATCGAGTACGCACCGACCTCCGCAGACGAAGACTTCGCGAGAGATCGAACCTCGCTGATGATCGTTCCGGAAGACCGGAGTTTGGTTGCCACCAGCCCTCATCTTCCGCCTCCGATCTGGGAAGACGCGGTGGGTTTCCCGTCTGACGACCAACTCGAGGACTATGTCCGCACGTTGGCCGATCTGCCGGCCCCGACCATCCAAGGCCTGCCCTGGACGGCGAACTGGGGTTGGGCCCGGCACGATCTCATCCGCTACAACCGGGTGGAGGGGCCTGCGGTGGGGGGGCGCTTCGAGGCCAGCCTCGGCGGGCCATTCACGCTCGAGGCCTCCGGTTTCTTCGGATTCGCCGACCTGGAGCCCAAAGCGCGGTTGGATTTCGAGCGCTCAACCGTCCGGCGCCGACTGGGTCTGGGCGTGTACCGCGAGCTCACCACCACCGATCCCCGCGGCGGGTATCTGGGTTTCGGAAACTCGATGGGCGCGTTTCTCTTCGGACGGGATGAGGGGGAGTACTATCGGGCCACAGGGATCGACTTCACCTGGCGTCCGCCGGTCGGGGCACGGGAATCCTTCGAGTTGAGGGCCTACGCGGAGCGTCAGGGATCGGTCTCGTCGGAGATCAACTGGGCGTTGTTCCACTCCTTCGGAAGCTGGAAATTCCGACCCAACCTGACCGCTGACGACGTAGAAGAGGTCGGGGCGGAGCTGCGGCTCTCACCTTGGTGGGGGGGCGACCCGTTCGGCGCGCAGTTTGGGCTCGAACTGTACGGGCAGGCGGCCCGCTGGAGGATTACGGGCGAAAGTGCCGAGACCAACTATGGGCGGGCTAGTGTCATACTGCGGGCTGCGATCCCATTGGTCCGCCCCACCTGGCGGTTGGGCCTGGAGGTGGGTGGCGGAATCACGTGGAACGAGGCACCTCTCCAGCGCGGGTGGTTCCTGGGCGGGTCCGGGACGCTTCGCGGATTCCCTGCTTCGGCCGCGATGGGCTCGTCGTTCGTCCGGGGCCGCGTGGAAGTGGCCCGGACCTACGACATAAGTTCTGTGAGCGCCTTCGGAGACGTGGGTTGGGCGGGCCTGCGGGACGATTTCGGGATCGGCGACTTCCTCTACGGAGTCGGGCTGGGCGCAAGCGCTATCGACGGTCTGTTCCGCATTGACCTGTCCCATGGCCTCAACGGCCCGGCGAAGCAGTTTCGTATCGATTTATACCTCGACGCTCTGCTGTGAAGAAAGGCATCATTCTCTAAGGCGGGCGGATGACATACTGCAAGACAGGTATGTTACGCCACTTCTTGGCAGCGTTGGCATACCGGACCCAGAAGGCACTCCGTGAGGCTCCCTCGGACTTCGGTGACTTTGCGGCGGGCAACCTCACGCGAACACCGCGAGACCTGGTGCAGCACATGACCAGCGTCCTCGGGTATGCTCGCACCTTTTTTCGTGGTGGATCCTACCGTCCCGCACCATTGCCGTCCCTCGAGGGCGAGGTAGAGCGCTTCCATGAGATGCTCGCGGACCTATCGGCGCATCTGGAGGCGGGGGACCCCCTCGTGGACATGACGCCGGAGCAACTTCTGCAGGGACCGTTCTCCGATGCGATGACGCATGCGGGCCAGCTCGCGATGCTTCGACGCCTTCATGGCTCGCCGGTTCCTCCTGAGAACTTTAGTTTGGCCGAAGTTGATCGCTCTAACGTGGGGGAGGACCAAGCCAGCCAGCGCAGCCCTTCCCGCGAATGGACGGAGGAGTCGCCATGACTGGAGGGCCGGCGATCGGGCGGGTGAGGTTGTCAACGAGCGCCACTGTACACTGTCTACTGGGCTGCGGCCTCGGTGAGGTGCGGGAATAGTCATCGGTGTAGCTCTTGGCTCCTACCGCGGGCTTCATCGCCGCCTGGCCCGTCAACTACTGGTTGGTAGGAAGGGGCATCCGGCACATGCACTAGGGCTGAGACGTACGTGCGCAGAGGTACGTCTCCTGAAGCGCTTCTCCCACCCTGTTCTTCGTGCCCGCTTTCGCAGGCGGGCTGCGTGGCACTAGAGTAGAGAAGCACCGCCCCCTGCCGACGTCGCTGGTTCGTTTGGTTTGGCGGTGCACCCCCACACAGAGGCGTATGGACCATGACGCGACGCACAGCGATAGGACTCCGGTGAAGCCTCGCCTGCTCGAGAAACAGCTGGGGCTGTGGGACGTCTATGCCATCGCCACGGGCGCGACGCTCAGTTCCGGCTTCTTTCTCCTTCCGGGGCTCGCGGCCGTCGGCGCCGGGTCGGCAATGCCGCTCTCGTATTTGCTCGGGGCGATCATCCTCTTGCCCGGACTGTTGAGCGTGGTAGAGCTGGCGACCGCCATGCCCAGAGCCGGTGGCATGTACTATTTCCTGGACAGAAGCATGGGTCCGCTCGTAGGAGTGATCGGCGGATTCGGTACCTGGTTCGCGGTCGTCCTGAAGTGCGCGTTCGCGCTCATCGGCGTCGGTGCCTACCTGCAACTCTTCCTCCCGGGTATCGCCATGGGTCCGATCGCGGGGGCGTTCGCGGTGTTCTTCGGCGTGGTCAACTACTTCGGAGCAAAGAAGAGCGGGTCCTTTCAGGTCGTGCTGTTGATCGGTCTTCTGATCCTGCTCTTGTGGTTTTCCGGTTTTGGCCTGCTTCAGATCGAGGTGGGCCAGTTCAGCGGCTTATTCGAGTCCGGTAGCGCGGGGATCATCAGTACCGCGGGATTGGTGGTCGTCAGCTACATGGGGCTGACTCAGGTGGCCAGTGTAGCCGAGGAAGTGAAGAACCCGGAGCGTAATTTGCCCCTCGGAATGTTCCTGGCCTTCGGGAGCACCATCGCGATCTACATCGTGGGAACCTCGGTGATGTTGGGCGTCGTGGGCGTGGATACACTCGCCAGGGACGGCGGGGATCTCACGCCCGTCGCCACCGTGGCAGAAGCCATGGTGGGTCCGTGGGGTGCGGTGATCATGACCGTAGCCGCGGTGTTGGCATTCTCATCCGTTGCCAATGCCGGAATCCTCGCAGCGTCTCGATACCCGCTCGCCATGGGAAGGGACAAGGTGCTGCCCGCACTGTTCAGCCACATCGGCGCACGAGGGACGCCGTCGGTCGGCATCGCAGTCACGGTGGGAATGATTCTGCTTGCCGTCGTGGTCTTCGATCCCAGCAAGATCGCGAAGCTCGCCAGCGCGTTTCAGTTGGTGCTGTTCGCCCTCGCCTGCCTTGCGGTGATCGTGATGCGGGAGAGTCGGATCGAGTCCTACGACCCCGGCTACCGCTCCCCGCTCTATCCGGGCGTCCAGATCGTCGGCATCCTCGGCCCGTTCTGGCTGATCGTGAACATGGGGCTCCTCGCGACCCTCTTTACGGGCGGATTGATCACCTTCGGCGCGATGTGGTACACGTACTACGCTCGCGACAGGGTTAGCCGGGAAGGCGCGATATTCCACGTATTCGAACGACTGGGGCGGCAACGATACGAGGGACTGGACCGGGAGCTCCGCGAGATCATGAAGGATCGGGGTCCGCGCGAGGCCGACCCTGTCGACGAGCTTCTCACCGAGGCGTGCGTACTGGACCTGGTTGGGCCGATCGACTTCGAGGAATTGGCTAGTCAAGCCTCTCAACTCCTCGCGCGGGATTTGTCCGTTCCAGCAAATGAATTGCTCGAGGGATTCCTCCGGGGTACGAGGATGGGAGCCACGCCGGTCTCACACGGCGTCGCGCTACCGCACGTGAGATTGGATGTGCTGGACCGCGCCCACCTCGTTCTGGCCAGGGTGCGGGGCGGGGTACGGTTCGAAAGCGATCAGGATGGGATAGGCCGTAAGTCGGATGAAACGACCCGGGCTGTCTTCTTTCTTGTGGGTCCGGTGACGGACCCCGGACGGCACCTCCGCATTCTGGCCCAGATCGCTCGCCGGGTGGATCAGGAGAGCTTCATGCCTGAGTGGCTAGACGCCGAGAGCAATGAGCAACTGAAAGAGGCTCTGTTCCAACGCGAGCGGATTTTCGTGATGACGCTTGGGAGCAATCAACAGGGCTCTGATCTGATAGGCCTGAAGCTGAAGGCACTTTCCCTTCCAGACGGTACGTTGATCGCCATGATCCTCAGGGGGGAGGAGCTGATCGTCCCGAGGGGTGATACTGCTCTCCTCGACGGTGACCGGGTCACGGTGATCGGACAGGCGGATGGTATCCGCGCTCTCCGTGAGCGCTACGGCGTGGTGGGGTCGTAGTGGTGCCGGCTACGCCGACCTCGGACGAAAGCCCGAGCCCCCTCTCGCCTCAACAGCAGGAGGAGCTTGCTCTGGCGACCGATCGGAGCAAGAAGATTCTCGCGGCAGCCAAGGTGGCCACCTTCAACGGGTGGACGCTGGGGGTGATCGGCGGCGTATCGATCCTGTTTGGCCTTTTTTCGCTCACCGGGTTCATCGTGGGCGTGTTCCTGGTGATCGTGGCCCGGAACGAGTTTCGTGGGCGGGCGCTGATCCGGCATCTGGAACCGCGCGGGCCGTTGCTCTTGGCCAAGAATCAGATCGGGCTCATCGGCCTGGTCACCGTATATTGCCTGTGGAGCATGTACACCACGGTCGCGAATCCGAGCAGCCAGAGCAGAGAGCTAGAGGAGCTCGTCGGACTGCCGTCCGGCTCGGTCACGGATCTGACGTTGATGGTGTACGGCGTTGTGATCGTGCTGACCCTGATCGTGCAGGGCTTGAACGCCCGCTATTACTTTGTGCGGGTTCAGCAGTTGCGAGACCATTTGGCTCAGACTCCCAAGTGGATCGTGGATATGCAACGGATCACCCGGGACGGGTAGATCAAGAGGATCAAATGACGGAAAGCACGAAACAAGTCGTTCCCAATGATCCATTCCCCACCATCACCGGAATGGCAACGGACGGCGGGACGGTAACCCTACCCGACGACACGGACGGCTCTTGGTCCGTCCTGTTGTTCTATCGCGGGCACTGGTGACCACACTGTCGTCGCCAGTTGGGTGACTTCAACCGCTCCTGGGATGTCTATGAGGAGGCCGGAATCCGTGTGTTCGGACTTTCCGTCGATCGACTGGGTGAGACGCAGCGAATGGTCCGGGAATTGGCCTTGGGGTTTCCGATGCTGTCCGAGCTCGATGCGGCCGGGATCGCTGAGAAGACGGGGATTTACCTGGCACCTAAGGATCCGACATTTTTCCAGGCCACCGGCTTTGTCCTGAAGCCCGACGGCACCGTTTCGGTGGCTGTGTATTCGACCGGGGCCATCGGGCGGCTCCAGCCCGACATGACCTTGGCACACATCAAGCACGCGATGTCGAAGAAGAGGTAGGGAATAAGGTCCTACGGACGGGTCTTTCCGATCAGCTTGTTCAGCACGATCACGGGTGCGAGCCCGACCAGGATGATGAGCAGAGCCGGAATCGCCGACTGGGCGACCAGCTCGTCGGACGCGAGTTGATACGCGCGCGTCGCCAGCGTATCGAAGTTGAATGGCCGCAAGATCAGTGTCAGCGGCAACTCCTTAAGCACGTCGACGAAGACCAGCAGGGCCGCGCTCAACAGGGTGCCCTTGAGCAACGGAAGATCGACCCGCAGGAGCGTCTTCAAGGGTGACACGCCGAGCGAACGCGACGTCTCGTCCAGGTTCCCGCACACGTGCTTGAATCCCGCGTCCACGGGGTTCAGCGCAACAGCCAGGAATCGCACCACGTAGGCGAATACCAAAGCCACGAGCGTTCCACTCAGGAGTAGCCCCGTGGAGGTCCCGAAGGCCGCTAGGGCCACCGAGTCGATACGCCGATCCATCCAAACCAGCGGAATGAACACACCCACGGCGATGACGGCGCCCGGGATCGAATACCCGAGCAACGCGACCCGGGAGGCGAGGTGCAGGAGCGGCGTCGGGCTCAGCCGCACGGCGTACCCGATGAGCAGCGCCACCGATACGATCAGAAAGGCCGCTACCACGGCGAGTCCGAAACTGTGCGCCGTGAGCAGCAGGAACCGGACGTCCACAAAGCCGGCCGCCACCCCGGCCGCCCAATACACCAACTGCGTGACAGGGAAGATGAAACCAAACGCCAGGGGCGCCAGACATGCCGCAAACGCGGCGAACGCCCCTCCACCTCTAAGGGTGACCCGGGACGCGGGGCGCGGCGTCCCGGCACCGTCGTCGAAGCGGGCGCGGCCTCGCTGGAGCCGCTCCAGAATGATGAGCGAGAACACGAACAGCAGCAGCAGCCCGGAAAGTCGGATCGCGGCTCCCGGGTCATTGAGTGGAAACCACGCTCTGAAGATGCCGGTCGTGAACGTAGGCACACCGTAATATTTCACTGCTCCGTACTCGTTGAGCACCTCCATGAGCACCAGCGTCAGGCCGCCCGCCACTGCCGGGCGCGCCATCGGGAGCGCCACCCGGAAGAAGGTGTGCCAAGGGCCTCGGCCGAGCAGCCGCGCCATCTCCAGGGCAGATGTGGATTGCTTGAGGAAGGACGCTCTGGTGATCACGTACACGTACGGATAGAGCACGAGCGCCATCATGAGCATCGCCCCTTCGCGGGACATGATGGCGCCCCGGATGTGGACATCGGCCATGGCCGGCCAGAGGCTCTCGAGCATGCCCTGGATCGGTCCCCAATAGTCGAAAATCCCGGCGTAGGTGTACGCGATGATGTATGTGGGAACGGCGAGCGGAAGAACGAGGCTCCACTCGAAGAAGGAGCGCCCAGGGAACTCGTAGGCGGCGACCAGCCAGGCGGTCGAGACCCCGATCACGAGCGCCAGGGCGCCGACGCCCACCATCAGGACCGCTGAGTTGCGCAGGTAGTCGGGCAGCACGGTGGACACCATGTGCTGCCAGGTCTCGCTACCGGCGCCGAGCACTCCGAACGAGATCACCAAGAGAGGAAGGGTGGTCAGAGCGACCGCGACCAGCGCGAACGAACTCCACACCGTCATGCCTCCCCGGGCGCCCCCACGAGACGGGCGTATCAAAGCCTGGAGAGCTCCGGCCGTCGCCCGGACCCATTTCGAAATGATCTGTCCCACGGGCGCTCTGCTGGAAAGGGGCCGTTAACGCCAGCCGGCTCGGTCGAACACCATCACGGCCTGAGCGTTCAGAGCCCCCAACGTGGAGAGGTTGAGCGTATCCGCCACGAACTCGCCCCAGCCGGAGAGGGTGGCAGCCCACTCGATGCCGGGCTTGACCGGGTACTCGAAGTTGGCCTCGGCGAAGACCGACTGAGCCTTCGTCTCCGTGAGGAACTCGAGCAGGCGGATGGCGTTTTCCCGGTTCGGCGAGTACGCCGTAATCCCGGCGCCGCTCACGTTGACGTGCGTCCCTCGGTCCGCCTGATTGGGAAAGAAGACGCCCACCTTGTCCGCCAGATGCCGGTCGGCGGCCTCATCCGCATTCAAGAGGCGGCCGAGGTAATACGTGTTGACGATCGCGACGTCGCCCACGCCGGCGGCCACGTCCTTGATCTGGTCCGTGTCACCCCCCTGCGGGGCCCGCGCCAAGTTGGCGACGATGCCCTCGGCCCAACGTTCAGCGGCCTCTTCACCGTTCGCGGCGATTATCGAGGCGAGCAGAGACTGGTTGTAGATGTTCTCGGAACTCCGCACGAGTACACGGCCCTTCCAGCGCGGGTCGGCCAGGTCCTCATACGAACTCAACTCGCTCGGATCGACACGATCGGTCGCGTAGACGATCACGCGCCCGCGCTGGGTCAGACCGTACCAGAACCCGTCCGGGTCGCGAAGGTGGGATGGCACGTTGGCATCGAGAGTCGCCGTCGACACCGACTGGAGCAGCCCCCGCTCCTTCGCGCGGTGGAGGCGGCCCGCGTCGACCGTGATGAGGACATCCACGCTGGTGCTCGCCCCCTCCGTCTCGAGCCGAGTGATCAACTCGTCGGCCGAGGCCGTCTGAACGTTGACCTGAATCCCTGTCATCTCGGTGAAATACCGGAATAGCTCCTGGTCCGCTTCGTAGTGACGATGGCTGTAGACGTTTACGACCGCTTGGGTCGTGTTGTCACCATCGCCGCCCATACACGCCGAGACAGCGAGAGCGGAGAGGGAGATGGCCGTTGCTAAGCGGAGGCCGGACATGGCTTGGACCTCTGAAAGAAGGATGGAAAGTAAATGAGAATCAATCTCAACTCTAACGATGGGCCAAAGATCAAAGAAGTGAGCCGTGTGTGCAAGTGAACTAGAAGCCACCTTCGATCATGCCTCCCGTTGCAGTGCAGGGGGCGCCTTGCCGTCCGCCCGCGCGTTTTCGTAACTTTCGACCTCTCATCCCCACTGAAACTCGCTAATCCTTTGAGTACTTGATGACTGAATACACACACGCTCGCGTCCCGGGCGACGGAGACCAGGTCACCATTCAAGACGGGCGCTTGATCGTGCCCGACAACCCCGTCATCCCGTTCATCGAGGGTGATGGCATTGGGCCGGACATCTGGCGGGCCACGCAGGCCGTCGTGGATGCGTCGTTAGAAAAGGCCTACGGTGACGCGCGCAAGATACATTGGATGGAGATTTTCGCCGGCGAGAAAGCGAACGAGCTGACCGGCGAGTGGATTCCCGAGGAGACGTTTGAGGCGCTCAGGGAGTTCAAGGTGGCCATCAAGGGCCCTCTCACGACTCCGGTGGGCGGGGGTATTCGATCCCTCAATGTTACGCTGCGGCAGGTCCTGGACCTCTATTCGTGCATTCGGCCGGTGCGTTGGGTCGAAGGCGTACCGTCTCCGGTGAAGGCACCAGAAAAGCTCGACGTGGTCATCTTCCGCGAGAACACCGAAGATGTGTACGCGGGCATCGAGTGGGCTTCAGGCACGGCCGAGGCGGAGCGCGTCCGCGACTTCCTGGTGAATGAAATGGGGGCCGTGATCCGTGAAGCGAGCGGAATCGGGATCAAGCCGATCAGCCCCTTCGGTACCAAACGGCACGTCGCGGCTGCCATCCGTTATGCGCTCGAGCGCGGCCGAAAGTCGATCACTTTGGTGCACAAGGGCAACATCATGAAGTACACCGAGGGTGCCTTCCGCGACTGGGGCTACGAGGTCGCGCAGGAGGAGTTCGGTGACGCCACGATGGCAGAATCGGCGATCTGGGACGGCGCGGATCCGGAAGGGAAGCTGGTGATCAAGGACCGCATCGCGGACGCGATGTTCCAGCAAATCCTGCTGCGTCCGGACGAATACGACATGATCGTGACGCCCAACCTGAACGGCGACTACATCTCGGACGCCTGTGCCGCGCAGGTCGGAGGCCTGGGCATGGCGCCTGGCGCCAACGTGGGAGACGAGATCGCTTTGTTCGAGGCGACGCATGGTACGGCGCCCAAGTACGCGGGCCAGGACAAGGTCAATCCGGGATCGCTGATCCTCTCCGCCGTGATGATGCTCGAACACATGGAGTGGAATGAGGCGGCCCGAGCCATCGATCGAGGCCTGGAGGGTGCCGTCGGCGCCAAGACCGTGACCTACGATCTCGAACGGCAGATGGAGGGTGCGACCAAGGTCGCGACCTCCGAGTTCGGCCGCGCTATCATCAAGCACATGTGAGGCACGCCCCATGACGGTCACCCACATCACCGAATCCTTCGCTGGGCTCGACACTCCGCTCCTAGTCGTGCCTGTGTTCACGGACGACACCGCACTGTCCGGTTGGGCGGCTGAGGCCGACGCTGGGCTCGGCGGTGCGATCGCCCGCGCGCGTGACGCCGGAGACCTGGCCGGCAAGAAGAGCCGCGCCTCCGTGTTCTACGGCTCGGGCGCCGGACCGCAGCGTGTGCTGGTGCTCGGTGTCGGATCCAAAGACGAGTTCGACGCCGAAGCTGCCAGGCGGTTTGCCGGCAGAGGCGTGCGCCGGGCGGAGAGCCTGTCCATCGCTGAGTTGACCCTCAGGCTCGAAGGCACGGGCCTCGCGGTGGAGGTGGCAGCCAAGGCCGCTGCGGAGGCCGCGACGATGGCGGCGTGGCGCTTCACCGAGATGAAGACTCGGTCTGATGGAGACGACGAAGACGATCTCGAGTTCCGTGTCAGCACGATCGGCTTGTCCGTCGATGGCGACGAAGAGGCGGTCGGCGACGCCATCCGGATGGGAGGAACGATAGGGCGTGGAGTGAACCTTGCGCGCACGCTCCAGTCCCGTCCTGGAAACGTGGCCACGCCGACACACCTCGCCGACGAAGCTGCACGCATGGCAGCGGAGACCGGTCTAGCCGTCACGATAATGGGGCCGGAGGAGCTGCTTGCCGAGAACATGCACGCCATTCTGGCCGTATCTCGGGGCTCGATCGAAGAGCCGCGCCTCATCGTGCTCGAGCACAGTGGTGGCTCAGAGGGCGATGCCCCGCTGGTGTTGGTCGGGAAGGGCCTGACCTTCGACGCCGGTGGTATCTCCATAAAGCCAGCCAAGGGCATGGAGGATATGAAGTTCGACATGTCCGGCGGCGCGGCAGTGATCGGCGCGATGCAGGCGATCGCCGAGTTGAAGGTGCCGCTGAACGTGGTGGGGATCATTCCTTCGTGCGAGAATCTGCCGTCGGGCACGGCCATGAAGCCCGGCGACATCATCAAATCCCGGGAGGGCAAGACGATCGAGGTGGTGAACACCGACGCAGAGGGCCGTCTCATCCTCGCGGACGCGCTTTCGTATGCGCAGACATTCGACCCGGCGGCCATCGTCGATTGCGCCACGCTGACCGGAGCCGTGGTTACGGCGCTCGGTCACCACGCCGCCGGTGTTCTCGGTAATGACGAAGGCTTGGTGGAGGAGCTCCGCGAGGCGGGCGAACGATCCGGTGAGCGCTGCTGGCCGCTACCGCTGTGGGACGACTACAAGAGGCAGCTCGACAGCGAGGTTGCCGACATCGTGAACGTGGGAGGAAGATCCGCCGGCACGATTACAGCGGCTTGTTTCCTCAGTGCGTTCGTCGGCGACTGTACATGGGCACACCTGGACATCGCCGGCACCGCCTACGGGGAAGGGAAGCGGCCGTACGAGCGGAAGGGTGGAGTGGGCCTTCCGGCGCGCCTTCTGGTGGAGTGGGTGCGGAGCCGAGCCGGGTGACGCCTGCCCGGCCAGCCTCGATTCTCGTGGTTTGGGCCTTGCTTGGCTCCGGTGGAATCGTAGCCCAGGAGCCTCCCGACTCCCTTCGGGCTCAAGTCCCGGATTCACTGGTCGCGCCCGCCGATTCGTTGCAGGAGACCGCTGACTCCTTGGTGATGGTTGTCGACACCTTCCCGGACTTTCCGGACGGGGTGTCCGTAGGATACGCCCAGGCGGTATGGGAGTGGGACAGCGAGGCCTTGATGTCCACCCGGGCCCTTACCCTCTCGGAGCTCGTGAGCCTGGCGCCTGGCATCAATCTGATTCGCGGCGGCGACTACGGTTCCCCCAACACGGTTGTGGCGTTTGGGGCCGCGGGCGGCGGAGTACGCCTGTATTGGGACGGTTTCGAGATGTGGCCTATGGATTCCGGCGTGCCCGACCTGTCCCGCGTCGGGCTCGCCGGCTTGGACCGGGTGCGAGTCGAGCGGCGTATGGGTGCGATACGCATCGAGATTTTTTCGAGGCAGCCCCTGGATCCGGAGCCCTTCACCCAGGTGGAGGTGGGCACCGGAGATCTGCGGACCAACGTCCTACGTGGGACCTTCGCCAACCCTCACACGCTTGGGGGCGCGCTGACCGTTGCGCTGGACCGACTCGACACGCGTGGCCCGGGTCTCGAAGAAGTCGGGAGCGTCAGCGGCGTGACCGTCCGTTACGGGATCCACAAGGGCGACCGTGGGGGCCTAGTGGCCGAGATGCGGAGCTATAGTCCCAAGATCGACGTGGAAGGTCTGACCGGAGACAGAACACGGAGCGACGTTGTCTTGAGAGGCCGTTGGCGCTTGGGAGAGAGCCTCACATTAGACGGCGTGTACGGCACGTCCTCCCTCTCGAGTCCCGAGGACAGTGAGGGGAACGTGGAGTTCGACGAAAGCCGGAGACAGTTCGGTCTGAGGGCCGGACTGGAGCGTAGGCGCTTTTGGGGCACCGCGGGCGGGCGTCTGCTCGGGGGCGACGGCCTTCCGGACTGGTCCGCCGAGGCGGCGGTGGGTGGGACATGGCCCGGCAAAATTGCCGTCGAGGCAGGATGGCAGCAGGACAACTGGGATGCGCAGGGGGCGTCCGTGGTACGAGCGTCCGCCCGTACTGGGTCGTTCTATGGTCTCTCGCTCTTCGGGTCGTACGAGGACGGGACTTGGGGCGTGTCGGATGTTCATGGCTTCCACCAGTTCCAGGCCCTCACGCAAGTACTGGATACGGCCACCACGCCGGATCCGACCGAGCCCATCGATCCGCCCACCCTTCGTCTGACCGAGCGTACGGGAATCCGCCTGGGCGGGTCGTACGAATGGAGGGGTATCAGAGTCTCAGGTGCTTGGCTGTCGTTGGAGGTAGACAGCCTCTATCCGCTCGGACTCGCGCTCGATCGGAGCGGCGTTACGGTCGAGGGGGGTGAGCGTACCGGTTACGAGATCGCCGCGCTCATTCCAGCTCCGTGGAAGGGTCTTTCCCTCGAGGGTGCGTACCAGACATGGGACGAGGACTTTCCCTACATGCCGAAGACGACATGGAACGCCGCGCTCAAGTACCACGACGTTTTCAAGGAAACGGGGAACCTGGAGCTTTGGGCCGACCTAGGCGTGATCAACCGGGACCCCATGGTGATTCCGCTCACCGAGACGCCGGAGGGGGAGGTGGAGTCGGTCCTGATCACGGTTGCGAAGTACAAAGAATGGTACCTCATGATCCAGGTTCGCATCGTCTCAGTGCGTATCTTTGTCCGCTTCGAAAATCTTGCCACCAAGCGGGACAATTTCGATTTTCCCGACCGTATCCAGCCTGTCGCCCGCTCCATGTACGGCATTCGGTGGATCCTGTTCAATTGAAGACCGTACGATGCCAAAGGAGTCCACATGATTCGTAGTATGACGGGGTACGGTGAGGCGGAGCGGGCTACCGAAACCGGTTCCTTCCGGGTCGAGCTGAAAACGGTGAACCATCGGTTCTTCAACGCAAACCTACGGACCCCTCCCGGATTCGACCGCTTGGAGCCAGTGATCCAGGGTTGGCTCCGCACGGGTATCGCCCGTGGTCACGTGACCTTCTCGCTGCAGTTCAACCGCAACTCCGGTGGCGCCGCCGCACCCCTTCCGGAGCTCGACCTGGAGCGAGCCGCCCGCTACGTGTCGCTGTTGAACGAACTGCAGGCCGAACTCACACTGCCCGGTGAGGTCGAACTGTCGCATCTGATCCGCTTCGGAGAGGTCTTTCGCGCTCCCGACCAGTCGCCGAGCCCGACCGACATTGATCCCGAGATGCTCGAAGAGCTGACTCAAGAGGCGCTCGCCGGCATGATCGGAATGAGAGAAGCTGAAGGGGC
>JADFRS010000087.1 GCA_022561145.1 Gemmatimonadota bacterium
AGGATGTGCTCGCGCGTCTGAGGCATAGGCCCGTCCGCTGCGCTCACCACCAGGATCGCTCCGTCCATCTGGGCCGCGCCCGTGATCATGTTCTTCACGTAGTCCGCGTGCCCGGGGCAGTCCACGTGCGCGTAGTGACGGTTCTCCGTCTCGTACTCCACGTGAGCCGTTGCGATCGTGATCCCCCGCGCCCGTTCCTCTGGAGCCTTATCGATGTTGTCGAACGAAATCGCGTCCCCACCGAACTTCTTCGCCTGCGTATACGTGATCGCAGCCGTCAAAGTCGTCTTTCCGTGGTCCACGTGCCCGATCGTTCCAACGTTCACGTGTGGCTTGGTTCGCTCGAACTTTTGCTTGGCCATCGTATCTCTTCCTAGCGCTGGTCAGTGAGTATCTCAACCACCGTTGGCGTTGATGATCTCATCCGCTTTCGACTTGGGAACCTCTTCGTAATGCGCAAACTGCATGGTGTATACCGCGCGGCCCTGGCTCAGCGATCGGAGTCTCGTGGAGTACCCGAACATCTCTCCGAGGGGGACGCTGGCACCGATTACGTGGGCGTCGCCCCGGTCCGTCATGCCGCCGATCTTGCCCCGTCGCGAGGACAGGTCGCCGATGATGTCTCCCATGTAGTCGGAAGGCGTCACCACCTCGACATCCATGATCGGTTCGAGGAGTACCGGCTTGGACCGCTTGATGCCTTCCTTGATCGCCATGGAACCGGCGATGCGGAACGCCATCTCGTTCGAGTCCACGTCGTGGTACGAGCCGTCGATCAACTCGACCTTCAGGTCGATGATCGGATAACCCGCCAGCACACCCGAATCGAGCGCATCCTTGATGCCCTGCTCGACCGAGCTGATGTACTCGCGCGGGATCGACCCACCCCTGATCAGGTCCTCGAAGATGAACCCTCCACCCGGAACGGTCGGCTCGACGTTGATCACCACATGGCCGTATTGGCCCCTACCACCGGTCTGCCGGACGAACCTGCCTTCGACTTTTTCGGAACGGCTCCGGATGGTCTCGCGGTAGGCCACCTGCGGGCGGCCGACGTTCGCGTCCACACCGAATTCGCGGCGTAGCCGGTCCACGATGATCTCGAGGTGTAGCTCGCCCATCCCGCTGATGATCGTCTGGCCCGTCTCGTGGTCGGAATGCACCTTGAAGGTCGGGTCCTCGTCAGCCAGCTTGGACATACCCTGGCCGAGTCTGTCCTGGTCGGCTTTGGTCTTGGGCTCGATGGCGACGGCAATCACCGGCTCGGGGAAGTTCATCGCCTCGAGGATGATCGGATGATCCGGATCGCAGATCGTGTCGCCCGTCTTGACGTCCTTCAGGCCGATGACGGCGGCGATATCACCGGCGTACACTTCGTCCCGCTCTTCACGCTTGTTGGCGTGCATCTGCAGGAGCCTACCCACCCGTTGCTTACGATCCCTCGTGGCGTTCAGTACGTGAGTGCCTGCGGGAAGCGTGCCCGAGTACACCCTGACGTAGGTCAGCTTACCGACGTAGGGGTCGGTTACGATCTTGAACGCCAACGCCGCGAAGGGGCCGTCGTCGGAAGGCTCCCGGGTCTCGAACGTTTCGTCGTGGTGGGGGAGATGGCCTTGGATCGGAGGAATGTCGAGGGGAGAGGGCAGGTAGTCGACGACACCGTCGAGCAGAGCTTGTATGCCCTTGTTCTTGAATGCGGAGCCACAGAACACCGGGAAGATCTTCCCGGTGATCGTCGCTTCCCGCACGGCTCGTCGCACCTCTTCTTCGCTGAGCTCTTCCCCACCCAGGTATTTCTCCAGGAGCTCGTCATCGTGCTCCACCGCGGCCTCGACGAGCGCGTGCCGGAGCTCCGCGACCTTCTCGGTCAGAGACTCGGGCACCTCGCCTTCGCTGATCTTCGCCCCGAGCTCGTCCTCGTACATGATCGACTTCTGGCCGACGATATCGATGAGACCGGTGAAGAGTTCGCCCTCGCCGAGCGGGTACTGGATCGCGAACGCGTTCGCGCCGAGGCGATCGCGCATCATCTCGATCACGTTCTCGAAGTCGGCGCCGACCCGGTCCATCTTGTTGACCAATGCGATGCGTGGGACTCCATAGCGGTCGGCCTGGCGCCATACCGTCTCGGATTGTGGCTCCACACCACCCACGGCACAGAAGACGGCAACGGCACCGTCGAGCACACGGAGAGAGCGTTCCACCTCGGCGGTGAAGTCCACGTGTCCCGGCGTGTCGATGATGTTGATGCGGTACTCTGTTCCGGACCTCTCCCAAAATGCAGTCGTGGCCGCGGCGGTGATGGTAATCCCCCGCTCCTGCTCCTGCTCCATCCAGTCCATGGTGGCGGCACCTTCATGCACCTCTCCCATGCGGTGCAGACGCCCTGTATAGAACAGGATCCGCTCCGTGGTCGTGGTCTTACCGGCATCGATGTGCGCCATGATGCCGATATTCCGCAGGTGAGCTAGTGGTGTCCGTCTTGGCATCTCTCGAAAACTCTTAGGGTTCCTCTCTCGTCTCGCTGCTGACATCCTCACCGAAAAAAAACGCAGAGGCATCCGAAGCAGGAAGCGCGCTTCGCTGCTAGCCCACTCCTGAGCCGGCAGCGCCCTCCCGCGCCTCGTCGCTTCGGCGCCCCTGCGCGCCTACAAGCGTCAGAGAAGCCGGACTACGCTACCAGCGGTAGTGCGCGAACGCCTTGTTGGCCTCGGCCATCCGGTGCGTATCGTCCTTCTTCTTGATCGTCGCCCCTTCTCCCCGGCTCGCCGCCAGCAACTCGTTCGCCAACCGCTCCGCCATGGTCTTTTCACCGCGCTGCCGCGCATACCCGATCAGCCAACGCATCGCGAGCGCGCCCCGTCTTTCCGGGCGCACCTCGATGGGGACCTGATAGGTAGCACCGCCGACGCGGCGACTCTTCACCTCCAGCGCGGGCTTCGCGTTCTGGAGGGCCTGGTCGAACACATTCAGTCCGGGCTGCCCCGAGCGCTCCTCGCAGAGGTCGAGCGCATCGTAGAAGATCTTCTGGGCCAGCGACTTCTTGCCGTCATACATGAGGGCATTCACGAACTTGGCCGCGGTCTGCGAGTCGTGCCTCGGATCCCCGTCGATCTCCCGGTGTTCAGCTCTGCTTCTACGGCTCATTGTCTATACGCTCTACTTCGGCCGCTTGGCGCCGTACTTGGAACGACTGTTCCGGCGCTCCGTGACACCCGAGACGTCCAGCTTGCCTCGGATGATGTGATACCGCACACCCGGTAGGTCCTTTACCCGTCCGCCCCTGATCAGAACGATCGAGTGCTCCTGGAGATTATGCCCCTCTCCTGGGATGTATGCCGTGACCTCATACCCGTTCGTGAGCCGCACGCGAGCCACCTTGCGGAGGGCCGAATTCGGCTTCTTCGGGGTTGTGGTATACACCCTCGTGCACACGCCCCGCTTCTGCGGGTTCCTCTGGAGGGCAGGCGACTTGTTCTTCTTCTGACTCGTCTTCCGGCCCTTGCGCACGAGTTGGTTGATTGTCGGCATGTAGCCCAGCTTCCTATCGTCAAAAAAAACCGCTACTGATCGCGGTTTTGGGGAGCCCTTATCGGCGGCTCTCGAACGTCCGTTAGATAGACCAAATAACTTATACGGGGGTCGGGAGAGTGTCAACGGCAAACCCCATATAAAACAAGCGTTTCAGGGAGGCGAAGGCTATGCTCCCTCTCGTTCGGGCGCTACGCTCGGCGGCGTTGCCGCCGAGCGTTTCTCAGAGGGAGCATAGCCTTCGCTGGATCGGGCCAAAATGGCCGCCGAATCCCCAGCTCCCCTAACAAAAAAGGGCGCCCATCTTGAGGCACCCCTTTTCGCGTAAATCGGCCAGCGAACAGCCCCCGGTCTCCTGCCTACTTAGCCCAGGAGGCGTGGCAGCTTATGCCGACCAGAGCGAGGATCGGGGCTACGCCCCGAGCGCAGCGCCCGAGCGAGGGCGACATAAGCTGCCGCGCCTCGCACACAAGCAGCAGCACCAGGAGACCGGCAGCTAGTCCGCCGGCCTCAATCCTCCGCGCCCAGAGCAGCCAACTCTTCGGGCGCCGACAGCGGCAGGATCTCTTCATCGTAGAAGGCCTGCTCCACCATGAACTCCACGTCCTGGAACCGGTGGATGCCCGTCCCCGCCGGGATCAAGTGCCCGATGATGATGTTCTCCTTCAGGCCCTTGAGGTCGTCCCGGGCTCCCCGTACCGCGGCGTCCGTCAAAACGCGGGTCGTCTCCTGGAACGACGCGGCGGAGATGAACGACTCCGTCGTGAGGCTCGCCTTGGTGATCCCGAGTAGGAGCGGCTCGGAGCGGGCCGGCTTCTCGCCGTTGGCGATCGCCTTCTGGTTGATCACGCGGAATTCGACACGATCCACGTTCTCGCCCTCGAGCATGTCCGTCTCGCCCGAATCCGTGATTCGCACCTTCTGAAGCATCTGCCGCACGATCACGCCGATGTGCTTGTCGTTGATCGTCACACCCTGGAGACGGTACACCTCCTGGATTTCGTTCAACAGGTACTCCTGCACGGCACGCGGCCCACGGATCTGAAGGATGTCGTGAGGGTTGATGGGCCCCTCGGACAGCCGGTCACCGGCGCGCACACGGTCGCCTTGGTGGACACGCATGTGCTTCCCGATCGGCACCGGGTAGCCCCTCTCGGGTCCGGTGTCGGGCTCCACGATCACTTCGCGCTTACCTCGCTTGATGTCACCGAAGCGAACCACACCGTCGATCTCCGTGATGACGGCGGGATCCTTCGGACGGCGCGCCTCGAATAGCTCCGCCACTCTGGGCAAGCCACCCGTGATGTCGCGGGTCTTATAGACCTCGCGGCTGATCTTGGCGATGGTGGCGCCCGGGCTGACCTCTGCACCGTCGTGGAGCGTGAGCTGTGCACCCACCGGGATGATGAACTCCCGCAGCGTCTCCGCCTTCTTGGTTTTCTTGCAGATCTGGATCGTCGGGTGCAGGCGCTTGTCACGATCCTCGATGATCGTCATCTGCCTCCGACCCGTAGACTCGTCCAGCTCCTCGCGCATCGTCTGCTCTTCGACGATGTCGACGAAGCGGATCACACCGCCCACATCGGCCACGATGGGCTCGGAGTACGGATCCCAACTGAACAGCAGGTCACCCGTCTGGACCTCCTGATCCTCTTCGACGACGAGCGTAGCACCATAAGGAACCGAGAGCCGGCTCCGAACCTGCCCCTCAGGCGTCTTGAGGAGGATCTGCCCCTCGCGAGAGGTGATGATCCGCTCCTCGTTCGGAGTCTCGACCAGCGTCACACGATCGAGCTGGACGATGCCTTGGATCTTCGACTTGCGCTGTGTCTGCGCGGCGATACGCGCGGCGGTACCGCCGATATGGAACGTTCGCAGCGTGAGCTGCGTGCCGGGCTCACCGATGGACTGGGCGGCCAGGATGCCCACTGCCTCCCCGAGATCGACTATCTGCATGGTCGCCAGGTTACGGCCGTAGCATGTGCGGCAAAGCCCACGCTTGGACTCACACGTGAGAACGGAGCGGATCTTCACCATCTGGATGCCCGCGTCCTCGATGTTGTCCGCGGCCTGCTCGACGATCACCGCGCCCGCCTCGACAATCAGTTCGCCGTCGATGGGATCGTAGACGTCCTCGAGAGCCACGTTCCCCACAATGCGATCCTTCAGCGGCTCGATGATATCCTCGCCCTCCTTGAGCGCCACCATCTCGAGCCCGAGGATCGTCGCGCAATCCTCCTGGGTGATCGTCACGTCTTGCGCGATGTCGACCAGTCGCCGGGTCAGATAACCCGCGTCTGCCGTCTTGAGCGCCGTGTCGGCCAGTCCCTTCCGTGCGCCGTGTGTGGAGATGAAGTACTCCACAACCGTCAGGCCCTCACGGAAGTTGGACTTGATCGGGCTTTCGATGATCTCACCGATACCACCGGTCAGCTTCTTTTGCGGCTTGGCCATGAGCCCGCGCATACCGGCCAACTGACGCATCTGGTCGCGGTTACCGCGGGCACCAGACGTCATCATCATGTACACCGGATTGAAGCCGTCGTTGGACCGCTCGAGGTGGCGCACCATGGCGTCGGCCACATCGTTGTTGGCGTGGGTCCAAGTGTCGATGACCTTGTTGTAGCGCTCGCCGTTCGATATGAAACCGCTCGCGTAGGCGCGCTGGAAGCGGTTTACCTGCTCCTCGGCCTCCTTGATGATCTCGACCTTCTCGCTCGGCACCTCGAGATCGGCGATTCCGACGCTGACCCCACCCATTGTGGCGTAACGGAACCCGAAGTCCTTGAGGTCATCGAGGAACTCCGTGGTGTGGCTCATGCCGACCGTCGTGAAGCAGTTGAAGACCAGATCTCCGAGCTCCTGCTTGCCGAAAGTCTGGTTGAAGAAGCCGAGTTCCTTCGGGATGATGGAGTTGAAGAGCACGCGTCCCGCGGTGGTCCGGTGCCACTCGCCCTCGCGGACACCCTCCTCGTTGTCGGTAATCTTGTCCGTCCAGAACCAGCACAGCCCTCTGAAGTCGAGGTGTCCGCACTCGATGGCCATCTCGACCTCGCCGAACGTCGAGAAGCGAGGCGCGTCGGCAAACTGCTCGTTCAGCGCGTCGTCCGCAGCCTGGCGATCACTCTTCGTCACGCCCGGCCTGGCCAGCACATCCTCCAAATCGGACACGCCGAGGATCGCCTTTGTCAGGTAGTACGAGCCGATTACCATGTCCTGCGAGGGAGCCGTAACGGGACGTCCGTTGGACGGCAGCAGGATGTTGTTGCTCGCGAGCATGAGCACGCGGGCCTCGAGCTGAGCCTCGAACGAAAGCGGCAGGTGCACGGCCATCTGGTCGCCATCGAAGTCGGCGTTGAACGCTGCGCACACCAGCGGGTGGATACGGATCGCCTTGCCCTCCACCAGCACCGGCTCGAACGCCTGGATGCCCAAGCGGTGCAGCGTCGGCGCACGGTTGAGCAAGACCGGATGGTCCTTGATGATGTCCTCGAGAACCTCGTAGACCTTCGGGTCGTCCCGCTCCACGATCTTCTTGGCGCGCTTTACCGTCTCGGCCTCGCCACGCTTCTCGAGCTCATGGATGATGAACGGCTTGAACAGCTCGACAGCCATCGCCTTGGGCAGCCCACACTGATGCAGCTTGAGCTCAGGCCCAACCACGATCACCGAGCGGCCGGAATAGTCCACGCGCTTTCCGAGCAGGTTCTGCCGGAAGCGCCCTTGCTTGCCTTTGAGCATGTCGGACAGCGACTTGAGCGGCCTCTTGCCACGGCCCCGGATGGCTTTCGAACGCCGTCCGTTGTCGAATAGAGCGTCAACCGCCTCCTGCAGCATGCGTTTCTCGTTCCGCAGGATCACTTCCGGCGCACGCATGTCGATGAGCTTCTTGAGCCGGTTGTTCCGGTTGATCACCCTACGATACAGATCGTTCAGGTCCGAGGTGGCGAAGCGTCCGCCATCGAGCGGCACGAGGGGACGCAGGTCGGGCGGAATCACAGGAATCACCGGCAGGACCATCCACTCGGGACGATTGCGGGTGTCCGCGGTGCGGCCGGAGTTGCGCAGCGCATCCACGACCTTGAGCCTCTTGAGCTTCTTTTTCTTGCGGTGCTGAGAGGTCTCGGTCGCAATCTCGTTACGCAACCATGCGGCCAACCGGTCGAGTCCCTTCCCGTCGGAGTTTCGGTCCTTCATCCTCTTGGTGGGGGTGTCCAGCATCTGCAAGAGGGTGTATACCGCCTCGGCGCCGATCTCGGCACGGAACGCCTCATCACCCTCTTCGCGAGACTTCACGCGGAGGTCGTAGTACTCGTCCTCATCCAGAAGCTGCAGGAACTCGACGTCCTGCTTGCCGGGATGGACCACTACATACGACGCGTAGTAGATGACCTTCTCAAGATCTCGGAGTGTCATGCCGAGCAGGTACCCGAGCTGGCTCGGGAGCGTCTTGAAGAACCAAATGTGGACGACCGGAACGGCCAACTCGATATGGCCCATCCGCTCGCGGCGCACCTTGGACAGGGTGACCTCGACGCCACACCGGTCACATACGTGCCCTCTGAAGCGAATACGCTTGAACTTTCCGCAATGGCACTCCCAGTCCTTTACCGGACCGAAAATGCGCTCACAGAACAGGCCATCGCGCTCCGGCTTGAAGGAGCGGTAGTTGATGGTCTCGGGCTTCGTCACTTCACCATACGACCACGAACGGATCTCCTCAGGAGAGGCGATCTTGATCTGAATGAAGTCGAAGTCTGCCGAGCGCTGATCTCGCGACCTTGGGAAATCGATCATGCTAGATGCATCCCGTCGGGTTGGGTGTCCTTATGTGTAAACGCTGCCACATGTGTAAACGCTGCCACCGTCATCCTATTCATTGCTTCCCAGCGTGACGCTGAGGCCTAGCGCCTGGAGTTCTTTCACCAAGACGTTGAACGACTCGGGAATTCCGGGCTGCGGCAGGTTGTCGCCTTTCACGATGGCCTCGTAGACCTTCGAGCGACCGCTCACGTCGTCGGACTTGACTGTCAGGATTTCCTGAAGCGTGTGCGCCGCGCCGTACGCCTCGAGCGCCCACACCTCCATCTCCCCGAAACGCTGGCCGCCGAACTGCGCCTTGCCGGCCAGAGGCTGCTGCGTAACGAGCGAGTACGGCCCGATGCTCCGGGCGTGGATCTTGTCGTCGACCAAGTGGCTGAGCTTCAGCATGTAGATGCAGCCCACCGTGATCGGGGAGTCGAACCTGCGTCCGGTACGGCCATCCCGGAGCCAGATCTTGCCGGTCTCGAGGATGTCCGCGGCCGCCATGAATTCACAGGCGGCGGCTTCGAGTCCCTCATCCAGGTTTTGCTTCCGGCTGAGCCGCGCGATCTTCGGAAACTCATCTGAGAACTTCCCGTCACGCCCCTTCGCAATCTCTTTCGCGGCCGCGATCAGGTAGTCCTTGAGGCCCACGAAGATGGCCCTCTGCTCCTTGGTCATCTTGAGGCCGAGGAACGCATCCAGACTACGGCCTACTCCGGGCTTCTGGTCGCGGTTACTCGCGCCGTTGCTTCCCAACGGGGGCAACTCCAGCACAAGCTCGAGAAGAGTCTCCACCGTCCGCGCATTCAACTCGGGCATCGGCGTCTGGAGATCCAGAGCCTCGCCGGCCCAACGGATCGCCGCAATCTTCAGAAGGAGGCCGACCTCCGTTTCGGAAGCACCCTGGAAGACCGGTGTCTTCGCCTCGAAGCCCAAGACCTTCGCAGCCCACCCCAAGTGGGTTTCCAGGATCTGGCCGACGTTCATTCTGGATGGCACGCCCAGCGGATTCAGAACGATCTCCACCGGTGTGCCGTCGGGCAGGAAGGGCATGTCCTCTTCAGGCGCGATCCGCGCGATGATGCCCTTGTTGCCGTGCCGGCCGGCCATCTTGTCACCGACCGAAAGCTTACGCTTCTGGGCGAGGTATACCTTGGCCAGCTGGACTACGCCCGGCGGGAGTTCGTCGGGCTGGAAGACCTTGTCGATCTGTTCCTCGGTCTTCTCCCGCACGCGCTCGACCCGCCGCTGGGCCTCCTCGACAACGCGGCGGATCTTATCGCTCGCTTCCTTGTTCTTCACCTTCAGCGTGGTGAGGTCCACCGTCTTGAGCGCGAGCTCCTCCAACAAATCCCTGGTGAACTTCGTGCCTGCCTTGAGAAGAGGCTCCACCGTGCCCTTCTTGAGGCACAGCGCCACCGTGTGGAGGCGTAGCAACTCCTTCAACTCCTCATCGCGGGCCTCGTTGATCCGGCTGATCTCCGCACGTTCTTGCTGGCGGAACTCACCGATCTTGCCGCCGTGCTCCTTCTCGAGGAGCGGATCGTCGATGCGCCGCGAGAAGATCTTCACGTCGATGACCGTCCCGTTCATGCCAGGGGGCACGCGCAGGGACGAGTCCTTCACGTCCTTGGCCTTCTCGCCGAAGATTGCCGTGAGCAGCTTTTCTTCAGGTGAAAGCTCGGTCTCGCCCTTCGGCGTGATCTTTCCAACCAAGATGTCGCCGCTGGAAACTCGGGCCCCGATGCGCACAACGCCCCGCTCGTCGAGGTCCACCAAGCTCTCTTCCGCCACATTCGGGATTTCGCGGGTGATCTCCTCCATGCCCCGCTTGGTGTCCCGGACGTGCAGCTCGAGCTCTTGAATGTGGATCGACGTGAAAACGTCGTTCTTCACCAGCTTCTCACTGATGACGATGGCATCCTCGAAGTTGTACCCATACCACGGCATGAACGCGACCATGACGTTACGCCCAAGCGCCAACTCACCGTTGTCTGTGCTCGGCCCGTCGGCGATGATGTGCCCAGGCTTGACCTTCTGGCCAGTCTTCACGAGCGGCCGCTGGTTGACCGCCGTGTCCTGGTTGGTGCGCCAGAACTTCTTCAGTCGATAGCGGTCGTACTGCGCGAGCTTGGCCAGAGGATGCTCTCCGCTGCCCGGCTTCACGGTCCCGGTGTCCACAACGATCTCGTCAGCGGTGACCTGAACGACCTTTCCGCCGCGGCGCGCAATGATCACCGCACCGGAATCGCGGGCGACCTTGAACTCCAGGCCCGTGCCGACGAGGGGCGCGTCCGTGTACAACAGGGGTACGGCCTGCCGCTGCATGTTCGAGCCCATGAGGGCCCTATTGGCATCGTCGTGCTCGAGGAACGGAATCAGCGCCGCCGCCACCGAGACCAGCTGGTCGGGCGCGACGTCCATGTAGTCGATGTCCTCGGGCTTGAGCAGCGGGAAATCACCCCGCGCACGGCACAGGACGAACTCGTTGATGAAGTTGCCCTTGTCGGTGATCGGCGCGTTGGCCTGCGCGATACGCGCCGTCTCTTCCTCGTTGGCGCTCAGCCAGACGATCTTGGTGGTGACCCTGCCCTTGGTCACCACGCGGTACGGCGTCTCCACGAAGCCCAGCTCGTTGATGCGAGCGTAAGTCGCAAGCGACGTGATGAGCCCGATGTTGGGGCCTTCAGGGGTCTCGATCGGGCACATCCGGCCGTAGTGAGAATAGTGCACGTCGCGGACCTCGAACCCGGCGCGCTCACGCGTCAGGCCGCCCGGTCCCAAGGCGCTCAAGCGCCGCTTATGGGTCAGCTCCGCCAGCGGGTTCGTCTGGTCCATGAACTGGCTGAGCTGTGACGATCCGAAGAAGGCTTGGATGACGGCCGACACCGTGCGCGCGTTGACAAGCGCATCGATGGTGACCTTTTCTGGGTCGGTGTTTATCGACATGCGCTCCTTCACGAGCCGGGCCATTCTGGACAGCCCGACGGAGAACTGGTTGGCGATCAACTCGCCGACCGTGCGCACCCGGCGGTTACCGAGATGGTCGATATCATCGGTGGTGCCCCGGCCCTCGCTGAGGTTCAGCAAATAGCGGAGGATGGCGATGAAGTCGTCCTTCGTGAGCGTCGCCTCGCTCGCGGGCACGTCCACACCCAGACGCTGGTTGATCTTGTAACGGCCCACCCGACCCAGGTCATACCGCTTGGGATCGAAGAACACGCGTTCCAGCGCAGCCCGCGCCGTCTTCACGTTGGGGGCGTCACCGGGCCGGAGCAGCGAATAGATCGCGTGGAGCGCCTCATCCTCGCTGGTGGTGGGGTCCTTCTTGATCGTGTTCTTGATGATCGGGCTCTCACCACGGCCGGTGTCGGTCTCACTCGCGTAAACCTTGATCTTCTTGACCTTGGCGCGATCGAGCAGTTCCGACACCTCCTCGTCGATCTCGGTCGACTCTTCGATCAGGACCTCGCCCGTATCGGGATCGACAATCTCCTCAGCGAGCACCAAGCCGAAGATCTCACGAACCCCGTGCTGGTCGGGCTTCCCGACCTTGACGGACTTGGTGGTGAAGAAGAGTTGGTAGATCGCGGCGTTCGTGCCGTACCCGAACGCACGCAAGAGCGCCGTGGCCGGAAACTTCTTCTTCTTGTCGATATGGACGTAGCAGATGTTGTTGATGTCGATCGTGAACTCGACCCACGACCCACGGAACGGTATGATCCGCGCGCTGTGGAGCTTCGACCCGTTGGGGTGGATGGTCTCTTCGAAAACCACCCCGGGCGACCTGTGGAGCTGGCTCACGACGACCCGCTCGGCCCCGTTGATGATGAAGGTGCCGAGAGCCGTCAGCAGCGGCAGATCACCGAGGTAGACCTCCTTCTCGATGATGTCGCCGGGACGGCGCTCGCCGTCCTCCAGATCCTCCCACACGATGAGGCGCAGCGTCGCCTTGAGCGGCGATGCGTACGTCATGTCGCGCTCTATACATTCCTCGACCGAGTACTTGGGCTCGCCAAGCGAGGCCGAAACGTACTCGAGAGTGAAGTTCTTGTTCGTGTCCGATATCGGGAAGATCTCAGCGAACACACGGTCGAGCCCAAAATCCCACTGTTCGTCGGGGTCGGTCGCCTGTGAGACAAGCTTCTCGAAGGACCGAAGCTGCACATCGAGAAGGTGCGGCATCGGCATGACCCGATCGAGCTTCGCAAAGCTTACGATCGGCCTGGCATCATTTCGGCTATCCAACGGGTGTCCCCCTTCTGCGGGCGTCACTCCAATGCGAGCGGCCCGTCAGGCTTGATTCCACTATGTACGCAACACCAAAATCCCCGCCGCGCGCGCGACCGGGTGTCCGCATGTTCCTACCCAAAGGATTTACTTGAGGGCAACAGTCGCGCCCACGTCCTCGAGCTTGCCCTTGATCTCCTCGGCCTCACCCTTGCTCAGCGCTTCCTTGACCGTACTCGGGGCGCTGTCAACGACCGCCTTGGCCTCTTTGAGCCCTAGGCTGGTGACCTCGCGGACCACCTTGATCACCTGAATCTTCTTGTCGCCGATTCCCTCGAGAACGACGTCGAACTCGTCCTGCTCGACCGCGGCGTCGTCGTCTCCGAGCCCGGCACCCGGCATCGCCACCGGCGCAGCCATCGCGGTGACGTTGAACTTGTCCTTGAACTCATCGACAAACTCAGAAAGCTCGAGGACCGTCATGTTGCCGATCGTCTCGAGAAGTTCTTCGTGATTGCTTGCCATGTTCCCGATTCTCCTTAAGTCACGCGGCCTTGGCCGGCGGTGGGTAAATTCCGAGTTGGTATTCTTTGTGGAGAGTGAGCCGGGTTATAACTCCTCCCCCTCTTTTTGGATCTTGAGAGCGTCCAGGACGCCAGCCATCTCCTGGATCTTGCCTTCGAGCGCGCTCGCCAGTGCCGCCATTGGCGCTTCCAATGCACCGGCCAGCGACGCCAGCAACTGCTCGCGTGGGGGAAGCTTGGCCAGCTTCTGTATTTCCTCCACCGACACCAGCGCGCCGTCCAGCACGCCAGTCTTGAAGACCGGCTTGCCGTCGTGTTCCTTGGCGAATTCCGCGAGCGCTTTCGCGGGCTCCACCGGTCCGTCGTATCCTAGGACCACGCCCGTCGGCCCGAGCAGGCTGTCGCTCAGGTCCGGGATGTCGAGCTCCTCGAGGGCCAGCTTGGCGAGCCTGTTCTTCACAACCAGAAACTCGGCCCCCGAGGCCTTGATGCGCTGGCGCAGCACGGTCATCGACTTGACGTCGAGGCCGCTGAAATCGGTGAGGTACAACACCGGTGCACTCTTCACCTTGTCACGGAACTCGCTGACGAAGGAAACTTTTTCAGCCTGATTCATCAGCCGCTCCGCCGGTAGAGGTTCGGGTCGATCGCAACACCGGGACCCATTGTGCTGGAGATCGTGACGCTCCGCACGTAGGTCCCTTTGGCGGCCGATGGCTTGGCGCGCACGATCGAGTCCATCAACGCTCCCAGGTTCTCCGAGAGTTGCTCGGGCTCGAACGACACCCGCCCTATCGGCGCGTGGATATTGCCCGTCTTGTCGACGCGATACTCGATCTTTCCGCCCTTGATCTCCTTGACCGCGCGACCGACATCGAAGGTGACCGTGCCACCCTTGGGTGTGGGCATGAGTCCCCGAGGCCCGAGAATGCGTCCCAGTGGTCCGACCTTGCCCATCACGTCGGGCGTGGCCACGCACACGTCGAAGTCGAGCCACCCACCCTGGATCTTCTCCACGTACTCCATGCCGACATAGTCGGCCCCGGCGTCGGTCGCCTCTTTCTCTTTCTCACCCTGCGCAACGACCAACACACGCACCGTCTTTCCGGTGCCGTGCGGCAGAACCACTGTGCCACGAACGATCTGATCGGCCTTCCGGGGATCGACGTTCAGGCTGGTCGCGAGGTCCACGGTCTCATCGAACTTGGCGAACGCCAGGTCCTTGACCATCTGGACAGCCTCACTGGGCTCGAATTTGACGCCGGCAGGCACTTTGGCCTTGGCGTCACGGAACAGCTTTCCGTGTCTTGGCATATGTCTTGAGCCGTCCAGTTTCGCCCTCCCACCCCTGGCGGCTCGCAGGTGGTGGTTTCGGGCGTTCAGCTTGCCGCTACCCGGCGACCTCGATGCCCATGGAACGCGCCGTACCGGCGATCATCTGGATCGCGGCGTCCACGTCCGTGGTGTTGAGGTCCGGCATCTTGGTTTCGGCGATCTCCTTGAGCTGCGCCCTGGTCACCGTCGCAACCTTCTCCCGGTTGGGCTCACCTGAGCCCTTGGCCAGGCCCGCCGCCTTCTTGAGCAACACAGACGCCGGCGGCGTCTTGGTGATGAACGTGAAGGAGCGGTCGGCATAGACCGTGATCTCCACCGGGATGATCGTCCCGGTTTGCTGCTGCGTCTTGGAGTTGAACTGCTTGCAGAACTCCATGATGTTCACGCCCTGCTGACCCAACGCTGGGCCCACGGGCGGTGCCGGGTTCGCCTGCCCCCCGGGCACGTGCAGCTTGATGAAGCCGATGACCTTCTTCGCCATTACTTACTCATCCAATCGTTTGGGCCGAGAGGCGAGGCCTCTAGTAGCCCTTCAGCTGCGTGTAGTCCAACTCCACCGAAGTGGGGCGCCCGAAGAGCGAGACCTCGACCTTGACCTTGCCCTTGTCCACGTAGATCTCCTGGATCGTGCCCGAGAAGTCGCTGAACGGTCCCTGCATGACTTCGACCGCCTGTCCCACATGGAACGGGATGTCGTCATGGAGCCCGTCGGACTCTGTCTCGACCTCGACACCGAGGATCTTGTTGATTTCGTCCTCTCGCAACGGCTGAGGCGTCTTGCCTGATCCAACGAACTTGATCACGCCCTGAATGTTGTTGATCGCGTGCATGGTCCGCTCGTTCAGGTCCATGCTCACCAGCACGTATCCCGGGTAGAGCCGCCTGGTCACGTTGACGCGTTTGCCGTTACGGATCTCAACGACTTCCTGCGTGGGGACGAGGACCTCTCGGATTTCCCGGCTGTCGCCCTCACCAGGCTCTTCGTCGATCCGGCGCTGAATCAACCTTTCGACCTTGTTCTCGTGCCCAGAATAGGTCTGGATCGCATACCAAGTAGACTCGCTCGCCATTCCGCTAGGCGCCAAAAATCCCCATGATGAATCCGATTATTCGCCGTGATGCCATGTCCATCACCCAAATCACCGCGGAGATCGCAAACACGAACGCGATGACGACGATCGTCGCATTCTTCAACTGCTCATAGTCCGGCCACGTGACCTTCTGCAGCTCTTCCCAGCACTCGTCGATGAAGTCCCGAGTGGTGTGGTACTTGTCCACTACGCCCATGGCTACTTCGTCTCCTTATGGACGGTGTGGCAGTTGCACCGACGGCAGAACTTGCGGTATTCCACCCGCTCGGGATGAATCCGCTTGTTCTTCGTCATGCTGTAGTTCCGCTCCTCGCACTCCTTGCAAGCGAGCGTAATGGTCTCACGCGCCATAATGTCCGGCCCTTACTCTATGATCTCGGTGACGACGCCCGCACCCCCGGAGGTGCGGCCCTCATTCGATAATCTCCGTAACCACGCCCGCGCCGACGGTGCGACCACCTTCGCGGATCGCGAACCGCAGCTCCGTGTCCATGGCGATCGGCGTGATCAGCTCGACGTCCATCTGAATGTTGTCGCCGGGCATCACCATCTCCACACCCTCAGGCAACTCCGCCGCACCCGTCACATCCGTCGTACGGAAGTAGAACTGCGGTCGGTATCCGTTGAAGAACGGCGTGTGACGCCCTCCCTCTTCCTTCGTCAGGACGTACACCTCCGCCTTGAACTTCGTGTGAGGCTTGATCGACCCGGGCTCCGCCAACACCTGGCCCCGCTCGATCTCGTCCTTGCCGATGCCACGAAGCAGAAGTCCCGCGTTGTCACCCGCGCGGCCCTCGTCCAGGATCTTCCTGAACATCTCCACGCCCGTGACAACCATCTTGCGGTCCGCTCCCATCCCCACCAACTCCACCTCTTCGCCCTGCTTCACGACCCCACGCTCGATACGGCCCGTCGCCACCGTGCCGCGGCCCGTGATCGAGAACACGTCCTCCACGGGCATCAGGAACGGCTTGTCGATCTCCCGCACAGGCACCGGAATGTACGAGTCGATCGCATCCATCAACTCCTGGATGCACGCCACGTCGTCTCCCTCTCCCTCGGCCGCCAGAGCCTTCAGTGCGCTGCCGCGCACCACCGGAATGTCGTCGCCCGGGAACTTGTACTCGCTCAACAGCTCCCTCACCTCGAGCTCTACCAGCTCCAGGAGCTCCTCGTCGTCCACCATGTCCACCTTGTTCAGGAAGACCACGATGAACGGAACGTTCACCTGACGAGCCAAAAGGATGTGCTCGCGCGTCTGAGGCATAGGCCCGTCCGCTGCGCTCACCACCAGGATCGCTCCGTCCATCTGGGCCGCGCCCGTGATCATGTTCTTCACGTAGTCCGCGTGCCCGGGGCAGTCCACGT
>JADFRS010000246.1 GCA_022561145.1 Gemmatimonadota bacterium
TCGTCGCACGTGTCAAGGAAAGGACGGATGGCCAAGGGGTCGACGTCGTGATCGACAGCCTGGGTGGTGATGTGCTGCCGCGGAGCATCGAAGCGGCGCGTCCCCTCGGCACCATCGTCATCTACGGGTTCGCGGCTGGTACGGAGACGACCTTCGATGTGACGAGCGTGCTCTTCACGCAGAAGCGGTTGCTCGGCTCGATGGCGAGCGACAAGGAAGACCTGGAGTACGGTCTCGAGCTGGTCGCTGCCGGCCACATCAAGCCGGTCCTCGACCGTGCGCTTCCGTTGAGCGAGGCCGCAGAGGCTCATCGGTTGATCGCTGACAACGAGATCACAGGCAACCTGGTGCTGCTGCCTTGGTCCTAACAGCCCGTGGTAGAAGTACCCCACTTGACGGTGGCTTCGCCTTCGAGAGCCTCGGCGTCAGGGGGCTCAAGAAGGTGCGAAGCGCCGTCGAAGTCCATCGCCTCGACGGTGGGAACATGCCCGGAGGTCAGACAGTTCTGTGAATGCGTGGGGACAAGGTGCGTAATAGGGGGTCTCTAGTGTCTCGCGTTGGACGGCTGACGGCCGAATTCGGGAGGACTGAGGTGAGGAAGACTCTCGGCATCATCGGGGCGGTCCTGACTTGCCCGCGCCTGCTCGCGATAGCCCTTGGACTGATCGTGGGCGCGGCGGCCGCGGTTGCTCAAGAGGGCGGCGTCGAGACGATGGGATACGTTCTTGGGGATACGGCGGCGCCGGTCGCGATCATCGAATTCGGTGACTTCGCCTGCTCGGCCTGCGCGGGGTTCTGGCGCGATACGTGGCCGAAGGTCCGCACCGAGCTGATCGAAACGGGCCGCGTCGTCTGGCGGCACATTCCGTTCGTCGTGGGCTTCCGGCGTGGAAAGGAGGCGGCGAACGCAGGGGAGTGCGCGGGCGAGCAGGACGGCTTCTGGCCGATGCACGAGCTCCTCTTCGAGACGCAGGAGGAGTGGACCGACGCCCGACACCCGGAGGACGTGTTCCGACGGCTCGCCGGGGAGGCCAGGCTGGACGTCGAGACGTTCGACGCGTGCTACAGAGATAACCGTGGTGGGGACCGGACCAAGGCGGCGAACCGCATCGCGCGACGCGGCCGCATCCGCGCGACGCCCACGTTCTTCATCAATCGGCGCCCGGTTGTGGGAGCCGTACCATACGAACTCTTGCTGGAGCTCGTGGTCGAAGCCGAGCGTGGCGGCTCCAGCCCGCCTCCCGCGCCTTGAAACGCGCGCTCCTTCTTTTCCTGGCCTTGGTTGCCACCGGAGCGCCCGGTATCGAGGCTCAGGGAAACTGTTCCGTACCTCATGGCAGCCCAGGGTCGGTCCAGAGCCAGGGTGTAGGGGGCCTCTTCCCGGGGGCGGGTTGGGTGCAGGTGAGCGTGTTCAGTTTGGATACCCGAGAGGAGTTCACACACACGGGGCGCAAGGAGCCCTACTTCAACGAAGGGGACCTCGGCTTGAGGTCGCTGCTGGTGACGGGAGCTGTCGGTCTCATTCGGGGTCTCGAGGTGTGGGGGCAGCTTTCCGCGCATTCCGTGGTCTTCGATGAGAGCACGGGAGCCCGGGAGTCCACTGGAATGGGCGATGCCCGGATATGGCTCCGCGCAGGGCCGGAGCTGCTCGGGGTCGCCGAAGACGCGCTGCCGATCTGGCTGGGGCTGCGGGCCGGAGTGAAGATCCCGGCCTCGGAGTTTTCCGTGAATAGTAAGATCATTCCGCTCAACGAAGGCCAACGCGACATCGACCTCGCGGTCGAGATCGGGCGCACCTTCGCCGACGGCCGCGTTGTGGTCCAGGGCTGGGGCGGGCGGCGTTGGCGGGCCGAAAACCGCGAGGCTGCGCGCCGGCCCGGAGACGAGTGGTTCGGGTATTTGTCCACGACGGCCGCCGTCGGTCCCGTCAGCCTTCGCGTGGCAGCACAGTCGTTGAGCGGAGATGGATTCAAGTCGAACGGTTTCGCAATTCCGAGCGGTGACCGGAACATGTTCGAGGTTTTTCCATCAGTAGTCATCCCCCTAGGGAGGGGAGCAATGGAGGTCGGTGCGCGCATCCCGGTTGTCGGTAAGAACCTCCCCGCCGGCAATGCTCTCACCATTGGCTATTCGCTGGGTTGGGGTGGAAGCCCGGAGCCCGACGTCGAGGCGCTGTTTCCGGAGCGGTGACCGGCGCCCGCACGACGAGCGGGCGACAAAGGAACAACCTCGGGAAGTGATGAGTTCTTCAGGTAGTCACGAGTCAGCAGGCAGGAGGCCTCGATGAAGCACTTTGCGGCAAGACGTACTGTCGCCCTGATTCGGCATGCGCTCCTGTGCCTGGTCGTGAGCGTAGTCATGGTGACGCTGCACGCGACGGACGCTCACGCCCAGGGAAGCTGTTCGGTTCCTCAGATCGGTTCGGGCTCCGGAGTTGGCCAGGGCGTCGGCAGCCTGCTACCGGGGCATGGCTGGATTCAGGCCTCCGTTTTCGCCCTCGATACGAGAGACCAGTTCGGAACCACTGGTGTGACGGAGCCCTATTTCGCGGAAGGTGACCTGACCTTGCGCTCTCTTCTATTCACGGGCGCCATCGGTCTGGTTGGCGGACTCGAGGCGTGGGGTCAGCTCTCGGCTCACGCGCTCGACTTCAGCGAGGTGTCAGGCTCGAGAACCCGGACCGGCATGGGAGACGTCAGGCTCTGGTTGAGGGCGGGCCCGGAGCTACTCGGGATCGATGAGAGCCGGCTGCCCGTGTGGCTGGGCCTGCGAGCGGGGGTCAAGCTCCCGGCCTCCGAGTTTCCGATCGATGCGCAGATCATTCCGCTCACCGAAGGCCAGAAGGACGCGGAGTTGGCTCTGGAGTTGGGGCGGGCGTTCGCGCAGGGGAGGTACATCATGCAGGCGTGGGGTGGCCACAGGTGGCGGGAAGAGAATCAGAGTGCAGCGGTACGTCCTGGAAACGAGTGGTTCGGCTACCTCGCCGTTTCGGCGGCCACGGGCCGGGCCCGAGTGCGAGTGGCGGCGCAGATCCTGCGTGGAGCGCCCTACGAGAGCCTCGGCTTCCCCGTCGCTACGAGCCGACGAGAGATGTTCGAGCTGTTCCCGTCGGTCTCGACCGCGCTCGGCGGCGGGCAGATCGAGGTTGGAGCCCGAGTCCCGATCGCGGGCCGGAACCTGCCCACGGGAAACGCCCTGACGTTGACGTACTCGTTGGGCTGGGGAGCGGCTCCGAGCGTCGCGATAGAGGAACTCTTTCCAAGCGCGTCAGGACACCGAGGCGACTCAATCGAGCGCTAGGGCTCACCTGCTAGTCATATCCCTCTGACAGTCTTCGATTCCTCGAATGCCTCCTGCACGTCTTCGATGGTGTAATCGCCTCGTTTCCTGGTCATGTTCAGAAGACCCTCCCAATGGAGCTGAAGACCGAGGTCGGCACGGCTCGTATGGCTTGGCTCAACCCCGTCCCCGAATAGTGTGAGAAGCTCCTGCACAAATCTGCTCGGGTACAGAACAAGGTCTCGGTCTGCGCCCGAGTCCGCGGGAAGTTGGTGCATCCAGAACGCGGGATCGGGC
>JADFRS010000088.1 GCA_022561145.1 Gemmatimonadota bacterium
GCCGCAGCGGTGCGCACGTCGGTGAGCCAACACTTGTCCAACAGAATCAGCTCGAGTTCCCCAGTCTTCTGACTAAAGACGAGAAGCAGACCATCACTGATCGGTAGCCCCAGATCAGGGTTGTCGTAGAACCCGGACGCCATCTTCAGGACATAGTATTCGTCGCCAGACACGAAACCGTACTTGATGTGGACGTCACCTGGTGGTTCCTCGAAATGCAAGAACCCGACCGGCGGGACTTCCACCCGGCCTTCGGAATAGAGAACAAATCCGGTCTCGATCTCCCGAATCATCTGCGGGATATCTACCAGGCGCTTGATCTCATCGAGCTCGAGTACGGTTGTCACCGGCCTGCCCCTCCTCAAAGAAAGAATAGGCACTCACTCGGCGCGCTACGAAGAGCACGCGAATGCGCTGGCCGGTCCGAGCCCCTCGAACTACGGCAATGCTGAGGAGAATTGCCCGCAGCCTCCGGCCGATCAATTCGGTTCAAGGGAATGCTAAGCCGCCCAGGAGCACCAGCGCCACGGCCGTCGGGATGATGAACTGGACGAAGGGCTTCCAAGCGGAGTTCACCTTCACGGGCCCACTCCCCAGGTTGGTTTCGTCTCTGAACGCGGACCAACCCCACGACGTGGCGACGTAGAGCGCGAGAATCAACCCGCCGATCGGGACCAGAAAGCTGCCGACGACGAAGTCCAGCGCCCCGAATAGATCGCGGCCAAAGATCTGAATGTGGGACCAGGGACCCTGCGAGAGAATGACGGGGATGGACATCAGCAGCCATAACGTCGCCACGATTCCAACACCGCGCCGGCGACTCAATCCGAGCGAATCGTGCGCGATCGCACCCATCACCTCCAGCACCGCGATCACGGAGGTGAGTCCCGCAAGCAGCAGGAGGAAGAGGAAGGCGCCCCCGAACAGGAGCCCTCCGGGCATCTGCTCGAAGAGCACCGGCATCGTGACGAAGAGAAGTGTCGGGCCGGAGTCGGGGGCGATTCCAAAGGCGAACAGCGCCGGAAAAATCACCAGCCCCGCGACGAAGGCGACGGCCGTGTCACATGCGACCACCATGGCTGCGCTGCGTGAAGCGGGACCCGGTCTAGCCGGGCAAAGCCCGGCAGACGTCCAACATTTTGCGCTTGAAGTCACGCTCGTCGTTGAGGGTTTTGTAAAAGTCCTCGTAGTACTTCACCGCGTCCTTACGCCGCTTCTCTTCCAACAGATCGAAGCTCATGTACAAGTCCCAGAGGGCATCCCGCTGCTCATTGAGCGTGGCCGCCAGCGTCGGCTGCACGAGCTCAGGTCGACAAAAGCCGCGGAAGTGACGGTCGGTCACGCGTCGCAGCCGGTACCGGTCGACCAACAATTCGGCGGGCGACGCGTAGCGCGCGTTAACCGCCCCAGAGAAGTCGAAGTCGTACGGCACCGTCAAGTACGCCCCCTCCTCAGTCCGGACTAGCTTCGTGTTGTGCCCCTCGACGGCCGACCAGTCCGTGTTCCCGATCATGTAGTTGAACATCGCTACGCGCACGGCGGCGTCGCCGTCGACCCAGGCCGGGTGGAACCGCCCGTGGTACTCGGTGTGGACCGCCCGGTTGCGCTCGGCCATGTTCTCGTCGCTCTCGATGAGAAACCCGATCTTGGTGCGCGTATCGTACTTGTCGTTGATGTCCTCGTATGTGATCTCGACGAGCCGGACCCGGAACGACACTGGCGTGAGCAGTTGATATGCCTTGTACGCCAGGTACTCCCGGTAGACGTACCGCTGATAGTTGTCGCGGCCGTCGTGGCACGGCGTCACCAGCTTGAGCTTGTCCTGACCCTCGAAGACCGTCCCTTCCATTTCCCTCTTGGGGAAATTGAATCGGAGCGGCGGAAAGTTGCAGTTGCGCTTGTTCCGCCGGAAGATGCCACGCGTGCGCACCTCAATGGCCTGTTCGATTTGCGCACCGTCCACTCCTGCGAAGGTGAGTATTCCGTTGACTTCCATCGTGTCGATGCGCTTGTCGCGTAGCCACTTGATGTCGGTCAGGAGCGTGGTCTTCAGGGGCTCCTCCGATTGGAACAGAGGAGCGTTCTCAGCCACTTCAGCGCGCTCGGCGTACTCCTCGGGCGTAGGCAATTCGGAGTCCTGGGCGTAGAGCGCGGGGGAGAGGCCGATCACAAGGGCCAGAGGCGGAAAAAAAGTGCCACGTACGGACATGACTTTCCTCGCATATCGGGTTCGCTCGAAGAGTACGATCTCTTGGGCTATTTCTCCAGCAGATTCTTTCTGCGGCCCGGCGTTGGTGCCGGCGCCTGGGACGTTCGATAGAAGAGGAAGCGAGGGCTCGGCGGTGAACCCCGTTCGCACGCCCATGGATCTTGTTGCATGATGGTGCCCCGGGTCCTGTATCATCGGAGACGACGACCATCCGGTGGACATTGAATGAGGCATTTCCTGTGAGTGAGAGGAGCGACGCTTCTCACAAAGATCGTCGGCACGGCCCTCATCGCTGTCGCAGGAGTCCTTGTGGTCATTGCTGGGATTCTGACCGTTCTGGCTTTCATGACAATGTCTCGGGCGGCCGAAGCCAGGAGCGATCTTCAGGACTCCCGTACCGCCTTCGATGAGGCCGTCATCAATATGCAGGCGGCATGCGGCCTGTACTGTAGGCCAAACCTCGACGAGCCCACATGCGCGTGAGGCTCTTGTCGGCTCGGGGGCGCTTGCATGCGTCTCGCCGGAAGGCGCATCTTCACGACCCTTCCGGACGCGAACCACGATGGAGACATCCATGCTACGCTTGTCCCGCTTCTGTTGGACCACGACCGCCGCTCGCATCCTGGCGACCGCCCTCGCCGGCGTCCTCTTGGCGATCCCCGCCAATGCACAGCTGACCACCGAATCCCTAGCGGGGCTCACCCCGCGCAACATCGGGCCCGCCGCCATGAGCGGCCGTATCGTGGACCTGGCCGTGGTGGAGATGGATACGCGGGTGTTCTACGTGGCGTCGGCCACCGGGGGCGTATGGAAGACGACGGACAACGGCATTCGCTTCACGCCCGTCTTCCAGAACGAGGCCGTCCACTCCGTCGGGGACATCGCGGTCCACCAACGGGATACGTCGGTCGTGTGGGTGGGCACCGGAGAGCGGGCCAACCGCCAGAGCTCGAGCTGGGGGGATGGCGTCTACAAGTCGACCGACGGTGGACAGACATGGCGGAACATGGGCCTCGGGGAGAGCCGGCACATCGGCCGCATCGTCATGCATCCCGACGACTCCGACATCGTGTACGTGGCCGCCATGGGCCACCTCTGGGGCCGCAACAAGGAGAGGGGAGTCTACAAGTCCACGGACGGCGGTGAGTCCTGGACTCGGGTGCTCCATGTGGACGAGCGCACCGGCGCGGTGGACGTGGCCATCGATCCGGAGAATCCCGAGATCGTTTACGCTGCCATGTACCAGCGCCAGCGGAGGCCATGGGGATTCCACGGAGGCGGTCCCGGAAGCGGACTCTACAAGAGCACGGACGGCGGCGACAGCTGGACCAAGCTCACCAACGCGGGCCTGGACAACGGGCTACCGACGGGTGACATAGGCCGCATAGGCATCACCATCTACCGGGCCGATCCGCGCATCCTGTACATCAGCCTCGAGCAGGGCGAGCGATTCAACGCCTCCACCGCCTACCAGCAACGGTTGGCGGGGATCTTCCGGTCCGAGGATCGGGGAGAGACGTGGACCTTCCAGAGCGACTGGAACCCCCGGCCCATGTACGCGAGCCAGCCCATGGTCGATCCCCAAGACGATCAGCGGCTCTACATGTTGAATTCGTACAGCTATTCGGACGACGGAGGCGCGACGTTCACGGTGCCCCGGGGGCACAATACCCACGGTGACGACCGGTTCGTCTGGGTGGATCCCAACGACTCGAATCACGTGATGAAGGCAGACGACGGTGGGTTGGGCATCAGCTACGACCGAGGGGACCACTTCCTGTACGTGACGAGCCTGGCGCTGAGCCAGTACTATCGGATCTCCGTGGACCTGGCCCATCCCTACAACGTGTACGGTGGCCTCCAGGACAACGGCACCTGGGCCGGGCCCAGTCAGGTGTACCGATCCGAGGGGATCCTGAACGAGGACTGGGTCCGGTGGGGCGGGGGAGATGGGTTCTTGAGCCTGGTGGACACCACCGAGAACCGAATTCTGTATGCGGAGAGCCAGTATCTCGGGCTCACTCGGACGGACATGGTCACAGGTCAGACCCGAAACATTCGCCCAGCCCAGCCAGAGGGCTTCATCCGCGACCGGAGAAACTGGACGACCTGGCCCGACCTGGACAACCCGGGGCAACGGCTGGGGAACGCCATGGCGCCCGGGAACTGGGACGGGCCCTTCATCCTCAGCCCCCACGACAACAACACGCTCTACGCCGGCCTCGACAGGCTCTACAAGAGCACGGACCGCGGGGATACGTGGACCGACCTGGGTGACCTCACCACCGGAACCGACCGGCGCAGGCTGAAGATCATGGGAGAGAGGCCCGATTCGTTCGTTCTGTCCCTGGACGATGGAATCCCCTACTGGCCCACCATCACGGCCATCGCCGAGTCGGAGTTCACGGTGGGCGTGCTTTACGCCGGCTCGGACGATGGCAAGGTAAGCGTGACCCTGGACGACGGCGGGAAGTGGACAGACGTCACGGACGCCGTCCCCGGATTCCCGGAGATGGGATGGGTCAACATGCTCCATGCCTCCAAGCACGTGGAAGGGCGCGTCTTTCTGGTAGTGAACAACTACCGGAACGACGACTACGGCAACTATCTGTGGCGCTCCGACGACGACGGCGAATCGTGGACCTCCATCGTGGGCGACCTCCCGGAAGAGCGGGTTTCGCGCACCGTTCGTGAGGACCCGCGCAACCCGGATGTCCTCTGGCTCGGGACAGAGATCGGCCTGTTCTGGTCGTGGAACGGCGGCACCAATTGGGTGGAACTCCGCGGCGGACTCCCCACTGTGGCTGTGAACGACCTCGTGATCCATCCTCGTGACAACGATCTGGTGCTGGGAACCCACGGGCGTGGTGTGTGGATCCTGGACCAGGTGAACGCGCTCCAGGAGCTCACGCCAGAGGTCGCGGCGAGGCCGGCTCACCTCTTTTCACTGGAGGCTGCCGAACAGGTCCGGTACCGGCGCGAGCGGGCCCACACCGGCAACATGATCTTCCAGGGAGAGAACCCGCCGGCGGGTGCCATCATCGACTATTGGCTCCGCGACGGCGGTGAAGAGGTGTCGGTCACGATCCACGACGCCACGGGAGCCCGGGTAGCGAGTGTGCATGCCTCGGCGGATCGGGGTGTGAACCGAGTCGTCTGGAATTTGCGGCACGGGAAGGCTTCCGTCTCCGGCGCAGGGGACGAGCGGGGCAGGGCCGGCCAGCCGGACCTAGGCCCCTTCGTCGTACCAGGCCTGTACACAGTGCGGCTCACGGCCACTGGCGAGACCATGGAGCAGGTGGTCCGGGTGAGGGAGGATCCACGTCTCCAGATCGATCCACTGATCCGTAATCAGTGGACGGCCATGCTCCTCCGAATCGGGGAGACGGCGAATCAGGCCCAAACGATCGAGAACCAAGTGGACGAGGTGATCGACCGGCTCGACGAGGGTGAGCTGGACCTCGGCGACGATCTGGAGGCCAAAGTACGGGACCTGGGCCGGGAGTTCGGGGAGCTTGCGAGCCGGCTGAGCAGGCTCCGTGGTTCAGCCGAGAGTTGGGTAGGCCCCCTGTCTGCCGATCAGACCTCTCAGGACCTGTTTCTGGTCGACCTTCTGAACACACTCTCGGGAGAGTGGGAGCAGATCCGCGTTGAAGTCTCACGTAACTAGGACAACCTGCGAGGCGATCATGGACTGCCTGCACTCCCGCGTACCCGGGCCAACTAGTCCCCGACCATGAAGAATCCCGCAATCGGCAGGTCCACCGCCCTCACGGCGGCGCTTGCGGCGCTGCTGCTCTCTTGCGCTCAGGTCGAGGGGCCCATCGAGCTCTTCGACGGACGCGTGATTCCCGCGATGCCCGAGCTCCTTGGGATGCGGGCCCAGTATGAGCTCCGTCTCGACTGGCTCGAGCAGAAGCACACCATGCTCCTCGATCAGATGCGCGCGCGCGGCATGGACATGTGGATCGTGGTGAGCGAGGAATTTCACCCGGACGCCGTGACCCAGTACGTGGCTCCACCGCTTCACTATACCCGGCGTCGAAACGTCATGGTCTTCCTGGACGCGGGGGAGGAGGGGCTCGCGGCGTTCTCCGATTACTGGCGGCCCACAAGCGATTACCGACAGTTCTTCCGGCCGCTTCCGGCTGCCCGTAACGCAAGAGGCATCCAGGACACCCGCACCGGCCTGAAGGCGCTTTGGGACACGTACCACCCTGAGACCATCGGGCTCAACATGGGGGGTAGCCGAGGCCACGACAGCGGCCTCACCCACGACAGTTACCAATTCCTGGTGGACGCCCTCGGTCCCGAGGCCGAATCCAGGTTCGTCTCCGCGGCGGGACTCATCGAGGACGTATTCGATACGCGCCTGCCCGACGAGTTGGAGCCGTACCGGTCCCTCGTCCTCGCCACCGACGTCATCGCCCAGAGGGCCCTGTCCAACCTCGTCATCACTCCGGGCGTGACCCGGGCCGCGGACATCAAGTGGTTCTTCGAGGAGAGTATCGCCGAGCTCGGGGTTGGCGGGAAACCGTGGTTCGAGATCCACGTGGCCGTTCAGCGGTTCGATCCCCAGACCGGCGAGATGATCCCCTACGTCCATCCGGCGCCCGACGGCCTGGTCTTTCAGCGGGGCGACATCATCCACCTGGACTGCGGCTTCGACTATCTAGGCTTCGCCAGCGACTGGCAGAAGGTGGCGTATCTCCTGCGCGACGGAGAGGACGACGTGCCCGAGGGCCTGAAGACGGCCCTGGCCAACGCGAACCAAATCCATGAAGCGTTCGCGTCGGAGCCTCGCCCGGGAATGAGCGGATGGGAGGCCACCCTGGCCATGGCGGCCAAGCTCGAGGGAGTGGACTTCCTGCCGAGTCTGTATTCGCACCCCATCGGCTACCACGGCCACGCCCTGGGCCCGTCGATCAACGCACGCAACATGGACCTGTCCTCACCCCCCAGCCGGGATTCGTACCTCCGTGAGGGTGCGTATCGATCAATAGAATTCAGTGCCACTACCGCTATCCCGGAGTACGGCGGCGGCACCGTGACGATCCCGATGGAGGACGACGGCCACCTGACAGCGAACGGTTACGAGTATTTCCGGCCGTATCAGACCGAGTGGTACGTGATACGGTAGGGGGGCCTGGCGGATGGGCGCCGTAAGCGTCCCTGGCTCATCCACACCTCCCGCCCTACTTTGTACCCCCTCCCAGGGTGCCTTTGAGGTTTGCCAAAGCAGTTGCTGCTAAGGGGGAGGCCATGTTTGACAGCTTGGGCACAGTCGCTGAGAATCTGCTCTACGGTGTCGTGATCGTGCCGGTCCTAGTCATGCTGATCGGTTTGGCGCGTGGCCGGTCGATCGCCGTGATGCAAGAGATCGGGCAAAGCGCCGTCTTGATGGTGCTTGCCTCTGTAACCGTCGGTGCACTTGCGGTGGCCCTTGGGGCCGTGGGCGATGCATCACTCGGCCCGGTGTGGGCTGCTGCGTCGATCACGGCCGGACTCGCGTTGGTCAACAGCGCCGTCTTCCTAATGGCCTCGCCGCTCGAGGAGACCCCGCAAGCGAAGGGCAGATCGGGTACCGAGGAGGAGACCCCCCAGGCGGCGGGTGGATCGGGTGCCGAGATAGAGACGCGCGGCGAAGGCGGTGGTTCTCGAAGCCGGGGCGGCGCGACGTGCACTCCGCGGATCTTCCTCGACCCAGGGCTGGCCCAGGATTGGTTCGAGAGGGGCGACACGGGCATACTGTCGTGGGCGCTCCCAGCTAACGGTTACAAGTACGTAATGTATATTCGTTTCACCGTCCAACCGTCGAGTTTGTTGGTCAAGGCGAGGAGCTGGGCGAAGTTCCGACCGTGGTACAAATGGTTCGTAGGTAGCCCAACGATCATCCGCGACGCCGAAGCCACGGCACGTGGCGTCGTGACATGTGAAATCGCACAGGGTGGCTGCGTAATCTCGGGCCTGGGAAACCAGGACACTGAGTCGGATGTTGAGTGCTCTGCCGCAGCGGTAGTCAACGCCGTGCCACAGCCTGACCCCCAGAAGATGTTGCTTAGCGCGACCGGAGCGGTAACGATGAGTGGCCAACAGGCACTCGCCGGCATCACGCTGCAGGGACAGGTCAGTACATCCGGGACAACGTCTGGGTCGACAAGCGTCCCCGCGCCCGGCGGCGGCGGTACGACGGCTGGAACGTCGTCCACGACTGGGGCTCAACTGACGGGCACAGCGACGATCCTGATGCCGCGGATCGTGGACAAGAAGAAGAAGCTCAATCGGCCAATCATGTACAAGTGCGAGCTCCTCAGCGAGGAGGGCACTTCGGGCCAAGTATGAACGGTTTAACCACCAGTACCTAGTTGTTCAGGGCGTTCTCGATGATCCAGTTCCTGATGTTGTTGAAGTCGATGGAATCGAGGGGCACGTCGCCCCGCGGCATTTGCACGCCACACGCCTGCGTGCCGTCGAGTTTCGAGAGTAGATAGCTGTTGACGGCGTCTCCAGGAATCACGCGGATGAGTCCGTTACAACCCGACACCACATTCACCAGACTGGCGTACGACGTCGTCGTGTCGTTGAGCGCCAGCCCTCCGGCACCACCACTCCAACGTGGCACGTGGACATCGTGCACCCCCTCCGCTCGAAGATCTCAACGATATCGGCGCCGAAAGACGGGCTCAGCTTGACGACGCGTTCAGGCGGCGGTGGTGGTGTGGGCGGCGAGGTTGGGCCTCGGGCGTCCTGTCCGCATGCACCGAGGATAATCGCAAACGAGAGGGTCGCCGAAACCGATTCGAGGAGTCGAGGTCTATTCATGGATGTCATATGAACTCAGGGCCCGGAGTCGGCGGTAGCCAGCGTTTTCCTCATCCGGTAATAGACTAGCACCGAACCGATGACCTGAGGCGTACTTTCCCCCTGGCCAAGTCTTCGACGAACCGCCGAGTGTAGGTGCGGACCGTGCCGCACGTGCGTCGGTGGACACCTCGGCTTTCGACCGAATACCTTGCCAGATGCTCGTATCTCCCCGCTCCTGGGTCCTCATCGCGGCATTCCAGCTACCGGGTCTGCTCGCCGCCCCGGCTTGCGCCCAACGGACCGAGCCCCCGTTCTCCCGTCTGAGCCTCTCGGCCAGTCTCGTTGCGGACGTGAGCCGCGGTCGCCTGACGGAGTTCTGGAATCCGAGCTCCGGCGGCCAGCTAGCCATCGAGACTCCGTTTTACCTGGGCCTGGTGCAGGGTGGGGCTCACCTGAGTCGATTCGATGCGAAATCCGACGCGCCCGATTTCACCACCCTGTACGTTTTCCTGGGCTGGGGGATGGAGGCTCGGCTTCCGCTGGGCGTCACCGGGTACGCGGGATTCAATACCGGAGCGTTCGGGATGCGCTTCCCCCGGGAGGGCAACGCCAACGAGGTCGAGATGGGCGTGGGGCTGTCTGCCCGCCTCCGTCGGTCGATCGGCAACGGCTGGGCCGTGAACGCTTCGGCGGGCCTCCGGCGCACCCTGACGGCCGAGCCGCTCGATCAGCGGGTCGTCTCCGTGGGTCTCGTGCGAACGTTCAAATCTCCGGAGTGGGCCCGTGACATCCTGTCCGGGCAGACGGGCGGGGTGGTGGCGCCGGAGAGCGCCGGAGCGCGCGCGGACCCCGCGACGGCCGCGCTCGGGGCGGTCCAGCGCGTGCTGCGCAGGCCCGAGATGCAGCGGGCTGGCCTCCAGCGGCTCTCGGACATCTTTCATCTGCTGGACCGTTGGGGAGTAAGCACGATCGACGGGCTGGCGTGGCAGGCGAGCCCAGCGGGCGTGGCCCCCTTCGAGACCCAGGCGTGGCGGGTGATGGTGGACGGACGCGAGGTTCGCCTGGACCTTCTCGGCGTGCGGAATCTGGACCGGCTGCCCTTCACGCTCACGCAGGTCGACTCCGTCCAAGTTCTCGTCGGTCCGGGCCTCCACCACGGGCTCTCCACCGACCAGGGGCTGCTCCACTTCCACACGGCGCCTCCCCCTCGGGGCCTCTCGGTTCAGGGCGGCATCCACGGCGGCAACTCCACTGGGGATCCGGGTCCCTTCGAGTTCACCGACCCCGGCGCACGCAATGTGGACAAGCTGGGCTCGGGCACGCACGTGAGCGTCGCCTACGGCACGGAGCGCTTCCACGCCCGGGTGGGCTGGTCGGGGCTCTGGTACTCGGTAACCGATGCGGCGGTGTGGGACCGAAACATCCGGATGTGGGACGATCCCGTGAGGCGGAGCATCCCGACCGTGAGGATCGACGCTCCATCGCTGGACTTGGATGTCCGCACGGACAGGAGCTGGCATCGAATGTCGGCTTCGGGGTCGCGCGCCACGGACCTCTTCTTCTTGCCGCAGTATGGCCGTGAAATCACGACGCTCGAGTATCTCCGGCACGTGGCGGCGTGGGGTGGTGCCGACGTCGGCCGCGGCCGGACCCTAGGCTATCGCCTTACCTACACGGAGAACTCGCTGAATCACCACCGCAACCGCCTCGACCTCGACTTCGACTGGCGTCTCCGGCGATGGAAGGGCCAGGTGGAGCTGGCGGGTTGGGGCCGGCACTCGGGCGGCACCGTCGGCGTGGGCGTGGAGGGCCAGGTGGGACGGACGGGTTACGAACTCTCGGATGACAGGGACCTCTTCGTGAGCGCCTACGCCCAGGTTCCCCTCGGGGCGCGGTTCGGCGCTGCCGTCGGGACGGCGGCGTTCACCCTGGGAGATGAGGGGCGGGTAGGCGCGCGTCTGGGGCTCGCACGGCTCTGGACCACGACGGGCGGGCGCTCCGCGCGCATCGCGCTCGGCTACTCCAGGCGCCTCCCAGGGGAGGAGCCCGGCCTGTGGAGTTGGCGGGAGCGTGGTTATCGCTTCCTCGAGGAAGGAGGCGTCGCGGTAAGCCAGGACGGTGACCTTCGGCCCCGCTGGCAGGCGACGTTGGACGTGCGCCTCGAGACTCACCTGGGCACACAGGCGCGCGCCACCCTGAGCGGATACCTGAGGAGGACGGGCGATCTCGCACTCGCGGACCAGACCTTCGACTTCGACACCGATAACGTCCCGCGATCGAGTCCTGAGGTCTTCCTCGCGACGGACCAAGGGGGGAACGTCGCCGGCGCCCAGCTCGAGGTCCGGGCCGAGTTACCCGCCGGCGTCGCGCTGCGTTCGTACTTCGGATTTCGAGCGACGATCGGCGGGGACGCCCTGTTCGAGCAGGCATGGCTGGCGGTCCCGAAGCTCCACTTCCGCCAGACCGTGGAGTACACGCCCGAAGTGGATTTTGCCCTCCGGGCCATGCTCACCTACCGAGGGGCGTCCACCTGGACCGCGTACCCGGCAGCGAACCCTGGCGGGGAGGCCACCGCCCCTGGGGTGGCCTCCACCGTCACGGTTGATCTGTCTGCCCAGAAGTGGCTGTGGCAGCGGCGCGTACGAACCGTCGTGCTGGTTCGCGACATCCTCGACGACGATGTGGGATTCCACCCGATCGGCGGCTCACCCGGGCGATCCCTGTTGGCCCAAGCCGACTTCTTCCTGTCCCGTCAGCACTGACCTCGGCTAGGGGACGTTCCGGTCTACCCGATCCACGCCGGATCGGCAGGGTCCTCGGCCGGGTCAGCACCCCGGTATCCGTGGTTGGCCGCGGGTGAGCGGTCGAAGACCGTTTGGCCCTGTCCCTCATTGAAGCTCCAATAGCCTTGTAGCCCGTCCGAGTTCACGTCCACGCCCGTGTCATGCAGTGCCTGGACCTCGACGAATGACAGGGGCCTGGACCACATGGCAGGGTCGTCGATCTCACCTGGGAAGAACCAGGTCGGCGGCTCGACACCCCCGGGCGGAGGCCCGATCGTTCCATGCGTCGCCCCCACGCTCAGGAACTGTCGGTTGTTCGACGAGGGGACACCGGTCCCCTCGCACCGGGCTCGCTCTTCGGCGTCCACATAGATCACCAATGTGCCACCGCCGTCGCGGGTAACGGTCACATGATGCCACTCGCCGTCGGCAACGAACATGTCGCCCGACTCACAGGTCCCCTGCGGTACGCAGTCGTTGTTCGGGTAGCAGTAGTTGTCCTCGTTGGACGCCTCGAGCATGACCTCCAAGAACCCGCCCCGTTGCACGTACATCTGCCAACTGAGGTTGAAGGAATTGTCGTCCTCCCCTCTTGCGATGATCGCTGCGCGCCCGTTTGGAATGGTCAGCTTTATCCAGGCCGCGGCCGTGAACACCTCGGTCGGGAAGGAGGCATCCCAGGGGACCAGGACCCGATCGTCCGAACCGTCGAACATCAAGTGGAAGTCCTGACCGGTTTCCGGCGGCGGATCACCCGGGTCGAAAGGTGGGGTGGTCACTTCATCGTCGATCACCGGGTCCGTAGAGCTCTGCCCTCCGCAGGCGCCGACCGCCCCGAGCATGAGCGCGACCGCCCATCTGCGAGCTCGCTGTTGATCTCTAATTCTCAAGGGGCTCCATCCTCGACGATGATCATGCCGGCAAGACCTTCGTACAGCCCGCGCTGAGTAGAAGACGTGCCGCAACCACCGTTCGTTAGCTCATCTCTCCTTCACGCGCCGCCCCCGGTTAGCCCACCGTCCGACCTCCCCCTGGCTCGTTCACTACCTCTCGCCTTAGCTTGGCGGCCAGCACAAGAGTGCCTTTACATTGCTATCCATAGGGGTGGGCCTCCGTGACGAACACGGACAGCGCCTTCCTCAGAAACGCCACTATCACAAGGCATCGGAAACCGATGAGACGCTCGACCACGCGTACATGGCGTTGATGACGGACACCACAATAGCGCCAGCGGTCGGGTTTGGGCGGAGCGTGGTATGAAAACCGCCCTGCCTCCCTTCGATCCATTCTCCAGAGACTTCCGGGCTAATCCGTACCCGGCGTACGCCCGCTATCGGGAAGCGGACCCGGTAAACCTGGGCGTCGCGCCCATCCCATCTCTCCCTCGGTGCTGGTACGTCTTCCGGCACAAAGACGTCTTCGACGCGCTCAAGGACGACCGGTTGGGTCGCGAGCGCGTGCCGACGGGACGGTGTGTTGGCGCGGAGCTTCCCACCACCGCCACCGTCATCCGGCGTGTTGCGAGGCGGATGGTCCTCTTCGCCGACCCACCCAGGCACCACCGGCTCCGGGCGGCGCTGGATCAAGCGTGGTCTGCCGACCTCTACACGCGGGCTGAAGCGCGCGCGACGGAACTCGCCGAGGAGATGATGGAAGAGGCGTTTCAGCAGGAGCGCTTCGACCTGATGGGCTCGCTGTGCCTGCCACTCCCAGTGCTCGTCATAGCCGACGTGCTCGGCATACCGCCCGAGGACCGGCTTAGGCTGAAGCGCTGGTCGCACGACATCGTCACGCTGAGCGATCTCCATCAAGACCGGGAAAGCCTGGTCCGCGCGGGCCGGGCCACGGCCGAGATCGTGGAGTACCTCCGTGACGTGATCGAGAGGCGGCGGAAACGGCCCACCGACGATCTTCTCGGTCGAATGATCGACGTCGCCGGCGAAGTGGGGCTCGACGACGAGGAGGTGCTCGCGAACGCGGTACTCCTGCTCGTCGCAGGGCACGAAACGACAGTCGGCCTGCTCGGGAACGGGCTCCTGGCACTCCTCGAGCGCCCCGAAGAGGCAGAGCGCCTGCGGGCCGACCGGGAGCTGATTCCCAAGGCCGTCGAGGAGATGCTTCGCTACGACAGTCCGGTGCAAATGACCTTCCGCCTCGCTCATGAGGACTTGGAGATCGGAGGTGTTGGCGTGCGGCGGGGTGACGGGGTGGCCCTGATCCTCGGGGCAGCGAATCGAGACCCCGAGGTCTTTGACAGGCCCAGACGCTTGGACCCCGCCAGATCGCCCAACCCGCATCTCGCCTTCGGAGGCGGTTTCCACACCTGCTACGGCTCCGGCCTGGCACGGCGGGAGGCACGCGTGGTCTTCGAAGTGATGCTGCCGAAGCTGGGCCGCCTGCGACTGAGCAAAGAGCCCGCAGTGCGATCGGCCCAATTCATCTTCAGGGTGCTAAAGACGCTTCCCGTGGAGCGGGTCTAGCTTTCCCAGGTCTTGCGGGACACGAGGAGTTCCGTGGCCGCCTCGGCGGCCATTGGTTTTGCGAAGAGAAAACCCTGGCCGCATTCGCAGCGCATGCCTCGCAGCAGCGCGGCGTGGGCCTCCGTCTCGATTCCCTCGGCAACGACGGCCATCCCCAGGTCGTGGGCAAGGTCTATGATCGTGCGCACGATGCCCGAGTCCTGCCCCCGCGTTCCCATTCGGCTCACGAACGACCGGTCGATCTTGACGCTATCCGTCGGAAAGCGGTGAAGGTAGCTGAGCGAGGAATACCCGGTTCCGAAGTCGTCGATGGAGAGCCCGATCTTGAGCTTCTTCAGCTCGTAGAGGGTCGCCACAGCGCTCTCGGCGTTCTCCATCATCGTGCTCTCCGTCAACTCCAGGTGAAGGAGCTCGGCTGGTGTGTTGAACAGGGCCAGCGAGTTCGCCACGCGGTCGAGTAAGTCGCCGCCCGCGAACTGGCGTGCCGAGACGTTCACCTGGATGGGCGGGACGGTGACGGCGCCCTCCATTGCAGCCCACTTGGAGAGCTGCTCGCACACGGTCTCGAGCACCCACCAACCCATGGGGACGATGAGCCCGGTGTCCTCGGCAGTCGGGAGGAACTCGGCGGGAGCGAGCAGCCCTCGGTCCGGGTGCCGCCAGCGCAGGAGTGCTTCGAAGCCGTAGAGGGCTCCACGGTCCAGACGGATGATGGGCTGGTAGTACATTTCGAACTCGGCTCGATCGAGGGCCTGCCGGAGGCCAGTCTCGAGGCGGAGCAGTGCGACGGCGTCCTTCCGCATGGTCTTGTCGAAAATCACCGAGCTGCCGCGGTCGGTGTCCTTCGCCCGGTACATCGCGAGGTCCGCGTCCCTGAGCATCTCCTCAGGGCTCGCATATTTCTTGTCGCTCGTGACGATTCCCATGCTCGCGGTCGTGTACACCTGGTGCGGACCGAGCTGAAACGCTGTCATGAGGTCCTCCTTGATACGATCCGCCACCCCCGAGGCCTCCTCCGTGCCAGCACCGTCGAGGAGCATCGCGAACTCGTCACCCCCGAAGCGCGCCACCGTGTCCCCGGGCCGGAGTGACTCTTCCAGCCTCTTCGCCAGCGCCATGAGCAGTTGATCGCCGATCAAGTGCCCGAGTGAGTCGTTGACGACCTTGAAGCGGTCGAGGTCGAGGAAGAGCACGGCGAAGCAGTCGGCGTCCTTCCGCTCTCCACGTTGTAACAGCTTGGTGACGCGGTCCAAAAAAACCGCACGGTTCGGCAGCTGGGTCAGCTTGTCGTGGAACGCTTCGTGAAGGAGGCGGGCCTCCGCCCGCTTCCGGTCGGTGACGTCCCTGGCGTTGACGATGACGCCCCGGACCTTTTCGTCGTTGAGGAGGTTGCGGGCCACGATGTCGAGGATGCGCCACGTGCCGTCCTTGTGGCGGAAGCGCAGCTCCAGCGTCATGACCTGATTCGGGGTGGACAGGAGGTGATGAAAGCGCCCAACTGCGTCGGCGGCATCCTCGGCGTGCACGAACTCGAAGACGTTTCTCCCGATCATATCCTCCGGCCTGTAGCCGAGGACCCGCTCCAGAGAAGGACTTTCGTACGTGATGGCGCCCGTCGCGTCCAAGAGCGTGATCGTGTCGCTCGCGTTTTCAATGAGGGATCGGAACTTCGACTCGCTCTCGCGCAGGGCACGTTCCGTCTTTCGGCGTTGGGTCACGTCGTCGATGATGCCCTGATAGCCGATGACCTCCCCTTCGGAGTCACGCCGCACCGTGCTGGTGAGCACGCATTCCATCTCGAGTCCGTCCTTGGAGCGCAGGTGAACAGGGAAGTCCGTTACGGCACCACTCTTCTCGATCTTCGCCTGGAAGAGCTCGCGCTCGGCAGGATCGACGTAGAAATCCAGCGCGTTCATGCTTGACGCTTCGTCGGAAGTGATGTCGAACAGGCGAAGGGCCGCCGGGTTCACCTCGATAAAGAACCCGTCCCGATTGGTGAGGTAGATCGCCTGCCGAGATTCTTCGAAGAGCCTGCGATATCGCTCCTCGCTGTCGCGAAGCGCGGACTCCGCCCGGGTACGGTTCGTGACGTCGCGGAAGCTCCATACCCGGCCGACGATCTCCTCGCCAAGCCGCTGAGGACGGGAGTAGCGCTCGAAGATGCGCCCGTCGACGAGCTCGATGACGTCGAAGCTGGTCTCCTCAGGGTGGTCGTAGAGTTCCTTCACGCGGGCGACGAAGGCATCCACTTGCGTGGGCGCGGCGCCGAGAAAGCGGCTCGGGTCGCTGAGGATGTCCTGGATCGAGTCGCGCCCCAAGGGGAAATCCGGGTCGGCCTCCAGCCGGGCGGCCAGGTCGTTCTCGGTGAGTGAGCCCTCGCGCAGGCCCCGCGCCACCGCCACGGAATGGCCGCGGATGACCTCGTGCATCCGCTCCCGCCCACCCCCGGCCTTGACCGCCGCGATGAGCAGAGTCGTGGTGGCGAGGAAGGGCAACTGCCGCCGTACCTCCGCGGCGATGCCGCTCTC
>JADFRS010000247.1 GCA_022561145.1 Gemmatimonadota bacterium
AGAATCGCCTATCGGCAACTACAACTGCTCATCGGGCCCGAGTACGGCGTCTCCTGGATCGACTCGTACGCGCTGAGAGACTCGGCACCCACGGGCGGAGGCCGAAGCGCGGACCCGGACCCGCTGTTGCCCCCTGAGCTTCGGACCGGATCCACGCTGCTCGGTCCTGGTGAGCACCCGTTCCCTACTCGGTACGCCAGCCAGAGCACCACGCTGCGGATCGAGCCGTCCACCTACCTGGACGCTCTGGTCCGTGACTTCCTCCGCTTCGAGGGTCGCATCGTCATCCGGAAGTTCGATACCCCGCGCGACCTGATGGCCCTCGAAGAGCCGATCGTCGTGAACTGCACCGGACTGGGATCGCACGATCTCTTCGGCGACCGCGAGCTCACTCCGTTGAAGGGTCAACTCACCGTGCTGGTGCCCCAGCAGGACGTGAACTACGCAACGTTCGGTGGGCTTCCCGGCGCCGGCGGCTTCATCCACATGCAGCCGAGAAGCGACGGCATCGCCTTGGGAGGGACGTCCGAGGAGGGCGAGTGGTCGCTCGAACCGAACGAGGAAGCGCGCAGGCGCATCGTGGGGGCGCACATGCGGCTCTTCGACGCGATGCGTGGGGCACCGCTCGCCCTTTCGCTCGCGGCGCTCGTACTCCCGAGCGCACTGTCCGCCCGCGGGGACCTAGCCCTAGCCCTATAGCCCTAGCCCTAGCACCCGATGAGTGATTCCAGAGGCCGCAGCATCGTCAAGTCATTGAGTTAGCGTATCGTCGCCACCGCCACCACGATTCTCATCGTCCTGGCGTTCACCGGAGAAATCGAGCTCGCGGTGACGATCGGGGGGGTCGAGATCGTCGCCAAGCTGCTCATCTTCTACGTGCACGAACGCACGTGGCAGCGGGTCAGGTGGGGGGCCGAGTAGCCCGTCGGGCATCGCTTCGGCTCCGCTCTCAAGACCCACTGCCACTTCCACCTCGTCGTGCTCGATGGCGTGTTCTCACGCGCCGCCGACGGGGCAGGTCCCCTTCTTGGTGGTTCGCGGACGCCTTCAGAAGGATGCCTTCCCTTGCGCCCATGCCCGGATCATGCGCCGGTGCCGCTCCTTCTCCCGCGCGGGCTTCGAGCGAGGTGATCTGATGAGGAAGCCGAGGACTTTACGCCCCCGTCGAAGAAGGAGATCCAAAGGCCGGACAACGTAGTAGAGGAACTGGAGCTTGGTTCCAGGTCTGAGGCGATAGATGCGTCGCAGCGTCTGCGGTGGCGGGAAGAGTCCCCGCCATAGCGTCTTGAGCTTGTCACTCGCCGTCATGACCTCTCCCATGGACCTGAGCGTGGTAGGCAACGTTTCGGCAGTGCTCAGCACGTAGACGACAACCGCCTCCAACACCTCGTCGTCGGCCTGGTCGTGGTCGAGTGAAGCGACCACATTCTCCGAGATCGGAGTTTCGAGCAGCACCTGGGCTAGACGGAGAGCCGCATACACGAAGTGAGAGCGGCCATCCGAGTTGGCGGTCTGAATGAGTCGTTCCCAGTCCAACTGGTGGCCCAGCCTGTGAACCACTGCGTCGATGTCACACACCGCCGCCAGCCCCAGCCGAAACTCATCGTTGTAGGCCGCATGGGTGCACACATGAAGCAGGAGGTCATCAGGCGCCGGATGAGGAAGGTCGAGATCGCCAACCCGCGTGCGGGTCGATCTACCCCATAGGCCGACGATGTCGTGCACGAAAGGTGCCCCCGTAGGCGCCAAGTCGTGGTGCACCTCGATGTTGACCGAATCCACCCTGGATACCGGTCTCAGATGGTGGAGTCGGGAGTAGTCGATGGCCTCGGTCCCTGCGGCGTAGCGATAGCCGAGGGTCTTGAGGAGGCGCTGTACCCTTTCGGCGTCGTGGGCCGGCGCCAAGAGATCGATATCGCCCGTCGGTCGTAGGGCCGCCTCTTCGTAGACGCAATGCGCAAGGTAGGCACCCTTGAGGAACAGAACCGAACAGCCCGCCCCGGTCGTCTCCCGAACGATCTCCGAGAGCTGCTCCAGGATCACCCGGTTCATCAGGAGACAGTGGACGTAGAGATCGCGAAGCCGTGCGAACTGCTCCGGTGGGATCACAAGATTCTCAATGAGTCCGAGTCTGTGGTAGAGCAGTGGAGCCACGCCATGCCACGCCGCTCGATCGACCAGCTCACGCCATGTCTCGACATTGATCCCGCGAAGCTTGGAGTGAAGGCCCACGTCTGGCCCACGCCGGAGACACTGCGTCAAGAGGTACGAGTCGAGATGTTGGGCACCCACCTCAGGTCTCCTCGGCCACTGAGAGATCGGATCGATAGAAATCGAACAGCAGATCCCAAAGCCCGGATTGTGACACGGGGCGCGGCGATTCGAATACTGGCTTGGGCATGCTATCGACGTCCGTCCTCGGAAATCGTGGATGAGGCGCGTCCCTCCATCCAACCCACGCTCAACCATCCAAGGTCAGGGTCTTCCACGTGAAGGAACAGCCCTCACGGATCCATCGTCGCGTCCTGGCGCAAAGTCGATGAGTGCCCGGAAGCCGTCTGAGATAGATTCCAAGGCATGACACCGTTGCACGACGCCTTCGCCTTCGAGGCTTTCGGGGCTCGGATCACGATTCGGGCAGCCGAGTCATTCGCATCCGACGTACGGCCTCGGCTCCCTCCTCGAGCGCGGCCGATCACGACTGAAGATTCCGACACGGTCTACTCGGTCGAGAGAATTCCACCGCGGTCCGGCTCCGACCACATCAAGTACCGACTCACGCGGGACGGAGTCGGTATAGGATCGTCTCGCAGCCTCTCCGAGGTCTGTCGCGAGCTCGAATCGGACATGCACTTCCAGGTCGCGCTCGCTGCGCGAGACTTCCTGTTCGTTCACGCGGGGGTGGTGCAATGGAAAGGACAAGCGGTCGTAGTTCCGGGGCGAACCGAGACCGGAAAGAGTTCATTGGTCATGGCCCTGGTCAACGCCGGCGGTGAGTACTTTTCGGACGAATATGCGGTCCTGGATCGCGAGGGCCGAGTTCACCCGTATCCCAAACCTCTGTCCCAGCGACGCGAGGGCGGGCCCCCTCGCCTACACACTGCGGAGGCACTCGGTGGCCAGCAGGAGGCGCCCGCCGTGCCGATGGGTCTTACCGTAATCACGAGGTTTCGCGACGGTGCTACGTGGAATCCTCAGCGAATCACGAAAGCGCGGGCCATGATGGCCCTGTTCGAAAACACGGTAGTGGCGCGGAGTAGACCGGAGTTCGCGCTCAGCGTGCTTGCCAAGGCGGTCACGGGCACCGGAGGTCTGGAAGGTGATCGGGGAGAGGCCAGTGAAATGGCTTCGGCCCTCCTCGATGCACTACGCCCTCCCCGCAATTTGATGCAAGGAGGGCGTTGAACCCCGGACTCACTGCCGAGGATCAGTTCTAAGCGACTAACGCAGATTGTCCCCCGGCGGGAGCGAATTCGT
>JADFRS010000089.1 GCA_022561145.1 Gemmatimonadota bacterium
CGAAATAGACCACCGGCAGGCCGGCGGCCGGCGCGGCCGAATAGAAGATCTTGTCGGCGTCGGCCAAGCCCACGCACATGGCGTTGACCAGGATATTGCCGTCATAGCCGCGGTGGAAATTAGTCTCTCCCGCCACGGTGGGCACGCCCACGCAATTGCCATAGCCGCCAATGCCGGACACCACGCCCGCCACCAGGGACCGGGTCTTGGGGTGCGAAGGATCGCCGAAGCGCAGGGCGTTGAGGAGCGCGATGGGCCGGGCGCCCATGGTGAACACGTCCCTCAAAATGCCCCCGACGCCCGTGGCCGCCCCCTGGTAGGGCTCGACCGCGGAGGGGTGGTTGTGGGACTCGATCTTGAACGCCAGCGCCAAGCCGTCGCCCACGTCGATGACTCCGGCGTTCTCCCCGGGCCCCTGGATGACCCAGGGCGCCTCCGTGGGCAGGAGGCGGAGAAGCCGCTTGGAGTTCTTGTAGCCGCAGTGCTCCGACCACATGGCGCTGAACATGCCCAACTCCGTGAATGTCGGCTCTCGGCCCAGGACGTCTCGTACCCGGTCGTACTCCTCCGGCGAGAGTCCGTGATCCTGGACCAGTTCAGGGGTGATGGGTGGGTCACCGGGGCGGGGCTCCGGCCCGATGGCGGCTCCGATGCCGCCGACCGAGTCATGCTCCGAGCTTTCGCTCACGTTTCGTGCCTTGGGGGGTTGGGGTTGGCATTGGGTTCGGGTCAGGCGACGGCTGGGTTGAGCTGGCGTACGAGCGACGTGAATACACCGAGGCCGTCGACCGACCCCAGCACCTCTTCGACCGCCCTTTCGGGATGCGGCATCATGCCCAAAACGTTGCCGGCTTCGTTGCGGATTCCGGCGATGCTATGGGCCGATCCGTTTGGATTCCAGCCCTCGTCGTCGCCGCCGCTCGGGTCACAATAACGGAACACGATCCGGCTTCCAGACTCCAGCGAGTCCAGCGTCTCCTGGTCCGCGTAGTAGTTGCCTTCGGCGTGAGCGATGGGCATCCGCAGGGCCTGCCCCTGTCCATAGTCGCCTGAGAAGATCGTGTCCGCATTCTCGACCCGGATCCATACGTCTCTGCTCTCGAACTTGAGCGTGTCGTTCCGCGTGAGCGCACCGGGAAGCAGTCCGGCCTCGCACAGGATCTGAAAGCCGTTGCAGATGCCCAGGACCGGCCCGCCACCCGCCGCGAACGTCACGACCTGTTCCATGATCGGGCTCATGCGGGCGATGGCTCCGGCTCTCAGGTAGTCTCCGTACGAGAAGCCCCCGGGAAGCACCACAGCGTCCATGGTGTCCAGCGTAGTATCCCGGTGCCATATGAACTCCGGATTGCCGCCCACGCTCTTGAGGGCTTGATAGACGTCGTAGTCACAGTTCGAGCCAGGGAACGTCAACACCGCCGTCCTCATGAGGGCTCCCCTGGTTCGGCAGCCGGCGACGCCACACCGACCTCGAACTCCTCCGTGACCGGATTGGCCAGCAGGCCCCGGCACATTGCCTCGGCCTCCGCGATCGCTTCCTCGGACGTGGGGGCTTCCAAATCCACGTAGATCGCCTTGCCCACCCGCACGTTCTTCACCGATTCGTATCCGAGCGAGTCGAGGGCGTGGTGGATGGCCTTCCCCTCCGGATCCAGGAGGCCCGGGCGTGGGACGATGCGGATCTCGAGGTGGTGCTGAGTCAATTGTGGTCCTCCGGATGTCGCGGGTCAGGATTGAATTGCCCAGGCGTCAGGTCGCCGTAATCGAGCGTGCGGACCTCGACGGCTTCCTCGGGAAGCTCCGCATCCAAGAGAGGGTCCCGGTCGGGGAGTCGCTCTAGGAGCCCGGCGATCACCGAGCGCGTGAGGCCCCACGCGGTGTACATGACCAGCATGGGAAAGAAGTAGTACCGGGGGATCGTGATGGCCGCGAGCATGTTCCCGAACAACCACGTGGTCGTAAGCACGCCTTTCCGTGTCTTGAAGCTGATCCTCGGCATGACTGGATACGGCACGTGGCTCAGCATGAGCGCGCTCAGCATGATCATGACCACGCCCATGATTCGCGGCCACGGCATGCCCACCAGGTAGTCTTGGAAGAAAAGCGTTTGGCTGAACGGGTAGTACGCTGCGAGGATCATGCCCGCCGTGGTGGAGGGCAGGCCATTGAACTGGGTCTTGGCCGCGCCGCCCTGCTCGACGTTGAAGCGAGCCAGGCGCACGACCACGGCCATGACGTAAGCGAAGGGCAGCACCCAGCTCCAGTTCGCGTCCGAAAAATACAGCGTGTACATGAGGAACGCCGGGGCCACACCGAAGCTGATGGCGTCCACCAAGGAGTCCAGTTCGCCGCCAAACGTGGATCCGGTTCGGGTGAAGCGCGCCACGCGGCCATCCAGCAAGTCGAGGACCGCGGCCAGGATGATGAACCAGCTGGCCTGGATCATGTCGCCGCGCGTGGCGGCCACCATGGCGTAGAAGCCGAAGAAGAGGTTCGCCAGCGTGAACGCGGAGGGAAGGATGATGATCCCTCGCTGTAGCTGCGCCCGCCTACGACCGGGGTGCTCGCTCATGGCCCGCCTCCGTCCGTAGTGGCAGCGGGTTGCCTGGCCATGACGGTCGTACCACCCACGGCGCGGTCACCGACAGCGCATTCGAGCGGCCACTCGAGTGGGATGAAGAGGTCCACACGAGAGCCGAACCGGATGAGGCCGATGCGCTCGCCGCGTTCGAGGGTCTGGCCCTCTTCCGGGTACGTGATGATCCGGCGAGCGATCAGGCCCGCGATCTGCCGCACGAGGAATCGCCCTGAATCGGTCACCACGCCGAGGGAGGACTGCTCGTTATCCTGGCTCGCTTTGGGGTGCCAGGCGACTGTGAAGCCGCCCGGGTTGTACGCCCGGTGCACCACGGAGCCCGACGCGGGAGCTCGTTGGACATGCACGTCGAAGATACTCAGGAAGATCGAGATTCTCCGGCAGGGACCCTCGAAGAAGCTGGGCTCCTCCACCTCCGTGATTTCGATCACCTTGCCGTCGCCTGGGGCGACCACCAACCCGTATTCTTCCGGGATCTGCCGCTCGGGGTCGCGGAAGAAGTAGAAGACCAGAAATGCGAGGGCCGTCACCGGCACGGCAGCCCAGGCCGCAACGGGGCTGCGCACCGCCATGGCCAACGTGGCCGCGGTCACCGCTGCGGCAATGAGCATGAAGGGGCGCCCTTCCCGGGCGAATCGCATCAGTCGAGGCCCTCGAAATCGGGGGGCTGGTAGTCGTCCAACTCGGTACCCGTAAGCCTTCGAAAGATCTCCTTGTACCGGCTCGTGGTCGCTTCTACCACGTGATCCGGGAGGTCCGGCGGCGGCGGCGCCTTGTCCCAGTCTTCCAAACCATCCAGATAGTCCCGCACGGGCTGCTTGTCCAGGGAAGTCTGCCCCCGGCCCATTTCGTAACTCTCCCCCGGCCAAAAGCGGGACGAATCGGGCGTGAGCACCTCGTCGATCAAGAGGAGCCTGCCGTCCGCCGCGAAGCCGAACTCGAACTTCGTATCGGCCAGGATGATGCCGCGCTCCTCGGCGACACGTGATCCGTGCTCGTAGATGCGGAGAGAGAGGTCGCGCGTGCGCTCGGCGGTCTTGTCGCCCAGAACCCTGCGGACCTCATCGAAGGTGATGTTCTCGTCGTGCCCTTCGACCGCTTTGGTGGCCGGTGAAAAAATGGTTGGCTCCAGGCGCTGGCTCTCGACCAGACCCTCCTCCAGCGGTTGGCCGGCAAGCGTGCCGTGATCCCGGTACTCCCTCCACGCGGATCCGGTGATGTAGCCACGGACCACGCACTCCACCATGATGGGTTCGGTGCGCCGGACCAACATGGATCGCCGCGCCCAGGTGTCGCGCGTGTCGGCGAGCCCTGGGATGCGCTGAACGATGGCATTCGGGTCGACCGAGAGAATGTGATGGTCCACCCAATCCTCGAGTTCCGCCAACCACCAGGCGGTGAGTTGCGTGAGCACCTCGCCCTTGGACGGAATGGGCTGGGGCAACACGACGTCGAAGGCGCTCACACGATCGCTGGCCACGATCAAGAGCATGTCGTCGCCCGCATCGTAGACGTCCCTGACCTTGCCCTGGTGGAGCAGCGGCAAGGGAAGATCGGACCGGACCATCGCGGCCATGTCAGAGTCAGACTCGAACATCGGGTGCTCCCACACGTGATTCAGCTTCGGATCCGTAGCGATTGAGGACTGGGTCCACCCATTCCTCCAGAAAACGGTCGACCTGTTGGGGCGCGCGACCCACGAAACGGGCCGGGTCCACGATCTCGTCGAGCTGGTTCCGGCTCATACCGAACGCCTCGTCTCCGGCGATGCGCTCCAGAAGGTCACTCTCGGCGCCCTCGTCTTTCATGCGGGCCGCCGCTTCCATGGAGTGCATGCGTATCCGTTCATGGAGCTTCTGGCGGTCGCCGCCGGCCGCGGTGGCCTTCATGAGAACGGTTTCCGTGGCCATGAACGGCAGATGCACCGCGAGGTTGCTTCGGATCACGTGAGGGTTCACCACAAGCCCTGCGGATACGTTTTCCACGAGGACGAGGAGTCCATCTACCGCGAGGAACGAGTCGGGGATGGAGAGTCTTCGGTTCGCGGAGTCGTCCAGGGTTCGCTCCAGCCACTGCGTCGCATGGGTCAACTGCGGATCCTGTGCCAGCGTGATTACGTGGCGGGCCAGGGCGCAGATTCTCTCGGCACGCATCGGATTCCGCTTGTACGGCATGGCCGACGAGCCGATCTGTTCCGCTTCGAACGGCTCCTCCACCTCACGCAGGTGTGCCAGCAGGCGAAGATCGTTTCCCATCTTGGAGGCGGAGGCCGCCACGCCGGCCAGGGTCGCCAGAACCTGTGCGTCGATCTTCCGGGTATAGGTCTGGCCGGTCACTCCGAATCGCTCACTGAACCCCATGCGCTCCGCAACCGCAGCGTCGAGGCGTTCGACCTTGTCGTGATCCCCTTCGAAGAGCTCCAGGAACGACGCCTGCGTACCCGTCGCGCCACGTACGCCTCGGAAGCGCAGATGGCTCAGGCGGTGCTCCAGTTCCTCCAGGTCGAGGAGGAAGTCCTGGATCCACAAGGTGGCGCGCTTCCCGACGGTGGTGGGCTGGGCGGGTTGGAAGTGTGTATACCCGAGGGTCGGCAGGTCCCGGTGCTCTCGTGCGAACCGCGCCAGAGCCGACACACAACGTACAAGGCGGTCGCGGACCAACTCGAGGCCCGCCCGGTGAAGGATCAAGTCCGTATTGTCGCCGACGTAGGCGCTGGTGGCGCCTAGGTGGATGATGCCACGCGCCGCCGGAGCGGCATCCCCGAAGAGGTGAACGTGGGCCATGACGTCATGCCGGAAGCGCCGCTCATACTCGGCGGCCTGCTCGAGGTCCACGTCATCGAGGTGAGCCCCCATCTCGGTGAGCGCTTCGGGAGAGATGGGCAGCCCCAGTTCCGCCTGGGCCTCGGCGAGTGCCAGCCAGAGGCGCCGCCACGTGCCGAAACGGCGCGCGGTCGAGAAGACGGCCTGCATCTCGTTGGAGGCATAGCGCTCCCCCAAAGGGTGTGAGAAAAGATCCGGGGACCGTTCGGTCATCGCCACCGTCCTCTCGAGGCCTGGTGCACTCTTACCATCGGAAGTCACGAGCTGTCAGGCCACCGTTGCGCTCGAACCAGATTCGAACGCGTCCGCTCGCTTGGGCGAGGAGGCGCGCCGCGGTCTCCGCGCTGTCGATGGCCCGATTGTTCATCTGCAGGAGTACATCTCCCTCTCGAAACCCCGTAGCCTGTGCCAGGTCCGTCGCGATCGACACGATCAAGGCCCCCGACTCGGACTGGAGCTCTCGCTCCGCCCGAACCTGGGGGGTCACGGTGATGAGCTGCATTCGCTCTCCCACCATCACGCGCTCCGCCGCAACCGACGGAAGCTCGCTGGCGGTCAGCGTCACGGTTCGGTTTCGCCCCTCGATGCGCAGCGTGAGCGGATCGCCCGCCCGAAGATCCAAGAGTAGCGCCTGGAAATCCAGCGGTGTCGCCAGACGGCGGCCGTTCGCCTCCAGAAGACGATCTCCACCGCGGATGCCCGCGCCGGCTGCGGGGGACCCCGGCGCCACGTCTGACACGAGTACGCCTCTCGTACGGCCCCAGGCGTCCGCTTCGACCGGCTCCACATGGACTCCCAGCCAGGGGCGCTTGACTTCGCCGTACTGGATGAGGTCGTCAGCCACCCTGAGGGCCCGGCGGATGGGGATGGCGAACCCCAGACCTTCGCTGCCGCCGCTGCGGGAGAAGATCGAGCTGTTCACACCGATCACTTCGCCGAGCGCATTCACGAGGGGGCCACCCGAGTTGCCCGGGTTGATCGATGCATCCGTTTGGATCATGCCCAGGTAGACCCCTCGGTCCTCGCCGCTCGGCACGATGTGTCTGTCCAGTGCCGAGATCACGCCGGCTGTGACCGTGGGCTGGGAATTCGAGAACAGGTACCCGAGAGGGTTTCCGATCGCCAGGGCCCACTCCCCGATCATGAGATCTTCGGATGAGCCGATCGGCGCGACTGGGAGGGCAGGGCCCGTCACCTTGAGGATCGCGATATCGGTGACCTCGTCGCTCCCGACGAGCTCGGCCGGAAGATCACGGCCGTCCGGGAGCGCGACCATGATCCGGTTCGCGCCACGCACCACGTGTTCGTTCGTCATGACGTAGCCGTCACTGCGCACGAAGAAGCCGGACCCGAGGCCCGCACTCTGCCTCGGACGTGGCATGCGCGGGTCGAAGAAGTCGAAAACGGAGCGGCGGACCCGCTCCGTGCGGATCACGTTCACGCTGACCACGGACGGTGCGACCCGGCTGGCCGCCCTGACGATGGCCGTGCTGCGGGACTGGCCAACCCCTTCGGATGAGCCCTGCGGACTCGGCGCGGTGAACCGCCCATCCCCCGGCGCCTCCGGCGCAGCCGCCGCCGCCGGTGCCTCGGTCCCGGACCGGTCCGGACGGTCCACCTCGACCGCCTCACAGGCCATCAGCGTCGCCGTGAGGAGCACCGCGGGAATAAACCGCCGGTACAGGAGTATGGTCCGAACGCCCTTCAAGAGGCTCCTAGAGGTCGGCGCCAAGGGATCTCCAGTCCGCCAAGAACTGCTCGAGCCCCAAATCGGTGAGTGGGTGCTTCAGAAGTTGATACAGGACCTTTGCGGGAAGTGTGCCGCAGTCGGCTCCCATCAAGAGCGCTTGTACGACGTGCTGGGGGTGCCGCAACGACGCCGCGAGGATCTCCGTCTCGATCGAGTAGTTGTCGTAGACCTGTCGGATCTGGACGATGAGATCCATGCCGTCGCCCGATATGTCGTCGATCCGCCCGACGAAGGGAGAGATGTACGTAGCCCCCGCCTTCGCAGCCAAATGAGCCTGCGTGACCGAGAAACAGAGGGTGACGTTGACCCTCACGCCGTCGCTGCGGAGCCGGCGGCAGGCCCTCAGGCCGTCTTCGGTGAGCGGGACCTTGACGACGATGTTGTCGTGGAGCCCAGCCAGCCGCTTTCCTTCGGAGACCATCGTGTCGGCATCCAGCGCCACTACTTCGGCGCTCACCGGTCCGTCCACCGCCTCGCAGATTTCCAGGATGATCTCCTTCGGATCACGGTCGCCGGCCACCTTGGCCAGAAGGGACGGGTTCGTCGTCACCCCGTCGATGAGTCCGGCGTCCGCTGCCCGGCGGATTTCGTCTACGTCGGCGGTGTCCAGAAAGATCTTCATGGGGTCGGTGTGCTCCGCGTGGAATGAGTGCCGGGGCCGGCCTTGTTGGCTGGCTCAGGGTAATCTACTCTAGCGAGGAAGAGTCCCTCGGGCGGCGCCGGGGGAGAGGTCTCCAACTCGGTCCTCTCGTTGTGCAACAACTCCGTGAGGTCTACCAGGGGGCGCTGCGCGGACGCGATCTGCACCATCGTTCCGACCAAGTAGCGGACCATGTGATGGAGGTACCGGTCGGCGGTGATGGAAAACGACAGTCCGAGGGTCTCCCAGGGTTCCCAGGCGGCGCTCATGACCGTGCACTGGTAGCCGCGTTCGGGCTGGCCGGCCTTGGCGAATCGCTCGAAGGAATGCGTGCCCGGAAGCTCGGATGCGGCCTGCTGGAGGATGGCGGGGTCGGCCCGGTCGCCGTAGGGCCAGCACCAGCGGCGGTGGAAGGGTGAGGAGGCTTCCCCCACAAGCCCGAGGTGATACTCGTAGGTACGGGCGATCGCGTCGTATCGGGGGTGGAAATCCGGGTTCACGCGGTCCACATGCTCGACCCACACGTCATCCGGCAGGACGGCGTTGAGGGCCCGATGCAGTTCTTCCGCGCTCCAGCGCTCGGGGACAGATACCGCGGCGACCTGCCCCGTCGCGTGAACGCCACGATCGGTACGTCCGGCACCGATGACCGTGCCGAGCCCTCCAGTCAGCCGCTCCAAGGCCGATTGGATTTCTCCCTGGACGGTGCGCTCCTCGCGCTGCATCTGCCAGCCGAAAAACGCGGACCCGTCGTAGTGCAGGGTTAGCTTGAGCCGATTCTCCCCGGCGGATTCCACGCACCGAAGGTAGAATGACCCATCCTGATGTCAAGCGCTCTCCAGAGCCGTGGGAATTGACCCCGAATCCCGGTCCGGACTACCATTCGCGATGCCCCATGTCCGGGGCGGGAGTCGGCTATGTCCAAACCACAGCGAGACGAGAGTATGACCCAAGTCCCCACCCAGGCTTCGGCGGACGCCCTCAAGGCGTTGGTGGCGCGCGTCGCGCTCGGGGGGGACCTCGACTCCGCTCAGGCAGAGTCCGTCTTCGACCGCTTCATGGACGGCAGCGCGTCCCAAATCCAAATGGCGGCCTTTCTCACCGCTCTCGGGGCGAAGGGGATCGTCGCCAGTGAGATCGCGGGGGGTGTTCGCGCGCTGCGCAAGGCCATGGTCACGGTCGTCGCTCAGCGAATCGATGCCCTCGTCGACACCTGCGGAACGGGCGGGGGGACCGTTACGACGTTCAACATCTCTACGGCCGCGGCCTTGGTTGCGGCTGGGGCAGGCGTACGGATCGCCAAGCACGGGAACCGATCGTTTTCGTCCAAGAGCGGTAGCGCGGACGTTTTCGAGGCATTGGGCGTGCGGATCGAGTTGACCCCCGACGAGATGGAGCGCGTGTTGGACGACGTCGGCATCGTGTTCATGTTCGCTCCCCTTCTGCACCCCGCCATGCGCCACGTCGGACCCGTCAGGCGCGAGCTGGGCTATCCGACGATCATGAACCTCCTGGGCCCTCTCACCAACCCCGCAGGGGTCACGAGGCAGGTGGTGGGTGTTGCAGATCCGTCGCTGATGGGCACGATCGTAGCCGCGTTGCGCGAGTTGGGGCATCGCCGCGCGCTCGTGGTGCACGGGGAGCCCGGAATGGACGAGTTGAGCCCGTTAGGCACCACCAAGGTGGCCGAACTGGTGGGCGCCGATATCCGGGAGTTCACGGTCACTCCGGAGGAGTTGGGCGTGGAGCGAGGCGATGTGGAAGGGCTGGCCGGTGGCGAGCCCGCGGAGAACGCCGCGCTCATCGAGAGGGTGCTCTCAGGGGAGGAACGCGGCTCGGCGCGTGCCGCGACGGTTCTCAATGCTGGTGCAGCCATCTACGTGGCCGACGAAGCCAAGACCTTGAAGGACGGCGTAGCGGCTGCCGAAGGCGCTCTCGACTCCGGTGCGGCCCGGGAAACGCTGGCCGCGCTCAAGGCTGCGACTCGCTAGTACTTCCGAATGACACCCACCACCACGCCCTGCACGGCGACGTTGTCGGCATCCTCGACGATCGGCGACATGTCCGGGTTGGCCGGCTGCAGCCGGATGCGCCCCCCGGGCTCCCGATAGAGCTTCTTGACCGTCGCCGACTCACCACCGACCAGGGCGACCACCATCTGGCCGTCCTCTGCGGTGTCCTGCGCCGCGACCACGATGTAGTCCCCGTCGCGTATCTGCTCGTCGATCATGGAATCACCCTCGACCCGAAGCACGTAGTTGTCGCGATTCGGACGTACCATGTCCGGCGGCACGGCGAGGGACTCCTGCTGCGTAACCGCCTCGATGGGCAGCCCGGCTGCCACAACGCCTAGCAGCGGAAGCTCAAGCACTCCAGAGCTGCCATTCGGGGGCGTAAGCTCTATCGAACGGCTCTCGTTATAGGCCTTCCGGATATAGCCCTTGCGCTCCAGATTGCTCAGATGCTCATGAACCGTGGCCAGAGAAGAATATCCGAACTCTTCGGCGATCTCCTCGAAGCTCGGTGCGTATCCGTGGGCTTCGATGAACGCCTCGATGTGGTCCAGGATTTGCTTTTGGCGCTTCGTCAGCGGCATGCAGACCTCCTTCGATTCGGTGGGAACCCGAATAAGCACCGAATACACGATACCCGAACGTTGCCCGAAACGCAAGGTTGTGCCTCGATAATCTCCCGCCTATCAACCTCTCTGGGGTGCCCATGAGCGCCGAACCCGGCATCCTCGACAGGATCGCGGCCACCAAGCGGGAGGAAGTCGAAGCGCTCCGTCCTCGAGCGGCAGAGCTGGAGGCTGCTGCGCTGGAGGCTGACCCCCCGCGGGATTTCGCCGGTGCATTGAGTGGGCCCGGGCCGGTGTCCGTGATCGCTGAGGTGAAGCGCCGGTCCCCCGGCGCTGGTCCCATCCGGCCCGATCTCGAGCCCGCCGGACTCGCTTCCCGCTACCAGGCCGGCGGCGCCGCGGCGCTCTCGGTCCTGACGGACAGGGACTATTTCGGCGGCTCGCTCGATGATCTCCGCGGCGCCAGGGCGGCCGTGGACCTTCCGGTCCTGCGAAAAGACTTCGTGATCGACCCCCTCCAGGTGCTCGAGGCGCGGGCCGCGGGGTCGGACGCGGTCCTACTCATCGTGCGCATCCTAGATGACGCCAGTCTCGCGGAGCTGCTCGGCATGGCCGAATCCCTAGGCATGTCGGCGCTGGTGGAGGTCCACGACAGTACTGAGCTCCAGAGGGCTCTGAAGGCTGGAGCACGGGTTGTGGGGATCAACAACCGTGATCTCAGCACCTTCACCGCCCGGATCGACGTGACACTGGAGCTGCTTCCGGAAGTGCCGGACGAGGTTGTGGTCGTCTCCGAGAGCGGTATCAGGAGTGGCGACGACGTCGCTCGTCTGGGAGGTGTTGGGGTAGATGCCGTGCTCGTCGGAGAGTGGCTGCTCGGCCACGAGGACCCGGCCGACGGTGTACGCGAACTCGCCGCCCACCCGGTCGAGGCACGGGTCCGCCATGGCTGAATCCCGGCCCGGACCGCCCGACGCGGATCTCGCCACGCTGCCGGTGGTCAAGATCTGCGGCGTTACGCGGGCGGAAGACGCCCGCGTGGCCGAATCGTTCGGTGCGGGCTACGTGGGCATGATCCTCTCTGGCGGCTTTGAACGATCGGTGACGCCGGAAGTCGCGGCGGCGATCACGTCCAGCCTCGAGATCGAGACCGTAGCGGTTCTGGTGGACGAAACGGTCGAGGCCGCGGCACGTATTGCCGAAACCGTGGGTGTCGACGTACTACAGCTTCACGGGAACGAGCCTGAAGGCGTCGTAGCCGAGCTCAGAGCGGCCGGCGATTGGCTCGTGTGGAAGGCGCTCCGGTTGAAGGAGGCTCAGGACTTGGAGCGTGGTCTCCAAATGTACGGGGCGTCAGTGGACGGCTTTGTGCTGGAGGGATGGCATCCCAGCAAGGTGGGTGGTTCGGGGGTGGCCTTTGCCTGGGACCAGTTCGCCGCGGTGCGTGATGGATTCCCGGAGGGAGTCGCTCTGATCGCGGCGGGTGGTCTCACACCCGAAAACGTCGGGGAAGCCGTATCGCTGTTACGGCCGGACGTCGTGGACGTGAGCTCCGGTGTGGAGCTCGAGGTTGGAGTCAAGGATGCGGGTCTGGTCCGGGCCTTCGTAACGAAGACGCGAGGAGAATGCCGCTAGTGTCCCGTGATCAAGCTTTGGAAGCATCTGCGTGGGCGGATGAGCGGTTCGGGGCTTTCGGCGGCCGGTACGTTCCGGAAACGCTCATCTCCGCGCTCGACGAGCTGACCGCGGCCTATGCAGCGGCGCGCCAAGACGACGCGTTCCAAAAGGAACTGCAGGGCCTGTTACGCGACTATGTCGGCCGCCCCACCCCTTTGTATCGCGCTCACCGGCTCGAAGAGGCCGCCTCGAGCGGTGAGTTGTATCTCAAGCGAGAAGACCTGAACCACACCGGCGCCCACAAGATCAACAACACCATCGGCCAGACACTCTTGGCGCGCCGCATGGGGAAGGGAAGGATCATCGCCGAAACCGGTGCCGGTCAGCACGGCGTGGCGACGGCAACCGCCTGCGCCCTCTTCGACCTCGAGTGTGTCGTGTACATGGGCGAAGAGGACGTCGAGCGCCAGGCGTTGAACGTGTATCGCATGGAGCTATTGGGCGCCGAGGTGAGACCGGTCTCCTCCGGAACGCGCACACTCAAAGACGCAACCAACGAAGCGATCCGCGACTGGGTGACCAACGTTCGGGGAACCCACTACATCATCGGGTCGGTTGTGGGCCCGGCCCCGTTTCCGCGCATGGTGCGCGACTTTCAGGCAGTGATCGGCAAAGAAGCCCGCGCACAAATGCTGGAGCGGGTAGGACGGCTACCGGCGGCGGTGATCGCGTGCGTCGGCGGGGGCTCCAACGCGATGGGCATTTTTCACGCCTTCATCGACGATGAGGAGGTGGAGCTCATCGGCGTTGAGGCGGCCGGGGAGGGCCTGGAGTCCGGCCGCCATTCCGCGTCCCTGGCGGCGGGAAGACCTGGTGTCCTCCACGGTGCCATGAGTTATCTTCTCCAGGACGCCGATGGGCAGGTCGCACCGGCCCATTCGGTGTCGGCGGGGTTGGACTATCCGGGGGTCGGCCCGGAGCATTCATATCTCAAAGAGACCGGTCGGGCCCGCTACGTATCCGTCACGGACGAGGAGGCCTTGGACGCATTCCATCGCGTCGGCGAACTGGAAGGCATCATCCCGGCACTTGAGAGTGCGCACGCCATTGCCTACGCTCTCCGTTCAGGGTCGGGTACCGCGGACGACGGACCGACTCTGATTTGCCTGAGTGGCCGTGGCGACAAGGACGTGGCGCACGTCGCGCGACTGGAAGGTAGGGATTCGATTCTCTGATGAGCTTTGCCGTTGACCAACGTTCCACCTAACGCGATTGACACCGGCGCGGACGGCTGGGAGGGGGAGGCCATCTCTGACCTTCCCCTCGACGAGGTGCGTGACCTCTTCGTCACGCTCGGCAAGGCACTGCGCGCCTATCAGCTGTACGACGAAAACAACCCGGTCTACCACCGATTCGTGTCGAGCCTCCGGGAGGCTTTCCAGGATATCTGGCAGGACGTGGACCAGATCAAGGTGATGGTGGAAGAGCGTCGCCTCATGATGGAAGAGGTCGCTGTCTACGAGAACGAAAATCGCTCCGAGTCGCTGGCGTTCCTTTTCTTCAAGGACGGTGTTCGGGAGATCACATTTCTTCCCGGCATCGAGACCGACGAGATGGAGCGTTTTCTCAGTGTGTTGAAGCGTGCGCGCGACATGAAGCCCGACGCCGACGATCTTCTCACGATACTGTGGGAGGCCGATCTCACTTTTTTCGAGTACACCTACGTCGAGGTGATGCCGGACGGCATGGAGTTGCCGGCGGCGGCGCCGGCAAGCGAGCGGGCCGACCTCGGGCAGGTACAGCGAGCGGTGCGGGAGGAGGCCGAGGAAGACGAAGGAGAACAGGATGCGGCGGACGGTGAGGCCGCGGAGGACTCACCAGCGCCCCAGCAAATCAGCAAGGAAGACTTCAACCCGACGCTTTACTCGCTGGATCCGCGCGAAAAGGAGGTGCTCCGAGAGGAAGTCGAGCTCGAGATGAACCGCGACCTACGTGCGGACGTGCTGAACGCCCTATACGATCGGCTCGAGGACGCCGATTCCGAGGGACAGACCGAGATCCTCGGCGTCCTGACGACCTTGTTACCGAACTTCCTCAGCCGGGGTGCGTTGGAGTCTGCGGCCGAAGTGCTCGAAGAACTCGCGAAGATGCGTGCCACGGAGGGCCTCTTCGACGATGACCGCAAGGCCGAGGTCGACGACCTCCTCGACCAGCTGAGTTCCGAGGCGACGCTGAACGAGCTCATGCGAGCCATCCGTGACGGATCCATACCGGCCGATCCTGAGCTGCTGTCTCGCTTCCTCAGACATCTGCGAACGGGGGCACTCGGGGTGCTCCTACATGCCTCCGAAGAGGCCGAGGATAGCGACTTCAAGAAAGTTCTTTCCAGCGCGGTGGTGGGAATCGCGGAGCAGAATCCCGAGGCGCTTCTAGGCCTTCTCACGGACGGCAACGCCGTGGTCGCCGCCGGCGCTGCGCGCCTGGCGGGAAAAATGGGGGTGGCCGACTCTGCCCCGGCGTTGGCCCGCCTCATGGAAAACCCGCAGCCTCTCGCCCGGTTGGCCGCCATCGAGGCCGCGTCCGAGCTAAAAGCCGCGGGAGCGGCGACGGCCATCCAGGCCCGGCTGGAGGATCCCGACCGCGACGTGAGGATCGCTTCGGCGCGTGCCCTCGGCACGATGCGGCACCGCCATGCTGAATCGACCCTGAAGCGGATCGTGACCGGAAAGGCCATCAAGCAGGCCGACCTCACGGAGAAGCTGGCCGTGTTTGAGAGCTACGGCCTCGTCGGTGGGATGGAGGCGGTCAAGGTGCTGGACGGGCTACTGAACGGGAAAGGCTTTCTCGGGCGCCGTGAGCCTGCCGAGATCAGGGCGTGCGCCGCGCGCGCCCTCGGAAGGGTCGGCACGGATCCGGCACGCCAGGCGCTCGAAAAGGCGAAAAAGATCGAGGATCCGGTGGTCCGAAGTGCGGTGAACAAAGCCCTCCGAGGCAAGGAGGGCGAGACGTGAGGCAGGGCGGACGTGACGCCGGCGAGCGGGGCGTCGTCCAGGAGAGCGGGCGGAAGCTCCTCACGGCGTTCTACAGTGCTATCCAGGCGCTCAAGCTCTATCCGTTGGAGAACGACCAGGTCCAGCAGGCGCTAGACGAGCTACACAAGGTGACCGGCGGGATCGTACGCCAGGAGGGCGCGCTCGATCTTCGCATTGTCGGGGACTTCTTCTTCCTCAACGAGACCCGGCTGCGCCTCAGCCTCTCCAACTTCTCCACCTTCGGAAGCTTTGCCAGCGCGCTCACGGAACACGGCATCGGTGCGGTGGAGATCGTGGCTGGCGTCGAACGCGAGGAATGGGCGCCCTTCGTCTCGCTGCTGACACGCAAGGCGGATGAGAGCCCATTCGAGGGCTTCATCGACCGGCTCGCCGCGACGCCGGTCGAGCACATCGATGTGCGTCCCGAGCAGGAAGGTGTGGAGTCCGAGATGGACACCGAGGAGGCGCTCACGGCGGCCAAGCGCACCTATGCTCAGTCGGTACGAGCGGCCAAGGACGTGCTCACGGACATCCGGTTGGGACGTGCGGTCAACGGGCGCAAGGTGAAACGGGCCGTGCAGAATATCGTGGATCAGGTGCTCAACAACGAGCCATCCATGGTCACCATGACCACCCTGCGAGACTTCGACGAGTACACGTTCACGCACTCGGTCAACGTGTGCATATTCAGCGTGGTCATCGGACAGCGCCTGGGCCTCACGAAGCTCCAGCTCTACGACCTGGGTTTGGGCGCTCTCTTTCATGATATCGGCAAGACGCGCATCGACCTGGAGGTCATCAACAAGGCCTCGGGGCTCACTGACGACGAGTGGGCCCAGCTCAAGGAGCATCCGGCAGAGGGGCTGCTCGCCCTGTTTGGCATGCACGGGTTCGCGGACGTGCCCTACCGCCAGATGCTCATGGCCTACGAGCACCACATGAAGATCGACTTGACCGGCTACCCCCAAAACAAACGGTCACGGAAGCCCACCATCTTCTCCCGCATATGCCAGGCGGCCGACGGATTCGACGCGGGCACGTCCGTGCGCAGCTACCAGTACAAGCCGTGGCCGCCGGACGAGGTCCTCAAGGAGATGAGGGACAATCCGCAGCGTGGGTACGACCAGTTGCTGGTCAAGGTGCTCATCAACGCCACGGGCGTGTACCCGATCGGGACGCTGGCCATCCTGGACACGTACGAGCTGGCGGTGGTCTGCACCGTGAATCAGGATCCCAACCACCTCCACCAGCCCATCGACCAGCTGGGCATTCTCCCGGTAGCTCGGATCCAGTT
>JADFRS010000090.1 GCA_022561145.1 Gemmatimonadota bacterium
GTGTCGGTCGTGCAGGTGATTCATGTGGCCGATGAGGGGTCGATCGTCGAGGCCCTGGACTATCAGGATCAGGTCGACGCGCTACTTCTGGACTCGGGCAACCAACGTCTCGCAGTGAAGGAGCTCGGCGGGACCGGCCGTATCCACGACTGGACCGTCAGTCGACGTATCGTAGGCGAGGTACAGGTGCCTGTCTTCCTCGCTGGCGGGCTTCGAACGGAAAACGTCGCGGAGGCGATCCGTAGGGTGAGGCCCTACGGAGTCGATCTTTGCTCGGGTGTGCGGACCGACGGTGCATTGGACGGCGACGCGCTACGTCGGTTCGTCGAAGCCGTCGCTGCCGCGTAGAGCTGACGCGCGCCCGTGCGACGGAATCTCCTTGCGGCCCGCTCCTTGCAAGATCAACGTGGTCCTAAGGCCGAGAAGGCGAGTGTGGTGAGCCACCGCTCTTGGAGGTGGGTCGATGAAACGGACCCGGATCGCGATGCTGATCGCGGTAATGACGTACGCGGTGGCCTTGCTGCTGCCGGTGGTGGACGGTGGCACGACCATCCTCTCGGGTGGCATCCCGGGATGGGAGGCACTTCGGGTAGCGACCCCAAGCTCTGGGCTAGCTGAATCGGAGGGGCTCTCCTGGAAGGAGAGATGTTCAGACTCCTGGAGGTGTCGGGGTTCACTCGCGTACGCTCGGCGGTGGTCCCCCAGTTCAGCTTCCGGCACGCATCCACCCAGAATTCGGTCGAGGCCTTCGGTGTGAAAGCGGTGATGATGACAGCGCTGAAGGCGGACGCGGGGTAGCTCGAGAGGCGACCCCGGCCGTCGGTAGCATTATCCCGCCCTGATCATCTCCTCCAGCCGGTCGAGGCCGAGCCGCACGTTGTCCTCCGGGGGCCCGAACGAGAACCTGACCCACGACCGAAAGTCGCCCTCGGGTCGCTCCTTCCCCGGGTTCACGTCGAAGAACCGTCCCGGCACGGTCATCACCTTCCGCTCGAGCCCACGACGAAAGAATACGTCGGCGTCGTCGAGCGGCTCGGGGAGGCCACCGACGTCGGCCCACACGTAGAACGTCCCGCCCGGCTCATTATCGCATCGGATCCCCATCTCTCTCAACCGCTCGAGCATCAGGTTCCGCTTGCGCGTGAAGACGTGGCGGAGCGCCGCCGTCTCCTGATCGGCCTGCGCCGGCTCGAGCGCCTCGAGCGCCATGCGTTGCGCCGCCGTGCCCGGGCCTCCGTCGATGGCACTCGCCGCCCGGTTGATGTTCTCGATGATGGACGACGGGCCCACCGCCCAGCCGACCCTCCAGCCGGGGTAGCGGAAGCTCTTGGTGAGTCCGTCGATGAGAACCACGGGATCGCGCTCGACGTCTTCGACATGGGCCGCGGCAGAGACCGGACCGTCCCCAGGGGTACCGTCGGCTCGGTAGATGAAGTGGGAGTAGAACTCGTCCAAGATCAGCGTGCAGTCCCCTTCCCTGGCGATCTCCAGGTACCGTGCCAACTCGTCATCCCGAATGACCTGGCCCGTGGGGTTGCACGGGTTGCTCAGTATGAAGGCGCGGAGCCCCTGGCTCGCAACCTCGTCTTTCAGCCGGTCAGCCGTCACGACGAACCCGCACTCGGTGTCGGTTAGGAGCGCCACGGGCTCGATGCGGTAACGGTGGTAGTCCAGCATGTCCTCGTAGGCCGTGTAGTCGGGCACCTGGTAACCGACCCGCACGGAGCCGAGGATCGCGAACACGCGTGACAGGCAAAGGCGGCCACCGGCCGCTACGCTCACGTTTTCCGGACCGTACTGCGACGCCTTTCCTCGTCTGTACAACCGGTTGTAGTGCGCGGCGACGGCCTCGCGCAGGGCGTCGGTCCCGCCGATATGGCCATACGCGTGATCCTGCGGTTCGAGCTCGACCGAAGTGATCCGGGGCGGCGCGCCCTCCATGGGCCCGACCTCGGGCTGGCCCTGCCCCAGGTTACACCAATCAGGATCTCCGTTGGTGAAGCCCAGTTTCATCGCCTCGGCCACGACGTAGATCACTCCCATGTAGGGTACGGGGCGGATGGTGGGACCTGTCGTGGGCCGTTCGGAGTTCACGCGTTCGTCTCTTTTCGTGGGCAGTAGGCTCTAAGCTCAACGCGGGGACAATAATAAGAACGGCTCAGTTTGACATCGCTCTCCCCTACACGAACTATCATCGGCAATCGATCCCTCGAGGCGATCCGCGCTGCCCCACCCATGGAGCGACCCCCAATGAGCCACCACACCAAGGCCGTGCACGCCGACCCATCCAACCTAGGCCGCCGTGAGTTCGTCAAGCTCGGCGCCCTCGCCGGGGCGACGGCCGCTGTGGCCGGCACCTCGGCCTGTGCGCTCCAGGGGCCTGCGGGCGCGGGTGGCCAGAGTGCCGATCCCACGGACTTCGAGCTGAACGAGGTGACCATCCAGGAGCTACAGGCCGCCATGGCATCGGGCGAACGGACGGCGCGCTCGATCACCGAGGCGTACTTGGACCGCATCGAGAGCTTCGACCGGCAGGGTCCTTCCCTCCGCTCGGTTATCGAGACGAATCCCGACGCTCTCGACATCGCCGAGCAACTCGACAGGGAACGCGAGGCCGGCACGGTGCGGGGTCCGCTCCACGGTATTCCGATCCTTGTGAAGGACAACGTCGACACGGCCGATCGCATGACGACGACAGCTGGGTCCTACGCACTGGAGGGGTCGATTCCATCACAGGATTCGTTCGTCGTCCAGCGGCTGCGCGAGGCCGGCGCCATAATTCTGGGCAAAGCCAACCTGAGCGAGTGGGCGAACATTCGCTCGACCCGCTCGTCCAGCGGATGGAGCGGACGGGGTGGCCAGTGCGGCAACCCCTACTCCCTCGACCGGAACCCCTGCGGGTCGAGCGCCGGCTCCGGCGCCGCCACCTCGGCGAACTTCACCGTAGCGGCCATCGGCACCGAGACGAACGGCTCGGTGGTGTGCCCCTCCTCAGCCAACGGTGTCGTGGGCATCAAGCCGACCGTAGGACTGGTGGGCCGCTCGGGCATCATTCCCATCTCGCACACCCAGGACACCGCCGGGCCGATGGCCCGCACGGTCGCGGACGCGGCCGCTATTCTGGGGGCCCTCACCGGGGTGGACCCAAGAGACGACGTGACGAACGCGAGTCAGGGCAACGCGCACGCGGACTACACGCAGTACCTGGACGCCGGTGGGCTCCAGGGCGCGCGGATCGGTGTCGCGCGGCAGTTCTTCGGCGCCAACCCGTACGTCGATACGCTCATGGACGACGCCATCGAGGCCATGCGGCAGGCGGGTGCCACCATCGTCGATCCGGCCGACATTCCGACCCGCCAGCAGATGGGCGAGCCGTCTTTCCAGGTCCTGCTCTATGAGCTAAAAGCCGACATGGCCGCATACCTGGCAACGCTGGGGCCAAGCGCCCCTGTACGGACGCTGGCCGACATCATCGCCTTCAACGAAGCGAACGCAGACAGGGAAATGCCCTACTTCGGGCAGGAGATTTTCATCGAGGCGGAGGAAAAAGGCCCGCTCACCGACCCCGAGTACATCGAGGCGGTCGCCCTTGCCCGCCGGCTCTCGCGCGAGGAGGGCATCGACGCGGTCATGGACGAGTACCGACTGGACGCGATCATCGGCCCGACGGGAGGTCCCGCGTGGCGAACCGACCTGGTCAACGGCGACAACTTCAGCCTGAGCAGCTCCAGCCCGGCGGCCATCTCAGGCTATCCCAACATCACCGTTCCGGCAGGTTTCGTGTTCGGCCTGCCGGTGGGCATCTCATTCTTCGGACGTGCCTGGAGCGAACCGGTGCTGCTCCGGATCGCCTACGCCTTCGAGCAGGCGACCCAACACCGCCGGGCGCCGGGCTTCCTGCCCAGCCTGGGGTTGGGGGCCTAAGAGTCGGCGGGGAGATCGTCCGCAGAATCCACAGCGATCCCCTCATGCGGAGGAAGGCTCGGGGACGACACTGTCAACGCCTTGTCCGCTCTTCCACGCGGGCGCTTTCGATCACGTCGCCCTCCAGCACCGCATCAACCACGTCCATGCCCTCGACCACCACTCCGAAAATCGTGTAGTTGTGGTCGAGCCGGACGTTGTCCGCGAGGTTGATGAAGATCTGAGCGTCCCCCGTATCCCTGCCCCGCGTCGACAGTCCCACGGTGCCCCTCCAGTGCGACATGAGGCCAAGCTCGTCCCTCGTGTAGGGACCATCGCCCGAGTATTCGTTGGCGCCCGGACTTCCGCCTTGGAGGACGAAGTTGGGCTCCACGCGGTGGAAGGTGGTGCCATCGAAGTGGCCGGACCCGACGAGTCGGGCGAAGCGCGCGGCGTTCGTGGGAGCACCGTCCGGCAATAGCCGAATCCTGATGACTCCCCCCCGACGCATCTCCAGGACCACATCCGATCGCGCCAGGCTGTCGAGCTCAGACCGCCCGGGTAGCGCGAGGTGCGGAAGAGGGATGGGCGCCGCAGTGCGTGCAGTCCCGGTCCAGTCTGTCAGCAGACGGGCCACTCCGTCGGCCACACGGGCGTCGAAATCGCTCAGATAGGGCTCGAGCTCCGCCGCTTGATCGGGCCCACCGAACTCACCGATTCGGGCCAGCAAGGCGAGCCGGGGGTCGCGCGACGTCTCCCTGCCCTCCGCCGAGACTCGATGAAAGGCGGCAAGAACCCGGTTCAACACGATTTCGGCGGCCTCCGCACCCTCCAAGAGCCGGGCCGCCGTGAGGAGAAGTTGGGGGTCGTTCTGGCCGAGTTGCCCACTGACGATGTCGTCCGCGAGGTGTCCCTGGAGGTTTACGAGCTCCCCGATCGCCACAGTCCTGACGTTGGCATCGTCGTCTTCAGCCAACCCCTGTAGCCGTGGCACATCGGCAAGGAGGCCGGAGGCGCGAGCCGAATATGCCCGCACAAATGGGCTCGGATGAGTCGTGAAGCGGTTGAGCAGAGCGGTCGACACACGATTCGGAGCCACGCGAGCCAAGGCCACCAGCGCATGGGCCGGCGCATGCCATCCGCCGTCATCCGAGGGGACCAACCGTTCGGTGATGTCCTGGAGCGTGGCGGACTGGATAGCCCCTTCGCGGCAGGACCGGCCGAGGTAGTCGATCGCGGCGTGCCTCACATCGGGGTCCGGATCGGCCGTGAGGCCGACCACAGGCAGGCAGCTCTGGACGGCTGCCCCTGATCGCCGGTAGGCCGCGATAGCCTCGGTCCTCACGCCGGCGTGAACATCTCCGAGCGCTCTCAGGATGCTGATCACTTCCGCGAAACCCCGCCGGTCGCCCAGGCCTCGCACTGCCTGCCGCCGAACCTCGGCGTCCGGATCAGACAGTGCGCGGCCCAGAACATCCGGATCGGCCGCGCCCGCCTGGGCCAATGCGGAGACCGCCAGACTCCGGACGCGCGCCGGCAGGCCGCTGTCGGCCGCCTCTGAAGAGGCGTCCGGATGCTGGTAGGAGACCATTTCTACCAGGCGGGCCCGCGCCTCCTCGCTGAGCTCTTCTTCAGGGCCGAGCGTGCGCGCCACCGTCTCGAAGCCAAGGGCGACGCCCACCAGAGTGACCGCCGGGGCGTCCCGTGCCGACACGCCCTCGGCAGTACGGGACAACTGAACGATTTGGTCCTGCGCTCGTTTCAGAGCATCCGCCTGAAGGGTTAGGCGTCCAAGCGTGCGGGCGATTACACCACGGACGACCGAGTCGGCCTCCACGGGCACACGCGACGCCAGCATGCCGGCCACTTCCTCGCCATCCTCACCCCACACAGCCTGCCCCAGCGCGTTGACGGCCTCTCCGCGGACCTTCGGGTCGTCGTCGAACGTGAGAGGGAGGATGTCGCCCACCAGTCGAGGCCGCTCCAGCCGCCCCAACGCGCGCACCGCAGCCGCCCTCACCGAGGCGTCATCCGAACCGAGCCCCTCCAACAGCGGCGTCAGGCCCTCCGGACCGGCACCCCTGGCGTCCTCCGCCGCCAAGATGGCGTCCATGACCAGCGGATCCGGTCCGGCCGGCGAGCAGCCGGCAACGAGGCCGGTGACGAGTCCCACGTACAAGAAGCGTCGCATGGCTCCAGTGTACGCGTCTCGGACCTGCCCCGGCCATAGCGGCCATTGCGACGCACCACGCGAAGACCCCAAGCTTAGTCACTCCGCCGGACCGCCCCGGGTCTGACGGCCATTCTGACCACACCGCAATCAACCCGGAGACCGACCGATGAGGATCACGTCCGCGCTGTTCGCACTCACACCCCCACTCGCTCTGGCCGTCCTACTCACCACCCCATCACTCGCGTCCGGTCAAACCGTTCATCACCTCCCGGCGACTCCTACCACTGTGGCGTATGGACACTACTGGTCGGAAGCGACGCCAGTGCTCCGAATCGAGTCGGGAGATTTTGTGAGGATCGAGACCCTGATCACGTCCCGGCCCGATCGGCTGGAGCAGCTCGGCGTGCCACCCGAGGAGGTGCAGCAATCCCTGCGTGACATCGTCGAGCAGGTCACTGACCGCGGACCGGGCGGACACATCCTCACCGGGCCGATCTACGTGGAGGGCGCCGAGCCCGGCGACGCGATCGAGGTGCGCATCCTCACCATCGACCTCCCTATCGCGTACGGTTACAACGGATGCAGCGGCTTCGCCCGCGAGCACTGTCCGGAGCAGCGCACACGCCTGTTCCGTCTGGACCGTGAGCGCATGGTTACCGAGTTCGCTCCGGGCATCGTAATCCCGCTGCGCCCGTTCTTCGGCAGCATCGGCGTAGCGCCCCCACCCGACGCGGGCCGCTGGAGCAGCGTGCCGCCGTGGATTCACGCTGGAAACCTCGACAACAAGGAGTTGGTGGCGGGCACGTCTCTGTTCATCCCGGTGCACGTGCCGGGCGCCTTGCTCCAGCTCGGTGACGGGCACGCCGCCCAGGGCGACGGCGAGGTCGACCAGACGGCCATCGAGACCTCGCTGACCGGACTGATCCAGGTGGTGGTGCACAAGGGCATGACGCTGGAATGGCCCTTCGGGGAGACGCCAACGCACTACATCACGATGGGGACCGACGAAGATCTCACGCGCGCCGCCGAGATCGCAATCGACCAGACCATTAAGTTCTTGAGCGCGCGCTTCGATGTGGAGCCGGGTGAGGCCTACCGGCTCATCAGCCTGGCGGCTGACCTCCGCATCACCCAACTGGTGGATCAGAAGGTGGGCGTCCACGTGATGATCCCCAAGTCGATCTTCGTCGGCCCCACCGGAGGCTGAAGCCGCGGGACCCCAGGCCCGTACAGGGTTGTATCCAAGGGATGGGTTTGTTGATCAAGGAGGACTAGGAGTGACGGACGTAGCAGCACTGATGAAAAGCGATTCTCTGGAGGCGGTGCGCGTGCTCGACGCGCTCCGCGCCAGTGGCGGCTCCGCAACCTTGGGCGATATCGCCTCGGCCACCGGCCTGCCGATCGAAGCGGCGCGCGAAGCGCTGAACGACCTGCTCGAGGCCCGCCGCGGCCACCTGGAGGTCGGCGAGTCGGGCGACGTGGTTTACCGCTTCGACAAGAGGCTTCTCCGCCGGGACAGTGAACCGTTTTGGGATCGGATGAAGAAGGCGGGCTGGAAGCTGTTCACCCAAGGCTTCAAGGCCTGGATCGTGATCATGCTCGTCGGCTACTTCGTGGTATTCGTGGCCTTGGCCATCGCGGCGCTGTTGGCAGCCTCTCGGGGCGGAGGAGGTAGGAGCCGTCTACCGCGGGGGCGCGGTGGTGGCTTGCCCATCCCCTCGTTCTGGATCTGGTACTTCTTCTGGACGCCGCGATGGCGTCTCGGCCGCCCCTATTACGGGCACCGCTGGGAGCTCTCGCAGGGCAAGGAAAACAGGGTGCCCTTCTATAAGAAGGTGTTCGCCTTCGTCTTCGGACCTGACGTGCCGAACCCTACACGGGAGCAGTTGGATCGCAGCACCGTCCGCCTGATCCGCTCTCGACAAGGCGTGATCACCACGGCCGAGTTGATTCAACATTCCGGGCTGCCGGTGCCCGAAGCGGAAGAGGAGATGGGCCGTCTCACCGGAGCCTATTCCGGAGAGGTATTGGCCTCACCAGAGGGCGAGCTCGTCTATTCCTTTCCGGAGCTCATGGTGAGCGCGAAGGGCAAGGTCGAGGTGCGAGCACCGAATCCGGCGTGGCGTCGGCTCGAGTCGCCCCAGCTCGTCACGGGAAACTCGGCCGGCGCGAATGCGGGCGTCGCGGGCATGAACGCGTTCACTCTGGTCGCAGCCACCACGGCCCCGCTCTTCATTTTTCCCCAGTTGCAGATCGGCGGCGTGCTCGCCTATTGGGCGCTGGTGTACGTTCCCGTGATCTTCAGCGTGCTCTTTTTTTCCGTGCCGTTGCTACGCTGGATGGACGTGAAGCGCCAAAACGTGCGCCGGGCCAACCGCAACCTGCGCAAGGTGGTCCTCGGGTTCGTCTACGAGGCTGCCCTTACGAATGACTACGTCACGGCAGAGGCGCTTGCCGCCAAGGTGGAGAAAGCCCTCGAGACATCGGTTACGCCAAAGCAGGTCACGGCCGTCCTGCATGAGCTTGCCGCCGAATTCGACGCCGACGTAACCCCCGGTGCGGACGGCACGCTGGAATTCCGCTTCCCCTCCGTGCTACGCCAATTCGTGGCCGGGCGCGACCTCCGCAAGGGACTCAAGCTCGACGAGCGCAGGGTGGGCGACATCGTGTACTCGAGCGCGGACACCGACGAAGAGGCGGGCCGCCGGGAGCTCGAGAGCTTCGACCGCGAAATCGCCGGCCTCATCGAAGCACCAGGCAGGGTCGACTACGAGGACGCGTACGACCTCATCGAGTTCGACGAGGAAATCGCGCGCCGCCGCGAGAACACCTTGAACTGACCCGTTGGCTCACGGGCCGGCCTGTAACAAGCCGACAGGCTCGCTCGTTCCTCTACGCGGAGGGAATATGCGATCCGGTGCAACAACAGTCGATCAGTACATCGCCGACCTACCCGACGAGCGTGCCGAGGCGATTCGAGCGGTCCGCGAAGCCATCCTCTCCAACCTGCCCGACGGTTTTGAGGAGGCCATGAACTGGGGCATGATCACCTATCAGGTCCCGCTCGAGATCTACCCGGACACTTACAACGGCAAGCCGCTCATGTACTCCGCACTGGCCTCGCAGAAGAACTACATGGTCGTTTACCTCATGGGAATCTACACGAGCGAGGAGGCGCGCGAGTCGTTCGAGACGGCCTATCGAGCGACCGGCAAGCCGCTCGACGTGGGGAAGTCCTGCATACGCTTCAAGCAACTCGACGACCTCCCTCTCGACCTGATCGGAGAGTGCATCGCGTCGGAGACGGTGGACACGTTCGTGGCCCGCTGCAAGAAGGCCTAGCCCAAGGGCGGTGGCTACCGCCACGTCGGAATGTCTCGCGCACTGACCACGGCGGTGACACCTTTGAAGGTACGCCGTGATCGAGGGAGACCTTCACATGATTCGCCAGTCGACGCTACGAGCCCTTGGGCTTTCCCTTCCGTTCGCCCTTGTGCTGACGGGGTGCGACAACGGCTCGCCCACATCAGACCTCTCTTTGGAGGACGCGGACCCGGTCATGGGGTTGGTGACCTTCCAGGTGGAATGCGCGTCGTGTCACGCGTCTGGTGACGGCTTCGACCTTGCTTTTTTCAGCTTCCCGGACTCGACCATTGTCCGCCGGGCATTAGGGCATGTGCCGCTATCCGATGCTCTGGACATCGTGGCGTACATTCGTAGCCTCGGGGCCGAGACCATGACCCGGCACACGCGGCTGTTCCAGCCGGGGAATCGCATCCTCGCTGGCGACCGGGTCTTCGCCGAGCAGCTCTTCGGTTTGGACGCCTGGCCGGTGGATTTAACCCCCGAGGAACTTCTTGCCATCGATCCCAGAACGGTGCTCGTCGCGCTCGACCTGCCGATGTGGTCCGTCGAGAAGGACAACGTGGACTGGATGCCGGACCTGCCGCCGGCCGACGGCATCCTCGCCTTCAATGGCACCGGGACGACGATCGAGGCCTATCACCAAATGCCGACGGACCAGCGCCTGGTGACCGCAGTGAACCGGCTCCGCCATTCGGTAACGAGCCCTCAGAATTCTGCGGCACCCTGCACCTTCAATGACGACCGTCCCGTGGATTATGAGGCGTGCTTCCAGGTGCAACGGTGGATCGCGAGCTTGGGCGCCCAACACATGCTGCGGACGGATCGCATGGACGGTTTCCACCGCAACGTGCACAACGCGTTTTGGGATGTGGGTCAGACGGTGCGCCGCTCCATAGTGCAAGGTCGCGAATCGCCCGCCAACGGGCTGGAGAACTGGATCGACTGGATGTGGACGGGATGGATCTTCGAGCCACAAAGCCACGCCACGATCTACCTGGGTACCGGGCTGGAGGCCGCGGGTCTGGTGAGGCACGCCACCTTCATGACGCTTCGCAGCTTGGTGGCCCGGCCGGCCAACTCGCTCGCGCCCTTTGTCGACGTACGGAACACTGCCCGCTTCTCGCCCGACCACTGGGCCGGAGACGCCACCGCGTTCGCACTGCGACACCTCGAGGAAAGGATCATGGCGAGTGATCGAGTGGACCAACTCAGCGGCGAGTCACTGGCGGAGGCCTTCCTCCACCTGGAGCAGACCTACAGGTTGGCCTCGGAGAAGGACCCGACTGCGGCGCCGATGCTTCGGGAACTCGTGGATCGGATCGAGGACATGCTCCCTGACCTGTAGGGGAGGATGCCAATCTCGTATGATTGCGCTACATCATGGGCATCCATATGGGAGAGGAAACATGGCTGATCCTTCATGAGTGAACGCGAAGAGACGTACCGAGTGTTCGCGACCGTCACTCTCAGCGAGGGAACCTCGATTGAGGGCGACATTCATCTCCAGGCCGGCAGTGCGCTCCATGTGGGCGGCGAGACAGCGGTCGAGATGCTCAACCGGCGGGAGCGATTCTTCGCGGTATCGCTCCCCTCCGGAGAGGTCGCGCTCGTGTGCAAGGCCCAGGTCGCCGTCGTCACCTGCGATGCCGACTTGTGGGAGGCCGATCCGGAACGACGCGCCATTTCAAAGAAGTTTTTCCTGGACGTCAGCTTGATCAGCGGTCGGAAAATCTGCGGATCTGCCTATTGGGAGCTTCCATCAACGCATCCGCGTCCCCAGGATTTCTTGAACTCGCCGGAGACCTTCTTCGAAATCACCGAAGAGGGCAACGTCCACTGCGTCAACCGTACCCTCGTGACTCGGGTCAAACCTTTGGAATGAGGTCAGTCGTGGGCGAACCGAATGCACCCAGCAACGCCGAGCTCGACGCCGCACAGGCTGAGATGAAGCGCCTGCTCACGTTGTTGGTCGACTCAGGGGGGTCCGATCTGCATCTTCGGGTCGGCCACCCCCCCATCCTTCGGAAGGATGGACAGCTGGCTCGTGAGGACGGTCCCGCCATCGAGGAACCACAACTCCGGGCGATGTTGAGAAGCACCATGCGGCCCCAGGAGTCGTCGACCTTCGAGAATACGGGTGACCTGGACTACGCCTACGAGGTGGTGGGCGTGGCGCGCTTCCGGTGTAACGCGGCGGTGGACCGGCAAGGCCCCATGGGCGTGTTTCGAGTCATCCCACACAAGATCCCGAGCTGTGATGAGCTCGAACTCAGCGCGGCAATCCGGAACCTTTGTTACCTCACCAAAGGCCTAGTGGTCGTCACAGGCCCTACGGGCTCAGGGAAGTCGACGACTCTCGCGGCCATGGTCGACCTGATGAACCAGGAGAGGTCACACCACATCCTGACCATTGAAGACCCCATCGAGTTCGTCCACGAGAGCAAACGATGTCTGGTCACGCACCGGCAGGTGGGAACGCACACGCGTTCATTCAGGTCGGGCCTTCGGGCCGCTCTTCGTGAAGATCCCGACATTGTCCTGATCGGGGAAATGCGGGACCTCGAGACGATCGAGATTGCGCTACAGACTGCGGAAACGGGGCATCTCGTTTTTGGCACGTTACACACGTCGACCGCCCCATCGACCATCGACCGGATCATCGATCAATTCGCGGCCGACCGGCAGGCGCAGATCCGCGTCGTGTTGTCGGAGTCCCTGCGCGGCGTGATCGCACAAGTATTGTGCAGGAAGATCGGGGGTGGCCGGATCGCGGCGCGTGAGGTTCTTCTCACGACCCGAGCGGTCAGCAACCTGATCCGCGAAGGTAAGACCTTCCAACTTCCGTCGATCATCCAGACCGGCGGCGATCGTGGCATGGTGACGCTGAACGATTCGCTGCTGGACCTGGTGCAAAGGGAGTTGGTCGAGCCCAAAGAGGCCTACATGAAGTCCAGCGACAAGGAACCGCTTGCCTCAGCGCTCATCGCGCAGGGGTACGAACTTCCGTTCTTGGCGTAGCCTGGGGGGTCAGGGTTACGACGCTTCACGTCGAGTAAGCCTGCACCGAAGCCGCGGTCCTCCTCCCCCTCCGGTGCGATGCGCACCGGCACGCCTAGCACTGGTGCGCATCGTACCGGTCTTCGCTACCATAATGTCCTGGCTCTCTCATGATGGAGGTTCACATGAAGATCGTGCATGCGGCGATTCTGACCGTGCTCGTTCTGCCCTCGGTGGCTTCACAACCGATAGCCGCCCAGGAGAACTCGGCGAAGTTGGACGAGTGGACCGTGCCATGGGAGGAAAGCAGGCCTCGCGATCCGTTTCGTGGACCGGACGGAAAGGTGTGGTTCGTGGGCCAGCGATCGCATTACGCGGCCTACTTGGACCCCGAGACAGGTGAGTTCAAGAAATACGACCTGGAGGACGGAACCGGCCCGCACAACCTGATCGTCGACGACGACGGCATGGTGTGGTATTCGGGAAACCGGGCGACCCACATCGGGAGACTCGACCCTGAGACGGGTGAGATCAAGCAGTTCCCCCTGCCCGACGAAGCCGCTCGGGATCCCCACACGATGGTGTTCGACGCGCAGGGTGACATCTGGTTCACAGTCCAGTTCGGCAACTTCATCGGGAAGTTCTGGAAGGAGACCGGGGAGGTGAAGCTCATCCCTGCGCCCCAAGCGCAGACGCGCCGAGGACTCGGCACCAGCCGTCCCTACGGAATCAAGATGGATTCGCTGGACCGTCCCTGGGTGGTCCTGTTCAACACCAACAAGATCGCGATGGTCGAGCCAGCGACGATGGAGCTCACCATCTTCGAACTTCCCGACGAGAACTCCAGGCCGAGGCGGCTCGTGATCGACTCAGAGGACAAGATCTGGTACGTGGACCACCGACTTGGCCGGCTCGGCCGACTCGATCCCGAGACGGGCGACGTGAAGGAGTGGGACAACCCAAGTGGGCCCGATTCGCGTCCATATGCCGTGGAGATCGACGCGGATGATCGGATATGGTTCGTCGAGACAGGCGTGAGGCCCAACAAGTTCGTGGGCTTCGATCCCAGCACGGAGAACTTCTTCAGCATCGTTGAGGTAGACAGTGGCGGCGGATCGATACGCCACATGTTCTACGACCGCGACGACAACGTAATCTGGTTCGGAACCGACACGAATACGATCGGGCGTGCGACCCTGCCGCCGCTCAAGCGACGATTGGCCACGCCGTAAAACCGACTCTTACTCACTGAGGACCCTACATGCGCCTTACTTTTCGTTCGACTGCACTGATCGCCGGGCTCTCTCTTGCCGGCTGCCAGGCCTCCGGCCCGAGCGCAGCGAACGCCTCCCTGGAATCCGACAACGAGATGATCAGCTACGCCTTCGGGCACCAGATCAGCAACCAGCTCAGCGTCTGGGAAAGTCACATCGACATGTCGGCTCTCTTGGCCGGTTTGGAGGATGGGTTGGCGAAGCTCGATTCTCGCATCGACGACAGCGTAATCCAAGAGGCCAGGGCGCGGGTGGGAGCGCTCGTCCAGGAGGAGCAGGCTCTTCTCAAGGCAGAGACCGCCGCCAAGAACCTTGCAGAGGGTACCGCGTTTCTAGCGGAGAACGCGAAGAAGGAAGGTGTGGTTACGTTGCCCAGCGGACTCCAGTACGTGATCATCGCAGAGGGCGACGGTCCACGCCCGACCCGGGAAGACCAGATCAAGGTCCACTACAAGGGCACGCTGATCGACGGTACCGAGTTCGACAGTCCGTATGAGCGGGGCCAACCGGCCACGTTCGCCGTCACCGGGGTGATCGACGGGTTCACCGAGGCACTCTTGTTCATGACTGTGGGAAGCCACTACCGCTTTTTCATACCGAGCGACCTCGCCTACGGTGAGGCGGGAAGAGGGAGCCAGATCGAACCCAACGCCTCGTTGATATTCGAGATGGAGCTGCTCGAGATCCTCTAGGGGTCGTGACCTAAGCAGGGGGCGAGGGTCGGAACGCCAGCGGTATTAATGTGCCCAGGAGCCGAGCGAAGAACGCGGCGGCCAACGCCCCCGTCGCGGCAAAAACAGGCCCACTGCTCGCACTCAGCCAGGCTGGCGGCACGTAGGTCTCGCCAGGGGCGAACCCCATGCGCGTCACACCGGTGATTACTCCGGCTACAGTCAACCACAACACCAACGCCGCGACCGAGAGGTTGAGACCGATCACCGTCCGCCTCATGGCTTCGCAGTGAAGCAGCGCGTCCGAGCCTTCGCCGCCGATGGCGCACAGGTACTCGCCGATGATCCAGATGCATGCACCCAGCAGGATCATGGTGTCGATCCCTATCGTCGCACCCATGGCGTGGCCCGTAACCGCATAGGTCCCGTGGATCACCGCATTCAGCGGTGGAATCGAGATGAACACGGCCGTTACCAGGATCGCAACCGTCCACCACTTGGCCGCTGTGAAGCTGCCTCGCGTGGCGCAGAACGGGCGGTCCTCCACCGTGCTGACGAGCCTCCAGAGATCCCAGATAGCCCTCGTTAGCACGATGATCTCCATCATGCTCACGACGAACGAGATCCATTTCACCAGTTCGCTCTGCGGAAGGTGATAGCTGTGGTGGGCGAAGTTGGTGAAGGAGTTGAGAAGCCCTACGCCAAACAAGGCGTACGCCGTCCTCGAATGGCCGTATCTCGGGTCTCCTGATATCCGCTCACCGATGTAGATGATGGACCCGTAGACGAAGAGGTTGAAGCTCCCCACCAGAGTCCCCGTAGCCTTCCACTGAATCCGGAGATCGTGCACGGGGTCGGCGAAGATGCCCGAGAGCAGATAGGCGTGCTGCTCGACGAACGTGTAGATGAAGAACAACACCCCCACGCCCCACATGGTCACGTAGATCGGACGTGCCCAGAACCCGCGCGCTACGATGCGGAAGAAGTTCCAAGCGTAGCAGATCCAGCCCAGCAGGATCAGCGCCGAGAAGATCGGATGGAATCCAACGTACTCCCGCCCCGAGCCCACTCGCAGCAAGAGCGTCACCAAGATGCCCGCCCCGGCGGCCGCCCAGGAGAGCACCTGAATCCAGAGTCTCGTGCGGTCGCCCTGCGTGATCGGGCCGGCTTGGTCCTGGAGGTAGCGGTGAACGACCGCGACCCCCCCAAGAAAAATCCAGGCCGACGCGAACGTCGTGTGGATCGGCCGAAGCTGCCTCAGATCGAGTCCCAACGCCTGGAACGCCGGCGCGAAGCTCGGCACAGAATAGAGCGCGCCCAGCAATCCCCCTACCAACGTCACGCCCATCGCGACTAGGGCGCCCCGGATGAACGTGACCGTCGCGAACCTGCGGGAAGGATCGCCGTCCGCGAACGGCTTATGCGAGGTCACCGCACGCCCAGCGGCGTCGGTCTCGCCGCTCATCGGAACTCCCACCACGGTATCGCCGACCAGTCGACCGCTCGCTGACCCGGCGCGTCGAGCACCGTGGCCAGCCCGGCGCGGTGCTCGCCCAGCCAACGAATGAACGCGCCCACGGCGGCGCGATCCTTCCCGCTGAGCGGGGGAGTCGGCGCCAGCATCAGCGTGCCGGGCCTGCCGTTCACGAGAACGCCCCTGATCTCCTCTTCCGACAGGGCGGTCAGTGAGAGATCAGGGGCGCCGACGGGAGACGTCCTGAGCGGCATGTGACACCCTGTACAGGAACGTTCTTGGAACGTCGCGTAGCCGTCCGCCACGTCGGAGGGAAGGTCCTCCACCGCAGAATCCATCACGTCGGCGAACCGGCCCCACGGTCCACCGGCCTCGGACGGAGCTCCAAGCCGGAGCTGTCCGCGGCCCAGGTCCGG